>NZ_BCRE01000093.1 GCF_001552435.1 Kribbia dieselivorans NBRC 106261
CGCGCCACCGCGGCCAGGCGCTTCACCTCGTCGGCGTACGCCTGCTCGGCCGCCTGCCGGCGCTCGACTGCGGAGGTGACCGCGGCGGCGGCCTCCTCGACCTGGGCGGTCAGCTTCGCCTCCTCCGCCCGCGCCGTGGCCGCCTGGCGACGCAACTCCTCGGGGTCCCGCCCGGTCGTCGTCTCCTCGACGTCGTCATGCCCCAACAGCCGCACCCGCTCCGCAGCCAGCGATGAGGTCGACTCGAGTCGGTCACGTAGCGATTGCAGTCGCACCCACCGCTGGCTGGCCAGCTCGGCCTGGGGCGTGGCCTCGCGGACGGCCGCCTCCAACTCGCGCACCTGCTCGTGCAGGCCGGCCAGCCGCTCCTCGAGGGCAGAGCGTCGGGCGATGAGCGCCTGTTCGTCGGCCACCTCCTGCTCGAGCACGGCGGTGATCTGGGCCAGGTCATCGGCGAGCAACCGCAGCCGCGCATCGCGGGCGTCGGCCTGGATGACCGCGGCCTTGCGCGCCGCCTCGGCCTGGCGCCCCAGCGGTCCGAGCTGTCGGCGCAGCTCACCCGTCAAGTCGCCCAGCCGCGCGAGGTTGCCCTCCATCGCGTCGAGCTTGCGCAGCGCCTTCTCCTTGCGCTTGCGGTGTTTGAGCACGCCGGCGGCCTCTTCGATGAAGCCACGGCGCTCCTCGGGGGTGGCGCGCAGCACCGCGTCAAGTTGCCCCTGACCGACGATGACGTGCATCTCACGGCCGATTCCGCTGTCGGAGAGCAGTTCCTGGATATCGAGAAGGCGACACGAGGTGCCGTTGATCGCGTACTCCGACCCGCCGTGGCGGAACATCGTGCGACTGATCGTCACCTCGGTGTAGTCGATCGGCAGCGCCCCGTCGGTGTTGTCGATCGTCATCGTCACCTCGGCGCGGCCCAGCGGCGCTCGGCCGGGGGTGCCGGCGAAGATGACGTCCTCCATCTTGCCGCCGCGCAGCGTCTTCGCGCCCTGCTCCCCCATGACCCAGGCGAGCGCGTCGACGACGTTGGACTTGCCCGAGCCGTTCGGGCCGACGATGCACGTGATGCCCGGTTCAAGGCGCAGGTGCGTCGCCGAGGCGAACGACTTGAACCCCTTGAGGGTCAGGGACTTGACGAACATTCCCCGAGTTTACGGCGCGAGCGGGTCCTCACCCTTGGCGATGGCCTCGTGGTGTCGGATGACCTCGGCCACGATGAAGTTGAGGAACTTCTCGGCGAACGCCGGATCCAGCCCGGCCTCGTGCGCCAAGCCGCGCAGCCGGGCGATCTGTCGCTCCTCGCGACCCGGGTCGGAGGGCGGCAGGTCGAGTTCGGCCTTGAGCCGGCCGACGCGCAACGTCGCCTTGAAGCGCTCGGCGAGGATGTGCACGAGCGCGGCGTCGATGTTGTCGATGCTGGAGCGCAGCACGGCCAGTTCGGCGGGGATCGCCGGGCCGGCGGTCGCCTCGGTCGGGGGCACGTCGGACCCTGACGCGGGGTCACGCTGGGCATCGGTCACGGCGGCAGCGTAGCCGACCGGTGTCACTTCTCGACGAAGCCCCGGACATCCGGACGGACGATGCCCTGCTGGACCACGACGGTGTCGACGCGGCCCGGGCGATCGGTGGTGCTGGGCTGTTCGCGCAGCAGGTGCAGGAGTCGGTCGACGGCGGTCGGATCGCCTTGGGCGAGCACCTCGACGCGCCCGTCGTCCATGTTGCGGGCGTGTCCGACGAGCCCGAGCTCCAGGGCCCGCGCCCGGGTCCACCACCGGAATCCGACACCCTGGACCCGGCCTCGAACGAACGCGGTCACGCGCTGCGCGGAAGATTTCGTGTCGTCGCTCACGCGCGCCTCCGTGGGGTTGTCGGTGCCGGCCCCTAGCGTAGTGCTGTGGCGGTCGTGACACCTGAGGCCCATGAGGTGCCGGCGCCCGCGGTCGAACTCAGACCTCGGGTGATCCCCGGCCTCGATGGCCTGCGCGCACTCGCCATCATCGCGGTGTTCATCTACCACCTCAATCCCACCTGGTTGCCCGGCGGCTTCGTCGGCGTCGACATGTTCTTCGTCATCTCGGGGTTCCTCATCACGACGCTCCTGCTGCGCGAGCAGGCGGCGAACGGGCGCGTCGACCTCGGCCAGTTCTGGCTGCGGCGAGCGCGGCGACTGCTCCCGGCGTTGCTCCTGTGTGTCACCGCGTCGATCTGGCTCGCCCGCGTCGTGCAGACCGATCTGCTCGTCGGCATCGACCGGCAGACGTTCGGCGCGCTGACCTTCTCGACGAACTGGGTCGAGATCATCGCCGGCAGCAACTACTTCACCTCAACTTCGCCGCAGTTGTTCATGAACTTCTGGTCCCTGGCCGTCGAGGAGCAGTTCTACCTGCTCTGGCCGCTGGTCATGATCGGCCTGACCGCGGCCGTGCCCAGCCTGACCCGTCGCGCCGGTCTCGCGGTGGCGACCGCACTCGGCTCCGCCGTGCTCATGGCCCTGCTGTTCGACCCGACCGCCGCGACGCGGGTCTACTACGGCACCGACACGCACCTGTTCGGACTCATGCTCGGCGCGGGGTTGGCGTTCGCGTGGGCGGGGCCGCAGCGCGCCTGGCTGGACTCGCCGGTGTGGGTGCGCGGCCGGCCGTGGATCCTCGGGGCCGCCCTCGCGACGCTCGCTGTGTGCCTCGTGGCCTTGTCGGAGGAGCGCGCGCTCACCTTCCGCGGTGGGCTGCTGCTGGCCTCGGTGGCGGTCATTGTCATCATCGCTGCCACGATCGACCGACCCGGACGGCTGCGTCAGGTGCTCGACCACCCGGTCCTCGCAGCCATCGGACAACGGTCGTACGGCCTGTACCTGTGGCACTGGCCGGTGATCCTCGTGGTCAACCACGATCTGCCGTCGACGCCGGGAACGCTGCGGTTCGTCCTCACGCGCGTGTGGGTTGTGCTCGTGACGTGGGCCATTGCCGACCTATCGCTGCGGTTCGTCGAGACGCCGGTGCGCAAGTACGGGTTCCGCGGGGCGCTGGCCCGGCTTCGGCCCACCGGTCAATGGGGGCGCGTGCCCGTCGCGCGGATCGGGATCGCGGCGGTGCTCGTCTGGGTCGTCGGAACCGGGGCCTGGATCGCGACCGCACCCTCGCAGACGTCCACGCAGCGGATGATCGAGGCCAACGCTGCTGAAGCTGCCGGAGCGCGGGACGGCGCGGTGACCGCTCTGGACGCCTCGTTCACCATGCCCAAGGGCAAGGAGATCGACGTGTTCGGCGATTCGATGGCCGTGGGCGTGGTGCCGGCCCTGAAGTACTACTTCCCGGGGATCCAGATCGATGCCAAGTCCAACCGCCACTGGAGCGACGGCCTGACGCAGGTGACGGCGGCCGGAGACACCACGCGCCGCGCCGTGGTGCTCGCCTTCGGCACCAACGCCGGGACCCCCGAGGCGGATCTGCGGGCGGTGTTGGATCAATTGGGGCCGCAGCGAATGGTCGTCGTCGTCAACGTGCATCTCCCCCGCTCGACGCGCGCCGTGGAGGACAACGCCACGCTGGACCGCGTCGCCCAGGACTACGCCAACGTCGAGGTCGCCGACTGGAACCGGGCCGTTTCGGCTTCGCCGGCCAGCCTGCAGCCCGACGGCATCCACCCCAGCCTGACAGGGGCCCACCTGTACGTCTCGACGATCCGCCAGGCCATGGCAGACCTGTCCGAGCGGCACACCGGCGAGGCCGTGAAACTCAAGAAGCTGCCCATTCCCTAGCCCATCCTATGACGATAATCTTCGTCATAACTCCCCGTTCTGGATGGTGTTGTCGCCACAGAAGGAGGACTTCGCCATGACCGGATACCGGATCGACCGACAACTCTCGGGGTTCGGGGAGCATGTCCGAGGCTGGCGCATGGTCATGGGCCTCACGGCGCAGCAGGTGTCCGAGCGCGCCGGCATCACTCGTGACACCCTGCGCAAGATCGAGTCGGGAGATCCCGGCGTGGGCTTCGGCAACGTCGCGCAGGTGCTGCGCGCCCTCGGCGTGCTCGATGACATCGCTTGACGTCTTCATGGACGTCGATGGCGGACCCGCGCGTGTCGGCCAGGCCCACGTCGCCCGTTCGCGAGGCACGGTCTCCACCACGTTCCTCTACGACCCGAGCTACCTCGCCGGCCATCAACCCTGCGCTGCCACAATCGTCAAACTAGGCTTGGTGGAGCACACACGTCGAAACCGATAGAGAAAAGCAGAACCCCGGCCGTTTGATCGGCCCTCTGGCGGGGACTACAGGGACGGTTCCGGGGTGTTCGTCATCGATACTACACGGAAGGGGCTGGGTATGGGCAGCGCACGCGCGGACTGGACCTTCTATGAGCGTCATTTCGCACAGGCGCGCCTCCGGCACTACCTCAGGCACACCGGTGGCAACAAGCTAGCCGCGATGGAGCTGTACCGCTGGAACGTCGACGTCTCCGGTGCCTTCTGGCAATCGCTGGCGTACTTCGAAGTGGCGCTACGCAACGCACTCGACGAGCGCATGAGCGCCCGCCACTCGGCGCATCAGCGTACGGGTCACTGGGTTTTCGACGACGCCGGCGAGCTGGGGCGCGATGCTGACGGGCCTGGTCGCCATGGCCAGCCGTACATGTGCAGGCCCGCTACGACGACATTCTTACGGTCTCCGGCTACCTGGACCCCAGCCTCAGGATGTTCATCAACGAACACAGTTCAGTGCCGGGACTGCTCAAGAGGTAACCAGTACGTTTGTTCCGGATGACGTCGACGCGAGCGAGTGTCAGCTCGGGACGCGCGGCTTCGTCTGACACACCGGGCAGAAGTACGAACTGCGATTCATGAACGCGACGCGACGGATCGGCGTGCCACAGCGCGCGCAGGGGCGACCCTCCTGGCCGTACACGTTCAACCGCCGGTCGAAGTACCCCGACGCGCCGTTGACGTTGACGTACAGCGCGTCGAAACTCGTGCCGCCCTCGGCGAGCGCCTCGGTCATGACGTCACGGGCATGGCCGAGCAATCGGGCAATCGCCGGCTTCGTCAGCGCGTCGGCCGCACGGTTGCCGTGCACCCCGGCGCGCCACAGCGATTCGTCGGCGTAGATGTTGCCGATCCCCGAGACGACCTTCTGATCGAGCAGCACCCGCTTGATCGCCGACGACCTCGACTTGATCACCCGTGACACCCGGGCGGCGTCGAACTGCGGATCGAAGGGGTCGCGGGCGATGTGGGTGATGGCCTGGGGCAGACCGGAGCCGTCCAACGCCGACAGGGCGAAGCCGCCGAACGTGCGCTGGTCGATGAACCGCACCTGCGGGCCACCGTCGGCGAACGTGAACCGCCCATGCAGATGCTTCGGGTCCGGCTCCCCCGCGTCGGCGACGAGCATCTGCCCGCTCATCCCCAGATGCGTGATCAGCCCCAGCTCGGCCGGCTCACCGGCACCCCGCGCCAGGGCGAGCCACAGGTACTTGCCACGCCGATGCACCCCGGCGACCGTCGCCCCGGACACCTGGCGAGACAAGTCCTCCGGCCCGGCCACGTGACGACGCGCCACGCGGGAGCCGCGCAACTCAAGGTGATCGATGATGCGGCCGGCGACATGGTCGGCCAGGCCGCGGCGCACGACCTCGACCTCGGGCAGTTCAGGCATGCGCGGGTGAACCGCCGGTGGCACTCGGCTCACCGAACCGGGTCTGCAACGCGCGCCACGCCTCTTCGGCCGCCTGCATCTCGGCGTCCTTCTTGGTCCGACCGGAGCCGTGACCGAGCGCGTCTCCCTCGACGCTGACGGTCGCGCGGTAGGTGCGGGCGTGATCCGGGCCCTCCTTCTCGGAGGCATAGACCGGAGCGTCGAGCCCGTGCGCGTTGACGCTCTCCTGCAGGCTCGTCTTCCAGTCCAGCCCGGCCCCGAGCGTCGCGGCCTGGGCGATGACCGGGTCGAGAAGGGTGTGGATCAGCGTGGCCGCCGCGTCCTGCCCCAGCGAGATGTACGTCGCTCCGATGACCGCCTCGACGGTGTCGGCCAGGATCGAGGTCTTGTCGCGTCCACCGGTGGCCTCTTCGCCCCGGCCGACGCGCACGTACTCCCCTAGACCGATCGTGCGGGCGACATCGGCGAGGGCACGCATGTTGACCACCGCGGCGCGAAACTTCGCGAGCTGCCCCTCGGGCAGGTCCGGGTGGGTACGGAAGAGCGTGTCCGTGACGACGAGGCCGAGGACGGCATCGCCGAGGAACTCGAGACGCTCGTTGTGCGGAATCCCGCCGTTCTCGAACGCGTACGAGCGGTGTGTCAGGGCACGCTCAAGCAGTGGCGCGTCGACGACTCCCCCGACCACCTCGGTGAGGTAGGCGGAGAACTCCTCGACGTGCCACTGCCGAGCCTTGCGCGCGCGGGTCACGCGACGCGAATCAGGCCTGGTGCTCGGTGCGCTCGGCGACCGCGTACTGGCGGTCCTTGTAGGTGCCGCAGGTCGGGCACGCCATGTGCGGCTGCGTCGGCGACTTGCAGGCCGGGCAGGTGGTCAGGGCGACGGGCGCGGCCTTCCAGTTCGCGCGACGCGAACGGGTGTTGGAGCGCGACATCTTCCGCTTCGGGACAGCCACGTCAGTTCCTCTTCTCTTGGATCTCTTGGTCGTGCTTGGTCTCGTCGGTGGCCGTCGCGCCCAGGCCCTGGAGTTGCCCCAGAGCCGCCCAGCGCGGGTCGATCACCTCGTGTGCATGCTCCGGGTCGTCCTCGAGCCGGAACCCACATTGTGAGCACAGCCCGGGGCAGTCTTCGCGGCACACCGGTTGGAACGGCAGCGTGGTCACCACTGCGTCCCGGAGCATCGGTTCGAGATCGATGAGGTCGTTCTCGATCCGGTAGCTCTCGTCTTCGTCGTCGGTGTCACCCACCTCCTGGTGGTGTGACGCCCGATCGGCCCACACGAACAGTTCCTGGAAGCCCTGGTCGACGGGGACGTCGATCGGGTCCAGACACCGCACGCATGCGCCGGTCGCGCTCGCCCGAACCGTCCCGGTCACCAGCACACCCTCCATGACGGACTCAAGGCGCAGCTCCAGCTCCAGTGGCTGGCCCTGCGCAATCATGAGCACGTCGGTGCCGAAATCGGCGGGTGCACCGACGGTACGGGTCAATTCCTTCATCGACCCGGGTCGGCGCCCCACCTCCTTGGTGTCGAGCACCAGCGGCGAGGCAGGATCGATGTGGTTCATGGCTCCATACTGTCGAACGGGACGGTCACGTCACGTCAGACGCAGACCGACGACCTACATTACCCGAGTCAGGCCTTCGGACCCAAACGCTCGACGAGGGCGTCCCGAACGTGGTCGCGCACGAGGCCGCTGATGTCGCCACCGAACCGCACGACCTCCTTGACCAGCGAGCTGCTGATGTGTTCGTAGCGCGGCGCACCGGGCAGGAACACCGTCTCCAGACCGGTGAGGTGACGGTTCATCAGGGCCATGGGCAGTTCGTAGGCGAAGTCGGTGCCGCCGCGCAGCCCCTTGACGACGACATCGGCCTCGACGTCCTTGCACACGTCGACGAGCAGGCGGTTGGCAAACGCCTCGGCGCGCACGTTGGTCAGGCCGGCCTCGTCGATGCCCTGCGTGATGAACTTCAGCCGCTCATCGATGGTGAACACGCCCTCCTTGGCGGGGTTGTACAGCACCGCCACGATGACCTCGTCGTACATGGCCGCGGCCCGGCCGATGATGTCACTGTGACCCAACGTGATCGGGTCGTAGGAACCTGGGCAGACGCAACGTCGTGTCATGGCTCGACCCTAGCGGGTGCGTCATCGGCACCCGGGCCCCAGGCGAACCAGATGGTCGTCTCGCCATAGACCTTGCGCCCATCCGGCTCGACCGCCGCCGGCCAGGTCGGCTCGGGGTTGCGCGACGAGCGTTCGACGACGAGGAACGCATCGGGCGCGAGCCATCCCTGGTCGACCACCAGGCGGAGCGTCGTGGTGAGGTCGGTCTCGGGGATGTCGTAGGGCGGGTCGGCGAGCACGAGATCGGCGGGCCGTGCCGGAGCGCCGCGCCCCAGGACGGTCGCCACGGCGCCACGACGCACATCGAGCCCGGGCAGCCCGAGGGTGTCGGCATTGCGGCGGATCGTCGCGACGGCGCCGGCGTGATCATCGACGCAGGTGACGTGCGACGCTCCGCGGCTGAGCGCCTCGAGCCCGAGCGCGCCGGACCCGGCGTAGAGGTCGAGCACGACGGCTCCATCGACGAGGCCCCGGGATTCCAAGGAGGAGAAGAGGGCCTCGCGCACCTTGTCACTGGTGGGTCGGGTGCGGTTTCCGGGCGGAGCAGCGATCTGCCGGCCTCCCGCGACACCACCGATGATGCGGGTCATCCGGCTCAGCCCTTCTCCAGGTAGGCGGCCTGCTCGGAGTCGACCCGCTGCGCCACCGCGGCCGCCAACTCCGGCCACGCGGCCAGGGTCGGGTCGGTGGCGATCAGGGCGGTCGCGTCCTCGCGGGCCTCGATGATGATCTCCTCGTCGCGGAGCAACGAGAGGAACTCCAGTTGACTGTGACCGCCGTGCTGCCGCGCTCCGAGGATGTCGCCCTCGCGGCGCTGACCGAGGTCGAGCCGCGACAATGCGAACCCGTCGTTCGTGCCGGCCACGGCGGTCAGACGCTCCCGCGCGGAATCGGTCTGGGAGGCCGACATGAGCAGACACACACCGGCGTGCTGCCCACGGCCGACGCGACCGCGCAGCTGGTGCAACTGGCTCACGCCGAACCGGTCGGCGTCCTTGATGACCATGACCGAGGCGTTCGGCACGTCGACGCCGACCTCGATGACGGTGGTGGCCACGAGCACGTCGATCTCCCCGGCGGCGAAGCGGGTCATGACGGCCTCCTTCTCCTCGGCGGGCATCCGGCCGTGGAGGATGTCGATGCGCAGGTCGGCCAGGGCCGGGTGGGCGCGCAGCTGGGCGACCGTCTCGAGCACGGACGCCAGCGGGCGATCTGGACCGGGATGGTCAGCGGCGGTGTCCGCAGCGGCCCCGTTCGACGCTCCGGAATCGTCGTCGGCCTCGCCCACGACCTCGTCGAACATCTCGGTCTCGAGGACCTCACCCTCCTCCCCGATCCGCGGGCAGACGACGTACGCCTGCCGACCGGCCGCGACCTCCTCGGCCAACCGCGTCCACGTGCGCTCGACCCAGGCGGGCTTGTCCTCCGGCACGACGAACGTCTCGACCGGCTGGCGACCGCGGGGCACCTGTGTCAGGGTCGACGTCTCCATGTCGCCGTAGACCGTCATCGCGACCGTGCGCGGGATCGGCGTGGCCGTCATGACGAGCACGTGCGGGGGCTGGGCTCCCTTGCTGCGTAGGGCGTCTCGCTGCTCGACGCCGAAGCGGTGCTGCTCATCGACGACGACCAGGGCGAGGTCGTGGAAGTCCACGCCGTCCTGGATCAGGGCGTGGGTACCGATGACGATGCCGGCCTCGCCCGAGACGATCTCGAGCAGGGCCTTGCGTCGCGCGGCGGTCGACAGACTGCCGGTGAGCAGGGTCACCCGGGTGCCGATCTCGCTGCCGCCGAGCATCCCCCCCTCGGCGAGGTCACCGAGCATCGCGGTGATGGACCGGTGGTGCTGCGCGGCGAGCACCTCGGTCGGGGCGAGCAGCGCGGACTGTCCCCCGGAGTCGACCGCAGCCAGCATGGCCCGCAGCGCGACGACGGTCTTGCCCGACCCGACCTCACCCTGCAGCAACCGGTGCATCGGGGTGGGGCGGGCCATCTCCGCGGCGAGCACCTCCCCGACCTCCACCTGCCCCTCGGTGAGCTCGAACGGCAGTCGCTGATCGAAGGCCTCGAGCAGGCCGCGCTCCTGCTGCGGGCGCGGCACGGTGCGTTCGGCGGCCTGGGCGACGCGCCGCTGGCCGAGCACGCACTGGAGCACGAGGGCCTCCTCGTAGCGCATCCGATGCCGGGCGGCCTCGACGTCGGCGAACGTGCGCGGGACGTGCAGGTGACGCAAGGCGCTGGTGCGGTCCACGAGACTCCGCTGCGCCCGGATCTGCGCCGGCAGGGCATCGGTGACGTGGTCGAGATGGTCGAGCACGAGGCGCGTGCACTCGGCGATGGTCCAGTTGTGCACCTTCGGCACGTGGCGATAGATCGGGATGAGCCCACGCGTGGCGTCGTCGAGCCCGGGTTCGATGAGGGTGTACCCGGGGTGGGCCAGCTGCAACTGCCCGCGGTACTGCGTCACCTCACCGGCGAAGATGCCGCGCACGCCGGGGACGAGTTTGCCCTCGTGGCCGTAAGCGGAGAAGAACGTCAGGTCGATCTCGCGCTGGCCGTCGGTGATCGTGCACGTCAGCATCCGGCCGCGGCGGCGCTGCATCGGCCGCGTCGTGGCCCGGCTCACGTCCGCGACGACGACGGCGTACTCCCCCGGCCGCAACCGCGACAGGTCGGACTCGTGGGTGCGGTACCGCGTCGGCCAGTAGCGCAGCAGGTCGCCGACGGTGTGCAGGTCACGGTGTTCGGCGAGTTTCCCGGCGGCCTGGCCACCGATCAGGCCCTTGAGCCGGGTGGTCTCATCGGCCACGCGTCATTCCACCCCAATGAGTAGTTCGTAGTGCGGCTGACCGCCGTCGACGACCTCGACCTCCAGACCGAAATGGGCGGAGCGCAGTTCGCGCACCACATCGTCGACGAGATCGTCCCCGGCGCCCGCCCCCCGGATGAGGGTGACGAGTTCGCCCCCGCCGGCCAGGAGCCGCTCGAGCACGCGCAGGGCGACCTCGGTCGTGTCCTGGCCGATCAGGGTGATGTCGCCGTCGACGATACCGAGGATGTCGCCGATCTCGCACCAGCCACCGCTCGTCAGGCCGGGCTTGACGGCCGTGGACACCGCTCCGTGGTGGGTCTGCGCGGAGGCCTGGACCATGGCGATCTGGTTGACCATCGGGTCGGCGTCGGGGTCGTAGACGACCAACGCCGCCATGCCCTGGACGGCCGTGGTGGAGGGGATGACGTGCACGGCGATCCCGTCGTCGGCGGCGGCGCGGGCGGCGGCCTGGGCGGCGAGGTGGGTGTCTCGGTCGTTGGGCAGGAGCAGCACGTCGACCGCGTGGCTGGCGTGCACGGCGTCGAGCAGTTCGCCGGCGGAGGCGCGCTGGCCCGGGCCGGAGGCGACCGCGATGGCCCCGGCGCTCTCGAACAGGTCGGCCAGCCCGGGCCCAGCGGCACAGGCGACCACGCCCACCGGGGCCGGTGGGCCCTGCCGGTCGTGTACGGCCTCGAGCAGCGGTCCCACCCGGATCCGGTGGGGCCGGCCGGCCTCGATGCCGCGTTCGATGGCCGCGCCGATGTCCTCGAGGTGAACGTGGACGTTCCACAACTGCGGACCACCGACGACGATGACGGCCTCACCGATCGCGTCGAGCTCGTTCTTGAGCGTGGCGATCCGGGCCTCGTCGGTCTGGTCGATGAGGTACATGACCTCGTAGTCGACCCCGGCCGGGACCGTGGTGGGATCCTGCGCGGTGGCGGTCGGGGTGAACGTCACGAGCCTGGTCTGGTTGAGGAAGTCGTCGACTCGGAACCGCCGCTCGTCGGTGTCGCGCACCACGTGATCGAGGATCTCGAGGAGCAGCAGGTACCCCGCCCCGCCGGCGTCGACGACCCCGGCATCCTTGAGGGCGGGCAGGAGGGACGGGGTTTCGGCCAGCGACGTCTCCGCCGCCTCGACCGCGGCGCCGACGACCTCGCCGAGGGTGCCGTCGGTGTCGGCGGCGGCCACGGCGGCGGTGGCGCTGTCTGCGGCAACGGTGAGGATCGTGCCGGCCACCGGGCGCTGCACGCACGCGTGGGCGAGCTCGGCCGCACGGGTCAGGCCGCGAGCCACCTCGACCGGGCCGGCACAGGCCGCGCCCTCGACCTCGTCGAACGACTCCGCGAACCCACGGACCATCTGGCTGAGGATGACCCCGGAGTTGCCGCGGGCCGTCAGCAGGGTGGCGTCGGCAAGGATGCGGGTCTGCTCACCGACCGACAGGGGCGGGCCACCGTTGGCATTGCGCTTTGTGTGTGCCGCACGCACCCGGTCGAACCCCTGGTCCAGCGTCAGGTAGAGGTTGGTCCCCGTGTCACCGTCGGGGACGGGAAAGACGTTGAGCGCGTCGATGCGCTCCCGGCGTTCGCCCAGGGCACCGCGAGCGAGGACAGCCCAGCGGCGCACTGTCGACGGGTCGATGTCGTGCAGCACTCTGGCAGGCTAGACCAGCGCAGGCCGCTTGGCCCGGTGGTCTGGTGCGGTTTTGCCGAATCTGCAGCGTCGGGTAGTCTACTCAGGTTGTCCCGTGACGCGGGGGACCTCTGGTCTGCCGTGGGACGTACCGAAACCAGAACCGATCTCAGGAGAAACTCCGTGGCTGCCACCTGCGAAATCTGCGGCAAGGGACCCAGCTTCGGTCACTCCATCTCGCACTCGCACCGCCGCAACAAGCGCCGCTGGACCCCGAACATCCAGCGCGTGCGCGCCAAGGTGGGCGATGCGGGTGTGACCCCGAAGCGTCTCAACGTCTGCACGTCGTGCCTCAAGGCCGGCAAGGTCACCCGCTGACCTGACCTGCCCTCGAGAAGGAGCCGGTGACCCGTTCAGGGTCACCGGCTCCTTCTGCATGCCCGCCCCAGCGCTGGGCACGGCTCAGTCGGTGAAGTGGTCCCACCCCTGAACGGGCAGCGGAGCGCCGTCGAGGGTCACGCCCGGTTCGTCCCCGGAGCGCAGCGCCCCGACTCGGCCGATCGGGCGCCACTGGGGCGGCAACGACGCTCCGAGCGCGAACGCGCCCAACAGCGAGTGCTCCTCTCCCCCACCGAACAGGCACGACCGTGCCCGGGCCTGGCCGACCACCCCCGTGAGCCACGCCACGTCACCGCTGAGCAGGTCGGAGTCCAACTCCAGGCGCACGCGCGAGGCCCGCGCCATCCGGTGGCCGTCGCGCGAGAGCCCGTCGGAGAGGTCAAGCATCGCGTGGGCACCGGCCTCCGCGGCCGCCCGCCCCTCGGCGATCCGGGCCAACGG
>NZ_BCRE01000094.1 GCF_001552435.1 Kribbia dieselivorans NBRC 106261
TCCGCTGCGCAACACCGGCGGGCGACCGTCGAGATCACCCAACGCCGTGACCGAGAGCACGATCACCTCGGGCGGGGCGGAGCTGAGATCGCCTCCGGCGACCGTCACGTCGTGGGCGGTGCACACCTCCCCCAGGCCGCGGGCGAACTCCTCGGCCCAGGCGACGTCGGTCAATGGATCGGCCGCGAGACTGATGAGCAGACTCAGCGGCCGCGCGCCCATCGAGGCGATGTCGGCGACGTTCTGGGCGAAGGCCTTGTGCGCCACGTCGGCGGGGTTGGACCACTCGTCGAGCCAGTCGCGGCCCCGGACCATGGTGTCGGTCGTGGCCACGACGGACCCGGAGGTGGCGATCACCGCGGCGTCATCGCCCGGGCCGACGCGGTCGACACGGTCGCCGGCGTAGAGCGGCAGGATGCGAGCGAGCACGGCGTCCTCGCCGAGGTCGTGCAGGGTGGGGGCCACACCGCTCCTTTCATGGGCTTCAGGCGCAACAGGTAGCGTCGCACATGTGTCGTCCCTCCACCCACGCGCCGTGCTCCTGAGCGGAGTCGCGCTTCTCGCCCTGACCGGATGTTCCTCCAGTGTCGAGGTGGCCGAGGCGCCGCTGGCGCAGGACCCGGCCTGCACCGAGGTCGCTCGGGTGTGGCCCCAGACCGTCGGTGGGCAGGAACTGCGCGACACGTCACCGAGCGTGCCGTCGGTGCGCGCGTGGGGCGACCCGGCCATCGTGGCCCGCTGCGGGGTCCCTGCCCTGCCGCCGACGACCCAGCAGTGCATCGACGCCAGCGGCATCGACTGGGTCGCCGAGGATCTCAGCGACGGCGTCCGGTTGACGACGTTCGGGCGGGATCCGGCCATCGAGGTCCTCGTGCCGAACACGTACGCGCCGGCACCGTTGCTCCTCCCGGCGTTCGCCGATGCCGCACAGGTATTGCCGAAGAACGGACACGCCTGCGTCTGAGACCATCGGCGGCATGGATCACAGCACCGCCTCCCCCGTCGCCGCAGACGGGGCACTCCCCCTGGCCGATGTCACCGTGGTGGCCCTGGAGCAGGCCGTGGCCGCTCCCCTGGCCACCCGTCACCTGGCCGATCTGGGCGCCGACGTCATCAAGATCGAACGGGTCGGCGAGGGTGACTTCGCCCGCGACTACGACGACACCGTGCATGGCCTGGCCTCCCACTTCGTCTGGCTCAACCGGGGCAAGGAGTCCGTCTCGGTGGACCTGAAGTCGCCCGAGGGCGTGGAACTGGTGCTGCGCCTGGTCGACGAGGCCGACGTCGTCGTGCAGAACCTCGCGCCGGGCGCGGCCGAGCGGCTCGGGCTGGGCACCGAGGTGCTCACCGCCCGCAACCCGCGTCTGATCGTCGTCGGCCTGACCGGCTACGGCACCTCCGGGCCGCGGATGGACGCGAAGGCCTACGACATGCTCGTGCAGGCCGAGACCGGGCTGGTCTCCATCACCGGCACGCCCGAGCAGGCCTCGAAGACGGGGATCCCGACCTCGGACATCGCCGGCGGCATGTACATCGTCACCTCGGTGCTGGCCGCGTTGTACCGCCGCGAGCGCACGGGCGTCGGCGCCGTCATCGACGTGTCGATGTTCGACTCGACCGTCGAGTGGCTCGGCCACCCGATGTACGTGCAGATGTACGCCGAGCGGCAGTTGCCGCGCATGGGCCTGAGCCACGCCGCGATCGCGCCGTACGACGCCTACCCGACCAGTGATGGCGAGGTGCTCATCGGCGTGCAGAACGATCGCGGCTGGGACGCGCTGGCCCGCGAGGTGTTGGCCGACGACGCGCTGGCCGACGACGCACGGTTCGCCACGAACGTGCTGCGCGTCGAGCACCGCGCCGAGGTCGATGCGGCGGTGGCGCAGCGCACCCGTCGATTGACGACGGCCGAACTGGAGGAGCGTTTGGCTCGGTCCGGAGTGGCCGCGGCCCAGGTCAACGACATGGCCGGACTGGTGGCCCACCCGCAGTTGCACGCCCGCGACCGGTGGCGTGAGGTCCAGACCGAGAAGGGGCCGATCCGCGCGGTGTTGCCGCCGATGAACTTCCGGGACGTGGAGTTGCCGATGGGCGCGATCCCCGCCTTGGGCGAGCACACCGACCCGGTGCTGGAACGGCTCGGGCTCAGCGAGGAGGAGCGCGCCCGCCTGCGGGCGGCCGGCATCATCCAGTAACCGGCCCGGCGCGGCCGGTCAGCGCAGCCCGACCGGCCGCTGGAGGGCGAGTTCGATGAGTTCGGTGATCAGTTCGGTGTACCCCAGGCCGGTGGCCTTCCACATCTGCGGGTACATCGAGAACGGCGTGAAGCCGGGCATGGTGTTGATCTCGTTGACGAGCACCTCACCGGCGGGCGTGACGAAGCAGTCGACCCGGGCCAAGCCCTCACAGCCGAGGGCCTCGAACGCATCGGCGGCGCAGCGGCGCACCTCATCGGCCTGCTCCAACGGCACGTCGGCGGGGCAGCTGAGGCGCACCGCGTCGGCGTCGAGGTACTTGGCCTCGAAGTCGTAGAACGTGTGCCCGTGCCCGGCCTCGACGACGATCTCGCCGACCTGCGAGGTCCGCGGAGCGTCGCACCCGCGACCCTGGAGCACCGCGCACTCGATCTCGCGGCCGACGATGCCTTCCTCGACGATGACCTTGAGGTCGTGGGTGCGGGCCTCCTCGATCGCGTCCGCCAGACCGGCGGCGTCGTCGACCTTGCTGATGCCCATCGACGATCCGGCCCGGCACGGCTTGACGAAGACCGGGAACTTCAACTGCTGCTCGATCTCGGCGAGCGCCCCCGCCCGGTCGCGGCGCCAGCGCGCATCGGTGACGACGGTGTACGGCCCGATCGGCAGACCGGCGGCGTCGAAGACGACCTTCATGTAGTGCTTGTCCATGCCGACCGCCGAGGCGAGCACGCCGCACCCGACGTAGCGGATGTCGGCCAGTTCGAGCATCCCCTGGATGGTCCCGTCCTCGCCGTACGGGCCGTGCAGCAACGGCAGGACGACGTCGACCTCACCGAAGACGCGCGGCACCTCACCGGGGTCGTGGGCCAGCACGGTGCGCTGCCCGGTGCGGGTGGGCAGGATCAGTTCGGTACCCCCGGAGACCACCTCCGGGGTGTGGCCCGGGGCCAGGCGCAGCGGGTCCGGGTCGTCCTCGACGAGGACCCAGGAGCCGTCGCGGGCGATCCCGACGGGCAGGACGTCGAAGCGGTCACGGTCGATCGCGGCCAGCACACCGGCCGCCGTCGCGCACGAGACGGCATGTTCGCTGGACCGGCCGCCGAACACGACGGCGACGCGGATCTTCGGAGCGGCTGCAGAAGTCATCACCGGGGACAATAACCGCCCGGAGCCGTCGGAGTCAGATTCGCCCATGCTCCAGTTCACCGCCTCCGGCGTGTCCGGCGTGTCGACCCCGGGTCAGGCCGTCTCCGTCTTGCGCGGCCGGCTGAGCAGCCGGTCGACGACGACGCTGGGGTGCAGCCCGTTCTGGATCACCTCGAGCATCTGCTCGGCGATCGGCACCTGGACGTCGTTGTCGTGGGCCAGTTGGACGATGGAGGCGCAGGACTTGACCCCCTCGGCCGTCTGCTTGGTGATGGCAACGACCTCGTCGACGCTCATGCCCTTGCCGAGGTTGACGCCGAAGGTGTGGTTGCGCGACAGCGGCGACATGCACGTCGCGATGAGGTCACCGACGCCGGCCAAACCGGAGAACGTCACCCGGTCACCGCCGACGGCGACGCCGAGTCGGGTCATCTCGGCCAGGCCACGCGTGATGATCGAGGCCTTGGAGTTGTCGCCCATCCCCATGCCCTCGGCCATGCCGACGGCCAAGGCGATGACGTTCTTCACCGAGCCGGCGATCTCGGCTCCGATGATGTCGGTCGAGGTGTACGGGCGGAAGTACGGCGCGGCGACGGCCGCGGCCACCTGCTCGGCGGTGCCGTGGTCGGGGCAGGCCACCATGGTGGCGGCGGGCTGGTGCGCCATGACCTCGCGCGCCAGATTCGGCCCGGACAGCACGGCGATCCGTTCGGTCTCGACCCCGGCCGCCTCGTGGATGACCTGACTCATCCGCAGGCCCGTGCCCAGTTCGATCCCCTTCATCAAGGAGACGACCGCGGCACCCGTGGGGATCGCATCCCCCCACTGCTTGAGGTTCTCTCGCAGGGTCTGACTCGGCACGGCCAGCACGACGATGTCGGCCCCCGCGGCGGCTTGGTGCGGGTCGGTGGTGGCCCGCATTCCCTCCGGCAACTCGATCCCCGGCAGGTAGTCCTCGTTGACGCTCCGGTTGATCTGCTCGACGGCCTCGGCTCGACGGCCCCACATGGTGACCTCTGCCCCGACCTCACGCATGAGGCTGGCCACCACCGTGCCCCACGACCCGGTGCCGAACGTGGCCACGCGTGTCATGACTGATCCTCCATGCGTCCCTTGATCACTCGCTCACCCTTGCGTCGGTCCCATCGTCCCGGAGGCGCGGCCTGACCCCGGATGATCTCCAACTGCGCGGTGATCGCGTCCATGATCCGTTCGGTCGCCTCGTTGAGCACCTCGCGCGTGATCGGGCGACCGCGCAGATCGTCGAGATCGACCGGCGCGCCGGCGCGCATGTGGATCGTCTTGCGTGGCAGCAGCCGCAGCAGGGGGAACTCGTAGGGCCGCAGCACCGTCTGCGCACCCCACTGAGCCACGGGGATGACCGGGGCCCCGGTTTCGAGGGCCACCCGCGCCGCTCCGCTCTTGCCGACCATCGGCCACCCCTCGGGGTCACGCGTGATCGTGCCCTCGACGTAGAACAGGATTGGCTTGCCGCTGGCGATGCCCTCGGCCCCCTGCCGAAACGCCTCGGCGGCGGTCGCGGAGCCACGCGCGACCGGGATCTGGCCGGCCGCCGTCAGCAGCGTGCCCAACCCCTTGACGTCGAACAGTTCCTGCTTGGCCAGGAAGTAGGGGGCGGCGTCGTGGTCGATGAGGTAGTGCGCCAACAGGATCGGGTCGACGTGGGAGACGTGGTTCGCCGCCACGATGAAGCCGCCCTCGGCCGGAATGTTCTCGGTGCCCTGCCAGTCTCGCTTCGTCATCGTCATGGCGATCGGACGCAGAATGCCGACGATGCCGCGGTACACCGGCGGCACGGCTTGTCTCGGGCTCACGTTTGTCCTTCTGGGTGGCGGCGGCGGGCAACGTGGGGTCATCGTGCCCCGTACATGCGTGTGTGTCCATCCTCCCCCGCCGGTGGGAGGATGACCGCGTGTTCGCGCCACGGAGTCTCGATTGGACGGTGATCATCCCGGTCCGCGGTGGGTCGGGGAGCAAGTCCCGTCTCGAGACTCCGCCCGGTGTCTCGCGCGAGCTCGTCGCGACGGCGATCGCACGAGACTCCGTGGTGGCCGCCATCGACACCGTGGGTGCGCGGCACGTGCTCGTGATCACCGCCGATCCAGCGGTCGCAGGCTGGGCGGAGCGTCGTGGCGCGACCGCGGTCATCGAGCCTCGCCCGGGTCTCAATCTCGCCGTCGGCGTGGCGCTGAACCACTCCCCCGGCGGTCCGACGGCGGTGCTGCTCGGCGATGTTCCGGCGCTGCGCCCGGAGCACCTGCGCGCCGCCCTCGACACCGCCTCGGCCCTGGATCGCGCGTTCGTCCCCGACCGGGCGGGCCGGGGAACGGTGCTCCTGACCGGGGCTGCGCCCGCGCTGCTCCGCCCGCGATTCGGCCCGGATTCGGCGGCCCGGCACCGCGCGGCCGGTCACCGCGAGATCGCGGCGCCGGCGCGTCTGCGGCTCGATGTCGACACCGCGGCAGACCTCGAACTCGCCCGCCAGGTGGGCCTGGGCCGGTGGACTCGACGCGCGTCAACTCCCGTTGACCTGCGCGAAGACGCTAGAGTGCCGCACGTGCAAGCCAGTGTTCACTCCTTCGACGCCCGGACCGGGCGCGGCTCCGTGTTGCTCGATGACGGCGTCGAATTGTCCTTCGACGCGGCCGCGTTCGACGCCAGTGGGCTGCGCACCCTGAACCCCGGCGAGCGCCTGCGCGTCGTCGTCGAGGGTGACTCGGTCACGTCGTTGTGGATGACCGGCGTCGGCGAGAGCCACCGGGTGGCCTGAGTCGTTTCAGTTGGGTTCAGCTGGCGAGCTTCTTGCCCGCACGCTTCGTGCCCGCCTTGCCCACCACCTCGGCCTTGGCCGTGCTCGCCTTGTGCGGACCCGCGGCGCGCATCACGGTCGGGGCGTTCTTGGGCAGCGACGAGGGCCGGGACGTGTAGCCCTTGAAGGACGTGCCCGGCTTGAAGCGCGGCACGCTCGTCTTGCGGATCCGCACGGTGTCCCCGGTGCGCGGGTTCCGGCCCGTGCGGGCGGCGCGTTGGACCTTCTCGAAGGTGCCGAAGCCGGTGATCGACACCCGTCCGCCGGTGGCGACCTCGCGGACGATGGCGTCGAACAACACCTCGACCGCCTGTGCCGCCGCCTTCCGACTTCCCACGGCGGGTTCCAGGACGCGAATGAGATCTGCCTTGTTCATCACATGCTCCTGCCAAGGATGACGGCGTCGGGAGCAATTGCACCTCACCGGCAGGCCACCGACCCGACGTTGTGACCGGCCTACATCTGACGGTAGGCGGTCAGCCGCGGTGTCGTCCACCGGTTCGGGAGACGTGAGGCCCTACTGACACAACGAAAGCGCCGCCCGAGGTGGGGCGGCGCCGTCGTTGTCGCGTCGTTCGAACGACGATCCGGAGCGTCGTGCTCAGGCCACCGGGGTCGTCGTCGGCTTGTGCGAGGGGCGGGTCTGCTCGTAGGCCTCGATCTCGTCGAGGTGGCGGCTGGTCAGGCCGATGTCGTCCAGGCCCTCGAGCAGGCGCCAGCGGGTGTAGTCGTCGACCTGGAACGGCAGGGTGAGGTCACCGGCGACGACGGTGCGGTCGGTGAGGTCGACCGTGATCGACGCTCCGGGCTCGGCCTCGAGGTACTTCCACAGCAGCTCGACGTCGGCCTGGGCGACCTGCGCGGCGAGCAGACCACCCTTGGAGGAGTTGCCGCGGAAGATGTCGGCAAAGCGCGACGAGATGACGACCCGGAAGCCGTAGTCCATCAGGGCCCAGACGGCGTGCTCGCGGGAGGAGCCGGTGCCGAAGTCGGGGCCGGCGACGAGCACCGAACCCGCGGCGTAGGCGGGGTTGTTGAGCACGAAGCCCTCGTCACCGCGCCAGGCGGCGAACAGGCCGTCCTCGAAGCCGGTGCGGGTCACGCGCTTGAGGTAGACCGCGGGGATGATCTGGTCGGTGTCGACGTTGCTGCGGCGCAGCGGCACGCCGACGCCGGTGTGGGTGGTGAACGCGTCCATGTCAGCTCCTCGTCAGTGGGTGGTCTCAGGCGCCGACGAGGTCGGCCGGGCTGGACAGGGTGCCGCGCACGGCGGTGGCCGCGGCGACCTGCGGGCTGACCAGGTGGGTGCGGCCACCGGTGCCCTGGCGACCCTCGAAGTTGCGGTTCGAGGTCGAGGCGCTGCGCTCACCGGGGGCGAGCTTGTCGGGGTTCATGGCCAGGCACATCGAGCACCCGGGCAGACGCCACTCGGCTCCGGCCTCGACGAAGACCTTGTCCAGGCCCTCGGCCTCGGCCTGCTCCTTGACGCGGGCGGAGCCGGGCACGATCAGCGCGCGGACCCCGTCGGCAACGTGGCGACCCTGAAGGATCTCGGCGACGGCGCGCAGGTCCTCGATGCGGCCATTGGTGCACGAGCCGACGAAGACGGTGTCGACCTTGATGTCACGCAGCGGGGTGCCGGCGCTCAGGCCCATGTACTCCAGCGCGCGCTCGGCGGCGGCCTTTTCGTTCTCGTCGCCCATACGCGCCGGGTCGGGCACGGCCGCGCCCAGCGGGGCGCCCTGGCCGGGGTTGGTGCCCCAGGTGACGAACGGGGTGAGTTCGGTGGCGTCGAGGTGGACCTCGGCGTCGTAGGTCGAGCCCTCGTCGGTGCGCAGCGACGACCAGTACTCGACCGCGGCGTCCCAGTCGGCGCCCTGCGGGGCGTGCGGGCGGCCCTTGAGGTAGTCGAACGTGGTCTGGTCGGGGGCGATCATTCCCGCGCGGGCGCCGGCCTCGATCGACATGTTGCAGATCGTCATCCGGGCCTCCATGGAGAGGGCCTCGATCGCCGATCCGCGGTATTCGAGCACGTAGCCCTGGCCCCCACCGGTGCCGATCTTGGCGATGACGGCGAGGATGACGTCCTTGGCGGTGACGCCGGCGGGCAGTTCGCCGTCGACGTTGATCGCCATGGTCTTGAACGGCTTGAGCGGCAGGGTCTGCGTGGCGAGCACGTGCTCGACCTCGGAGGTGCCGATGCCGAAGGCCAGCGCGCCGAACGCGCCATGCGTGGAGGTGTGGGAGTCACCGCAGACGACGGTCATGCCCGGCTGGGTCAGGCCCAGCTGCGGGCCGACGACGTGGACGATGCCCTGCTCGTGGTCACCCATTGGGTATAGCTGGACGCCGAACTCCTCGCAGTTCTTGCGCAGCGTCTCGACCTGGGTGCGGCTGACCGGATCGCTGATCGGGCCCGGCGTCGTCGGGACGTTGTGGTCCTCGGTGGCCAGGGTCAGCTCGGGGCGACGCACCTGGCGACCGGCCAGGCGCAGGCCCTCGAAGGCCTGCGGGCTCGTCACCTCGTGAAGCAGGTGGAGGTCGATGTAGAGGAGGTCGGGCTCCCCCTCGGCGCGGCGCACGACGTGTGCGTTCCAGACCTTTTCGGCCAACGTGGCCATCTGACCCCTCCTACGGTGAGTGAATCGTGGTGATATGAGGTTTCCACGTTGCTCCGCGGAGCAAACTTGCGTCTCAGGCAATGAGACGGCAGTATCAGGGTATGGACAGCGGAAGTGGAGTGGGCGTTCTGGACAAGGCCGCCGTCGTGTTGGGTGCGCTCGAGGCCGGCCCGTCGACGTTGGCCCAGCTCGTGGCGGCGACCGGGTTGGCGCGACCGACGGCGCACCGGCTGGCGGTCGCCCTGGAGCACCATCGCCTCGTTGCCCGCGACATGCAGGGACGCTTCATTCTCGGCCCGCGCCTGGGCGAGCTTGCCGCTGCGGCCGGCGAGGACCGACTGTTGACCGCCGCCGGTCCGGTGCTCGGCGCGCTGCGCGATCACACCAACGAATCGGCCCAGCTGTTCCGCCGGCAGGGCGAGGCGCGCGTGTGCGTGGCCGCCGCCGATCGCCCCATCGGCCTGCGCGACTCCATCCCGGTCGGCGCGACGATGAGCATGCTCGCCGGGTCGGCCGCCCAGGTGCTACTGGCCTGGGAGGAGCCCGACCGCCTGCACCGCGGCCTGCAGGGTGCGGCGTTCACCGCGACAGTGCTCTCGGGGGTGCGCCGGCGCGGCTGGGCCCAGAGTGTCGCCGAGCGGGAGCCCGGTGTGGCCTCGGTGTCGGCGCCGGTCCGCTCCCCCAGCGGCCGCGTCATCGCCGCGGTGTCGATCTCGGGACCGATCGAACGCCTCTCCCGCCAGCCCGGCCGACTGCACGCCGCGACGGTCATCGCCGGCGCGAACAAGCTCACCGAGGTACTCGCCCGCCACGCGGCGGCGCAGGAGGAGCAGAACTCCTAACGCGCGCGCCCGCACCCGCGCCCCTCCCCTCGCCTCCTCCCCCTCGCGGTTCGAGGTAATAGGGACCGTTCCAGCGGTCGCCATTACCTCGACCCGAGTGAGGAAGGTGCACGAAACCGGTGGACGGCGAGGCCCACGCGCACTAACGTATCGAATATCGATAACATCGAATATCGATACCAACGATCCTCGATACGGAGGCACGTCATGAGCGCCCTCATCTACCTCGCCATTGCGCTTCTCATCGGTCTGGCCCTGGTCGTCCTGGCCATCGGGTTGAGGCGGCGCCGCTCCGACCTCCCGCCCACGAACGACACCGCCACCCTGCGGGTCACCCGCGCCGCGGCCGCGGCGTTCGCGGCCATCGCGCTCATCGCCACGGTCATCTCCGTGGTCGACACGCTCGCCACCGACACGGTCGTCGTCGACGTGCCGACCCAGACCTTCTGGCCGGCCTTGCCCGCCGACGTCACGGCCACTCCAGGCTCCGATGCCCGCGTCGTCGGCGGCGGTTTCACCCGGGCCTCCCTCGAGGTGACCGGGCTGAGCCTGACCGCGCGACTGCTTCTCGCAGCGGGGTCGCTGCTGCAGGGGCTGACCCTGGTGCTTGTCGCCGCGGCGGTGGCGCTCCTGGCCCATCGGCTCCTGGCCGGCGACCCGTTCCGACCGACGATGTCCCGGACGGTCATGGTGGCCGCGACCGCCATGGTCGTCGGTCAATTCCTCTGGCAGGTGTGCTTCGGCGTCGGGCAGTCCATCGCCTCGCGCGAGGCCCTGTTCATCTCGGGGTGGGGATGGAGGGAACCCCAAGAAGACCCGACGGCGCTCCTGCCGGAGCCGACCGTGATGTTCACCATCGACTTCTGGCCCATCGCCACCGGGCTCGCCCTGGCTGCCGTGGCCGCCGCGTTCCGCTACGGCGAGCGCCTGCAGCGCGACACGGAGGGCTTGGTCTGATGCCGCCCGCCGACCCCGACGAGTCCAGCGGCATCCACTGCCGACTCGATGAACTGCTCGCCGAGCGCGACATGACGCTGACCCACCTGAGCGAGCTCGTGGGCGTCACCGTGGTCAACCTCAGCGTCCTCAAGAACGACCGGGCGCGGGCCATCCGGTTCTCGACGTTGCAGGCCATCTGCCGGGCCCTCGACTGCACTCCCGGCGACCTGCTGGTCATGGCCGACTGAGCCGCACGGCGGTTCAGTCGAGCCGCTCGAGCCGGTAGCCCTTCTTCCGCAGTCCGCTGATCATCGGGTCGAGCGCCGCGCCGGCCTTGGAGTTCGCCGTCGTGTGCATGAGCACGACGCCACCGCGGCGAGCCGGCGCCGTCCTCGAATCGCCGTTGAGCACCTTGTTGACGATGGTCGAGGTCGAGACACCCGACCAGTCGGCGGTGTCCGTGGTCCAGTGGCAGGCGCGGTGCCCGTTGCGCTTGGCGTACGTGTCGACGCGGGTGCTGTAGGCCCCGGCACCGTACGGCGGGCGGATCAGTCGCGGGGTGCCGGTGCCCTTGACGCCGTAGCGGATCTGGGAATTGATCGCCGCCCCGGACAGGTCGCTCAGCGACGGGTGGGTGTTCGTGTGGTTGCCCAGGCGGTGGCCCCCGGCCCGGACCATCTGCGCAGCCCACGGATTCGCTCGTGACCACTGCCCGACGAACAGGAAGGTCGCCTTGACCTTGCGGCGCTTGAGGGTACTGAGGATGCCGGCGAGCTTCGCCCGGGTGACGTACCCGTCGTCGAAGGTGAGTTGGATGTCGCCGTCGGTGTTCCAGCACCGCTCGATGGAACGGCGCGTGCTGCGGTCGACGGCGCCAGAGACCGGTCCGCGCGCGGTGATCCGCATAGACCCTGCCTTCGCGACGCGCGTGGTCGCGCCCGCCTTGACGAAGCGCACCTTGGCCGTGATCGCCTGGCTGCCGGAGGTCTTCCGCAGCACCACGAAACAGCGCTGGGACACCGCTCCCCCACTGTGCCGCCAGACCGTCCCGGAACAGTCGGTCGGGCCCGAGCCGACGCGGGCGGTGAACTTCGGCCGGAACCCGGTGCCCGGGGTACCCCAGGCGGTCACGACCACGGCAACCGCCGATCCCGGAGCGTCGTACGCCGGGCCGGTGACGGACGTGCGGATGCTGGTGGCGACGTCGGCCGCGACGGCTTGTGGGGCCACGGGCGCGGCGAGCGCGACGGCCCCGGCGATGGTGGCCGCGAGGCCGGTGACAAAGGTGCGGTGGCGGCGCTTCATGGATTCCCCCCGGTGCGGTCGTTGGCGAACCCAAACGTACTCGCGAACACCAGTTGCCATCTCACCCGCGGGGAGCGCTCCCCACCCCCGCCCTCCCCTGCCGGTTCGAGGTAATAGGGGGCCTTATAACGGCCTCTAATACCTCGAACCGCGAGGGAGGTGGAGCGGGTGGGGACGCGCAAAGGCCCCCGCTCGCAATGAGCGGGGGCCTTTGGCCTCATGTAGCCCCGACGGGATTCGAACCCGCGCTACCGCCTTGAGAGGGCGGCGTGCTAGGCCACTACACAACGGGGCCATATCTGCTGGACACCGGGTTAACGGCCGGTGACAACGGAGAGACTCTACACGCTCGCAGAGCATCCTCCAAAACTGCCACCGCAGGGTCATCGCCGCACGAAACTGCCGTGCGCGGCAACGCCTTTCAGCGCTGGGGTACCAGGACTCGAACCTAGAACAACTGAACCAGAATCAGCCGTGTTGCCAATTACACCATACCCCAAGGGGTATCGAAGCTGTCGAGGAGCGAACTCCGCGGGCTGCGAACCGAAGGTCGATATTACCGACCTATCGGTGCTTCCTCAAATCGAGGCTCGTAACGAGCGCAAACGCGCCAGTGTCGAGTCCTTTCCGAGGATCTCCATCGACTCGAACAGCGGCGGGCTGATGCGCTGGCCCGACACCGCCGTGCGCAGCGGACCGAACGCGAACTTCGGCTTCAGCCCGAGACCGTCGACGAGCGCCGCCCGCAGGGTCGCCTCGATCGTGGCGGCCTCCCACTGCGATCCGGTCGGGGGCAGTACGCCCGTGCCCGGGTCGAGTGCCTCCAGCGCGGTGATGGCCGCGTCCAACACGGCCGGAGCGTCGTCCTTGAGCTGGGCGCGCGCATCGTCGGCGATGACCAACGCGTCGTCCGCGACGAAGAACGGCGCCACCAGGGCCGAGGCCTCGGTCAACTTCGAGATCCGCGTCTGGATCAGCGCAGCGACGTCCTTGAGCCGCCCCAACTCCCCCAGCGACGGGTTGCCCGACAGCACGCCATCCTTCTCCAGGAACGGCAACAGCCGCGAGGTGAAGTCACCCAACTCGAGATCACGGATGTACAGCCCGTTGAGCCACTCGAGCTTCTTCAGGTCGAAGATCGGCCCGACAGGGTTGACCTTGGACCAGTCGAAGTTCGCCGCAAACTCCTCGAAGGTGAACTTCTCGCGGTCACTGCCGTCCTCGTCGGTCATCGGCGGGTACGCCAACAGCGCCAGGAAGTTGACCAGCGCCTCGGGCAGGTATCCCTCCTCCTGGAACCACGTCAGCCGCGCCGCCGGGTTCTTGCGCTTGGAGATCTTCGACTTGTCCTGGTTGCGCAGCAGCGGCATGTGCGCGAACTTCGGCGGCTCCAGCCCGAGCCACTGGTAGAGCAGGATGTGCTTGGGCGTCGAGGAGATCCACTCCTCACCGCGCACGACGTGGGTGATGCCCATCTCGTGATCGTCGACGACGACGGCCATGTGGTACGTCGGGAACCCGTCGGTCTTGAGGATGACCTGGTCATCGGGCATCGGCGCGGAGACCTTGCCGCGAATGACGTCGTCGAACACCAGCGGCGCGTCGGCCGGGATCTGCATCCGCACGACCGGAGTCTCGCTGAAACCGGGCAACTCGGCCCGCTCCTCACGCGTCTTGCCCAGGCAGAGCCGGTCGTACCCCGTCGGCAGCTTGAGCTTCTGCTGCTTCTCCCGCATCTGCGTCAGCCGCTCGGTCGAGCACCAGCAGTAGTACGCGTGCCCCGCCTCGATGAGCTTCTCGACGTACGGCCGGTAGGTCTCGAGGCGCTCACTCTGCCGGTACGGCGCGTACGGGCCACCCACATCCGGGCCCTCGTCCCAGTGCAGACCCAGCCACCCGAGGGTGTCGTAGAGCTGCTGCTCGGAGTCGGCCCGGAACCGCGCCCGGTCGGTGTCCTCGATGCGCAGCACGAACTTCCCGCCCTGCTGGCGGGCGTAGGCGAGGTTGAACAGCGCCATGTACGCGGTGCCAACGTGCGGATCACCGGTCGGCGAGGGAGCCACGCGCAGACGCGGGCCCCCCTCGACGGTGGCAGGAACGGTGGGGGCGGCGGAATCCGGCAGGCCGGCAGGTGTCGTGCTCATGATGGCCCGATCCTACTGTCCGACCGACCGCGCTCAGGGGTCAGCCGTCAGGCCGCACCCACCCGACTCACACGGCGTCGATCACTCGGCGTCGACGAACGGGTTGCTCAACTCCCCGATGTCCGCGATCTCCACCGTCACCCGCTGCCCCGCCACGACCGGGCCGACCCCGGCCGGCGTGCCGGTCAGGATGACATCGCCCGGCAACAACGTGAAGGCCTTGCTCGCGTGGGAGATGAGTTGCGAGACTCCGTGGATCATGTCGGCCGACGTGCCGTCCTGGACGACCTCGCCGTCGAGTCGGGTGACGATGGACTGGTCCATCGGGTTGAGTTCGGTCTCGATCCACGGCCCGAGCGGGCAGAACGTGTCCAGGCCCTTGGCACGGGCCCACTGGCCGTCGGTGCGCTGCAGGTCACGCGCGGTGACGTCGTTGGCGATCGTGTAGCCGAAGATCACCTTGGCGGCATCCTCGGGTTCGATGTCCTTGCACAGGCGGCCGATGATGACCGCCAACTCGCCCTCGTACGAGACCTCCGTGACGAAACTCGGGATGACGACGGGATCGCCCGGGCCGACCACGGCGGTGTTCGGGATGAGGAACATCCCCGGCTCTTCCGGGAGCTCGGTGTGGCCCATTTCGCGGGCATGGTCGAGGTAGTTGGCGCGGATGCCGATGATCTTCGAGCGCGGAATGACCGGAGCGAGGAGGCGCACCTCGTCGACCGTCGTCGTCTGCCCGGTCAGCTCGATCGGCATGTACATCGGGTCGCCGGTGATCTCGGCGATCTTCTCGCCGGCCCCGTCGACCAGGCCGAAGTGGGGGTCGTCTCCAGTGGTGTATCTCGCGATGCGCACCCGCGTCAGCCTAGTCCGCCGCTGCCGCGCCCGGCACACCGCGCAGCACGACGTCCACGCCGCGCTCGAACAACGCCGCGGCCTGCGCGTCGTCGGGGGTCGGGAGCGTCGTGTCGGCCGCGGCGGCCCGGACC
>NZ_BCRE01000095.1 GCF_001552435.1 Kribbia dieselivorans NBRC 106261
GCCTGCGCCTTCGGCTCGACGAGGTCGTCGACCAGCGCCCGCATCGCCACGAGCGCGGGCACCGATCCGGGATCGACCGCCCAGGCCACGGCCACGACATCGGCCGCGTCCGGGATGGGCACGAGGGCGCGGCGCACGGCCACGACCAGTCGCTTCAGGTCGGCCGCGGGCTCGTCACCGTCACGCCCCACGCCGGCCGGCACGGTGTCGAGCAACCGAGCCGCCACCTCGACGAGGAGCGCCTGCTTGTTCTCGACGTGCCAGTAGAGCGCGCCCGGCTGCACATCGAGTTCGCGGGCCAGCCGGCGCATCGACAGGTCGGCCAGGCCGAAACGCGTCAGGATCGACACCGCCGTATCGATGACCTGGCCTCGCGTCAGACTCACGGCCTGTTCGCTCCCTTGTCTCGGTGCACCGCGACTCTCCGCACGCGCATTTGACCGCGAGCCTAGCGACTCGGCCATACTGGGGCCGATCCCTTGAACACCGTTCAAGGCGGACGCGTCACCGCGATTGAACACCGTTCAATTGGCGCTCCGGCACGTTCGCCCCCCGACCGAAGGAGCCCGGGTGCCCACGACCACCGCCACCACCGCCGCTGCCACCACCAACTACGCCGCCCTCGCCGACGCCGTCCTCGCCGGCACGCCCGTGACCACGGACGACGCCCTGGCCGTACTGCGCTCCGGCGATGACGCACTGCTCGACGTCGTCCAGGCCGCCGGGCGTCTGCGCCGCGCCCACTTCGGCAACACCGTCAAGGTCAACTACCTCGTCAACCTCAAGTCCGGCCTCTGCCCCGAGGACTGCGGCTACTGCAGCCAGCGCCTCGGCTCGACCGCCGACATCCTGACGTACTCGTGGCTCAAGCCCGACGAGGCCCTCGCGCAGGCCGGCGCCGGCCTGCGCGGCGGCGCCAGCCGGGTCTGCCTCGTCTCCAGCGGCCGTGGCCCCTCCGACCGGGACATCGATCGCGTCTCCGGCATGGTCGGCGCGCTCAAGGACAAGTACCCCGACGTCGAGGTCTGCGCCTGCCTCGGGCTGCTCAAGGACGGTCAGGCCGAGCGGCTGCGCGAGGCCGGCGTGGACGCCTACAACCACAACATCAACACCGCGGCGTCGCACCACGACGCCATCGTCACCAGCCACACCTACGACGACCGCGTCGACACGGTGACGAAGGCGAAGGGCGCCGGCCTGTCCCCGTGTTCGGGCCTGATCGCCGGGCTCGGCGAAAGCGACGAGCAGCTGGTCGAGGCCCTGTTTGCCCTGCGCGACCTCGAATCCGACTCCATCCCGGTCAACTTCCTCATGCCGTTCGACGGCACTCCGATGCAGGGCACGCACGAGCTCAGCCCGGCGCGCTGCGTGCGGATCCTCGCGATGGCCCGATTCGTCTGCCCGGAGAAGGAGATCCGCATCGCCGGCGGGCGCGAGATGCACCTGAAGTCGCTGCAGGGGTTGGCGTTGCATGTGGCGAACTCGATCTTCCTCGGCGACTACCTGACCTCCGAGGGCCAGGACGCCCAGGCCGACATCGACCTCATCGCCGACAACGGGTTCGTCATTCTCGGAGCGCAGGACGGCCCGGAGAGCGGATCGGCGTGCGCGGGTGGGTCGGTCACCGCGGATCCCGTGATCCGTCGGCGTGGTGCCGGCACGACGGCTCCGGCGAACGCCTGACATGCCGGCGCTCGACCTGCCGACCCAGGCCCGCGACCGTGGTCTGCTCTGGCATCCGTACGCACCGCTCGACGGCCCGGCGCCGTACGCCGTCGAGCGAGCCGAGGGAGTGCGCCTGACGCTGACCGACGAACAGGGCCGCACCCGCGAGGCGATCGACGCCATGGCCTCGTGGTGGTGCGCCGTGCACGGGTACCGCAACCCCACGCTGGACGCCGCCGCGCGTGACCAGCTCGACCGGTTCTCGCATGTGATGTTCGGCGGCCTGACCCATGAACCGGCGGTGGCCCTGGCCGAGCGACTCGTCGCGATCGCTCCGGGCGACCTCGCCCACGTCTTCTTCGCCGACTCCGGATCGGTGTCGGTCGAGGTGGCCCTCAAGCTGGCGCTGCAGTATCAGGCGGCGCGGGGGCGGGGCGGGCGGCAGCGGTTCCTCACCGTGCGCGGCGGCTACCACGGGGACACGTTCGCCGCGATGAGCGTGTGCGACCCGGTCGACGGGATGCATTCGGCGTTCCCGGGGGTGCTGGCCACGCACCTGTTCGCGCCGCGACCGCCGGCGGGGTGGTTCGTGCCGGACCTCGACGACCCGGCGACCGGTACGTGGCACACCGACGAGGCTGCGCTCGCGCGGTGGCGGGCGGAGTTTCGCGCGCTGGCGGCGCAGCACACCGATGGGCTGGCCGCGATCGTCGTCGAGCCGGTGCTCCAGGGCGCCGGGGGCATGTTCGTCTACCACCCGGACGTGCTGCGCACGATGCGCGAGGTCGCCGACGAGCACGGGTTGCTGCTCATCGTCGACGAGATCGCGACCGGGTTCGGGCGCACCGGGCGACTGTTCGCGAGCCAGTGGGCGGACGTCGCTCCGGATGTCGTGTGCGTCGGCAAGGCCCTGACCGGCGGGTATCTCACCCTGGCGGCCGTGCTGACGACGGCTGCGGTCGGCGAGGTCATCTCGCGCTCGGAGTTCCGCGCACTGCTGCACGGGCCGACGTTCATGGCGAACCCGCTCGCGTGTGCCATCGCACGCGCCTCCGTCGATCTGTTGTTGCCGACGTGGGCCGACGACGTTCACCGGATCGCCGTGGGGCTGGCTCGACATCTCGCGCCCGCGACGGAGGTGCCAGCGGTGCGGGAGGTGCGAGTGCTCGGGGCCGTCGGGGTCGTCCAGCTCGATCGGCCCGTCGAGGTGCCGGCGGTCACCCGGGCGGCGCTCGATCGCGGCGTGTGGGTGCGTCCGTTCCGGGATCTCGTCTACACGATGCCGCCGTACGTCAGCACGGACGACGACGTCGCCGCGATCGGTGCGGGCATCGTCGGGGCGATCGCGGAGGTGCACGCGTGAGCGCCGTTGCCCCTGTGAACGAGAGCCAGTGGACCACGTGGTTGGCCGAGCGGGCCGCGTTGCGGGTCGAGCGCGGCGTGGTTCGGAGCGATCCGCTGCTGCGTGCCGGCGGCGGGTCGGGCGCGGTGCTCGACCTCGCCTCCAACGACTACCTCGGCTTGGCCGCCGATCCGCGGATCGTCGCGGCCGCCCACGAGGCCCTCGACCGGTTCGGCGCCTCGGCGTCGGCCTCGCGGTTGGTCACCGGCACCCTGCCGGTGCACCGTGATCTCGAAGACGCCCTGTGCGACCTGACCGAGCAGCCCACGGCCCTGGTGTTCTCGACCGGGTACGCCGCCAACCTCGGGGTCATCGGAGCGTTGTCCGGGCGCGGCGCGCACGTGCTGCTCGACGAGCATGCGCACGCCTCCCTGCACGACGCGGCGCGCATGGCCCGGACGCCGTACACACTGTTCACCCACAACGACGTCGCCGACCTCGACCGGCAGCTGTGTGCCTTGCCCGGTCAGCGGGTTATCGTCGCGGTGGAGTCCATCTACTCCGTGCTCGGGGACGAGGCTCCGCTGGCCGAGTTCGCACAGGTCTGTGCGCGCCACGATGCCCTGCTCATCGTCGATGAGGCGCACGGCATCGGGGTCGCGGGTCAAGGTCGCGGGCTCGTGCACGCGGCGGGTCTGGCCGGAGCGTCGCATGTGTGCGTCACCGCGACCCTGTCCAAGTCGTTGGCGGCCCAGGGCGGAGCAGTGCTGGCCCACCCTGCCGTGCGCGATCACCTCGTCAACACGGCCCGCAGTTTCATCTTCGACACCGCGTTGGCGCCGGCCGCGGCGGGCGCGGCGGCGGCTGCGGCGCGGTTGGTGGTGCAGGATCCGGGGCTGGCGGGCCGGGTGCGGG
>NZ_BCRE01000096.1 GCF_001552435.1 Kribbia dieselivorans NBRC 106261
GGGGGCGAAGGCTCTCAACGGACGCCAGCGCACCAGCGCCTGCGACCGCTCCGTCGCCGGGCGCTCACCGTGCCGCATGGCGACCACATCGCCACTGGGCCCGACCGCGAAGAAGCGCTGCTGCGCTCCGGCCATCGCCCGCATGCGCTCGACCTCGATCTCGAGCTCGGCCACCCGCGCGCGCATGTGCGCCACGACCTCCTGCAGATCGAGGATCTGCTGGATGCCGGCGAGGCTGACGCCCTCCTCCTGGGAGAGTCGCTGCACCTCGCGCAGGCGCGCGATGTCATGCGCGGAGTAGCGTCGCCCTCCCCCGCGCGTCCGCGCCGGGCTGACGAGGCCGATCCGGTCGTACTGCCGCAACGTCTGGGCGTGCAGCCCCGACAGGTCCGCGGCGACCGAGATGACGAAGACCGGGGTGTCGTCCTCAGGCGAGAAGCTGCCTCGCGTGGCCATCACTCATCACGCCTTCGCCTGCGCCAGGAGCTCGGCGCGGGGGTCGTGATCGGCCCCGGTCTCGCGCAACGCCTCGACGGCGCGACGCTGCTCCGGGGTGAGCTCGGTCGGCACCACGACAACGACCTTCGCAATGAGGTCACCGGTGTGGGTCTTGGTCGCCACTCCCCGGCCCTTGAGCCGCAACTGGCGCCCGCTCGGGGTGCCCGGCGCGACCTTGACCTTGACCGTGCCGCCATCGAGGGTCGGCACCGGGATCGTCGCGCCCAACGTGGCCTCGGTGAACGTCACCGGCACCTCGACGACGAGGTTGTCGCCGTCGCGGCCGAACACCGGGTGCGGCGTGACCTGCACGGTGAGGATGAGGTCACCGCGCGACGCTCCGGCATCGCCGTGACCGCCCTTGCCGCGCAGCCGGATCTTCTGACCGTCCTTGACCCCGGCCGGGATGCGCGTGGTGACCTTCTCGCCACCGACCTGCAGCGTCGAGGTCGTGCCGGAGACGGCGTCGCGGAAACTCAGCGTCGTGCGCGCCTCCTGGTCGGCGCCGCGGCGCGGGCCGCGCTGGCCACCGAAGCCACCGGGGAATCCGCTCGGGCCGGCGTTCGAGCCACCCTGGCCGAACATGCGCAGCAGGTCTTCCAGGTCGGGGCTGGACGCGCCGCCACCGGAGGTGTCGAAGCGCACCCGCTGGCCACCGCTGCCGCCGCCACCGAACATGTTCGAGAAGACGTCCTCGAACCCGCCGTTGCCGGAACCGCCGGGACCACCGGCCGTGAACCGCGCTCCGCCACGCGACATCGCGCGGACGGCGTCGTACTCCTGGCGCTGCTCGGAGTCGGTGAGCACCGCGTTGGCCTCACCGATGTCCTTGAACTTCTGTTCCGCTGCGGTGTCGCCCGGGTTGCGGTCGGGGTGGTACTGCTTGGCCAGTTTGCGGTAGGCCTTCTTGATGGCCGCCGCGTCCGCGTCCTGCGGGACACCGAGGATCGCGTAGAAGTCCTTCTCGAACCAGTCCTGACTCGCCATCTCGGCGTCCTCCTTTCACTGAGGGATGTTGGGGGGCCGTGGCCGCCGCGGTGGGCGGCCACGGCCGGGGGTCACTCCGGTTCGGCGACGGTGACGCGGGCGGCACGCAGCACGCGTTCACCGGCCTTGTACCCGGGCTGGAGCACCGCGACCACCGTGGTGTCGGTGGCGTCCTGCGGGACCTGCGGGTCGTCGGAGGGCCACGGGGCGTTCATCAGGGCCTCGTGGTGCTCCGGGTTGAACGCCTCGCCGACGGCGCCGTAGCGGGCCAGGCCGTAGCGGCCGAGCACGGATTCGAGCTTGTCGGCGATCGCGGCCAGCGGCCCGCCCTCGGGCAGGTCACCGTGCTCGCGCGCGAGATGGAGGTCGTCGAGCACCGGGAGCAGCGCCTCGAAGACCCCGTGGATGGCCTGGTCCTTGGCGACGTCGCGGTCACGATCGACGCGCCGCTTGTAGTTGACGTACTCGGCCTGCAGTCGCTGCAGGTCCGCCAGCCGCTCGATGGCCAGGATCGAGTCCGGGTGGTCGTCGGTGGCCGGAGCGTCGTTCACGGGCTCGGTCGTCACGTCCGGAGCGTCGTTCGCAGGCTCGGTCGTCACGTCCGGAGCGTCGTGCGACGACTCCGCCGGGGCGGCGGCGGCCTGCTCGGCCCCCGCCGCCTCGTGCTGAGCGTCGGTCACTTGGACTCCTCTTCGTCAACGACCTCGGCGTCGACGACATCGTCGTCCGCGTTCGGCGCTCCGGTGTCACCCGGGTTCTGGGCGCCGTCGGCGGCGGCCTGCTCGGCGGCCGCGGCCTCATACATCGCCGCGCCCATCTTCTGGGACTCCTCGTTGAGGGTGTTGACCTTGGTGGTCAGGTCCTCGACGGAGGTGTTGGCCTCGGGCTTGAGGGCCTCCTTGAGATCGGCCAGCGCGTCGTCGACCGGCTTGCGCTGCTCGGCTCCGAGCTTCTCGCCGTTGTCGGCCAGGAACTTCTCGGTCGAGTAGACGAGGTTCTCGGCGTTGTTGCGAGCCTCGGTCTCCTCGCGGCGCAGCTTGTCCTCCTCGGCGTGGGCCTCGGCCTCGGCGACCATGCGCTCGATCTCCTCCTTCGACAGCGCGGAGCCGCCGGAGATGGTGATCTTCTGCTCCTTGCCGGTGCCGCGGTCCTTGGCGGAGACGTTCACGATGCCGTTGGCGTCGATGTCGAACGTGACCTCGACCTGCGGGATGCCGCGCGGGGCCGGCGCGATGCCGGAGAGTTCGAAGGTGCCCAGCGCCTTGTTCTGCTGCGCGATCTCACGCTCGCCCTGGAAGACCTGGATGAGCACGGAGGGCTGGTTGTCCTCAGCGGTCGAGAACACCTCGGAGCGCTTCGTCGGGATGGCCGTGTTGCGCTCGATGAGCTTGGTGAACAGGCCACCCTTGGTCTCGATGCCGAGCGAGAGCGGAGTGACGTCGATCAGGAGGACGTCCTTGCGCTCGCCCTTGAGGACACCGGCCTGCAGGGAGGCACCCGTCGCGACGACCTCATCGGGGTTGACGCCCTTGTTGGGCTCCTTGCCGCCGGTGAGTTCCTTGACGACGTCGACAACGGCGGGCATACGGGTCGAACCACCGACGAGCACCACGTGGTCGATCTGGGAGAGCGAGACTCCGGCGTCCTTGATGACGTTCTGGAACGGCTGCTTGGTGCGCTCGAGGAGGTCCTTGGTCATCTGCTCGAACTGCGCGCGGGTCAGCGACTCGTCCAGGTGGATCGGGCCGTTCTCACCCATCGACAGGTACTGCAGGTTGATCGAGGTCGAGTTGGCCGACGACAGCTCCTTCTTGGCCTGCTCGGCGGCGTCCCGGAGGCGCTGCATGGCGATCTTGTCCTTGGACAGGTCGACGCCGGAGGTGTTCTTCACCGTGGTGAGGAGGTGCTGGACGACGCGCTCGTCCCAGTCGTCGCCACCGAGGCGGTTGTCGCCGGAGGTGGCCTTGACCTGGATGGTGGCGAAGCCGTCGTCCGGGTCCTTGCCGACCTCGAGGAGGGAGACGTCGAACGTGCCGCCGCCGAGGTCGAAGACGAGGATGAGCTCGTCCTCCTTGCCCTTGTCGAGGCCGTACGCGAGCGCGGCCGCGGTCGGCTCGTTGACGATGCGCAGGACGTTCAGACCCGCGATCTCGCCGGCCTCCTTGGTGGCCTGGCGCTCGTGGTCGTCGAAGTAGGCCGGGACGGTGATGACCGCGTCGGTGACCTCTTCACCGAGGTAGGCCTCGGCGTCGCGCTTGAGCTTCTGGAGGATGCGGGCGCTGATCTCCTGCGGGGAGTACTGCTTGCCGTCGATGTCGGCGGTCTTCCAGTCGGTGCCCATGTGGCGCTTGACGGAGCGGATCGTGCGGTCGGCGTTGGTGACGGCCTGGCGCTTGGCGACCTCACCGACGAGGACCTCGCCGCTCTTGGAGAACGCGACGACGGACGGGGTGGTGCGGCCACCCTCGGCGTTCGCGATGATCGTGGGCTCGCCACCTTCGAGGACGGCGACAGCAGAGTTGGTGGTACCGAGGTCAATGCCGACGGCACGTGCCATGGTGGGGCTCCTTCGTTCGGGTTGAGTTGCTTCAACTCAAGTTAGTGCGGGTGGTTCGGGTTGCGCAAACTCTCGGTCGAGAACTTGAGTACACCAGACTCAACTTGCGGGTGGATGGGTTTGTTCCCGGGTGTCGCCGAGTGATGGTTTCGTGTCACTATCGCGCGGGTTAGGCCACCCGGATCCATCACTCGGCGTGGGCGTTGGTGCTGGCGCCATGGCAACGTGCGAGCGCCACACGAACCCGCGAGCGTCACGGGTTATGACGTGTGGCGGAGCGTCGTTTCGGTGGCACTCGGCGAACCCTCGCGCCAGGCCGGGGTCACCGCTAGGGTCGTGGCCACGTACGCACCAACCACAGGGGGACACGATGGGTTTCTTGGACAAGGCACTCAAGACCGCGAGCGATCTGACCAATCAGGCGGGCGCCAAGCTGGCCGAGCAGGGGGTCGCCGTCCCGGGGACGTCCGCGGGCGAAGCCACGAAGCTGTACCAGGAACTGGGTCAACTCGTGCACGCGGAGCACCGTGGCGCCAGCGTCGACCCGGCTCGCCGCACCGAGTTGCTCACGCGCCTCGACGCCTTGGCCGATCAGGCCGCGGCGGCCCCGGAGCCGGAGCCCACTGACACCGCGCAGCCCCCGCCGCCCCCGCCGCCGGTCGGCTGACACGGTGTCATCGCCCACCGCGCCGCTACGCGGGGGCGTGCCTGGCCTGTCGGTCCTTGAGGAAGAGGATCGGCAGCACCCAGGCGCCCAGTGCCGTGACGATCCAGACCACGAGCGTGGCCAGGACCCACGTCGCGATCCCGGAAATGGTCAAACCGCCCGGGAAGAGCGACGCGATGAGCAGTGCCACAAACGTCGAGATCAGACCAATACCACCCAACAGGGGCGAGGCATACTTGCGCGCCACATTGAAGATGAAGGGCGCCAACAGACTCTGCGCGAGCGCGAAGACCACCACCGCGACGATGAATCCGGAAACGGAAAGGGTCACGTCCGGTAGAAGAAGTGCGGCCACGAGAAGTCCGAGGGCGGCAGTGCCCAGAAAGATCGCCGCGCGAATGAGAAAACGGACCATCGGGCTCACCGGTTTCCTGCTCGAAGGACGGAACAGCGACAAGGCCGCCGCACACCCCATTATGGCCTCGCAACCGACCCCGCGGCGGGCGAATGTGCGCGATTCGACTGGGTCGCCTGCGATTTCATCCCGGCCGTGCCATGCTCCGATCCATGGAGTCACCGCGGATTCGATGGCTGCCCGGCGCGGACAAGGTGCGCGCGCGCGTCCCGGACATCAATGACGGCGTCCTGGCCGTGGCGGGCCTCGCCGAGGGATTGAGCGTCGCAGGCCAGTCCCGCTCGCTCGCGACGATCATCTCGGTCGCCGCCTTCGCCGGAGCCTTGTCGACCGCGGGCACGAAGTTTGCGGAGGAGTCGGCCGAGCGCGAGGTCCAGCTCGACCTCATCCGGGCGGAACGACGACTCCTGTCATTGGAGCCCGAAGAGGAACTCGCCGAGCTCACCGAGCACTTCGTGGCCAAGGGGGTCAGCGAGGGCACAGCGCGGCAGGTGGCCGAGGAGTTGCATGCCGCCGATGCCCTGACCGCCCAACTGGAGACGGAGTACGGCATCACGGAGCTGATCTCCGCCCGACGCCCCTTCACCGAGGCATTCTCCTCCGGGATGTCCTTCTTTCTCGGCGCCACGGTGCCGGCGGTGTTGGCCATCGTCGTTCCGCGCCCTTGGGTTGAGGAATACATCGTGGTCGGGGTGTTCATCTCATTGACCATCACGGCGATCGTGCTCTCACGACTGGGACAGACCCACGTCATTGCGACCATTGCTCGATCCCTGCTCATTGGAATCGCGACAATGCTGACCGCCGTCATCGCGGCAACGATAGTCTCCGAGATATGAGCATCCCGTTACGCCCCAGCACCCGGGAACTCGTGGACACCGGACGCCGCCTGCGAAAGCAGATCCCCAGATCCAGCCTCGCGGTGCTGACCACTTCCGACCGCGACCCGCTGGGAATTCTTGAGGAACAGAATTCCACGCGGTTGCCAGAACTCATTCCCCTGCGCACCGAGCGCATGTCGCACAGCGCGTTCACCTTCTACCGTGGCACCGCGGCGATCATGGCGGCCGACCTGGCGAACTCGCCGACCACGGACATCCGGGTGGCCGCCTGCGGGGACGCCCACGTGGCGAACTTCGGCTTTTACGCCTCCCCGCAGCGAACGCTGGTCTTCGACCTCAACGACTTCGACGAGGCCGCCGTCGCACCGTGGGAGTGGGACCTGAAGCGCCTCGTGGCCAGCGTCATCATCGGCGGTCGAGACGCCGGGCGCACCCCGGGTCGCATTGAGTCGGCGGCCCGCCACACGGTTCTGGCCTACCGACACGCCTTGCGGGCCAGCCTTGAGCACACGCCGCTGGAGCGGTACTTCACCCATTTCGATCCGGAGGGCGGTGTGGTTCAGGCTCTCGACCGGTCCTCACGGCAGGCGCTGCAGGCGGCCATCAAAGGGGCCCGCAAGCGCACCGGGGGACGCGCCGTTCGGCGCCTGACCACACGGGGCTCCGACGGGCGTCTCGCGTTCGTGTCCATCCCCCCGACGATGACCCCGTTGCCCGCGGACCGGCAGGCATTGGCCCAGAGCGCGATCGACGGCTACCTGCGCAGCGCGAAGCCGGACGTGGCCCTCATGCTGAGCCAGTACTCCCAGGTCGACACCGCCCGACGGGTCGTCGGGGTCGGCAGCGTCGGCACCCGATGCGTGTTGGTGGCCTTCCAGGACGGTGAGGGCCACGGTCTGATCATGCAGGCCAAGGAGGCCGGGCCGAGCGTCCTGGCCACGTACGGGCGCATCGCTCAGCCCGCCGTCGTCGCCGACCTCGTGGCCGAGCATGGCCAGGGCGCTCGGGTGGTGTCGCTCCAGCGCATCCTCCAGGCGGTCTCGGATCCGTTCCTCGGGTGGGTCCAACTCGACGATGTCGACCTGTACGTGCGGCAGTTCCATGACCTGAAGGGTGGATTCGAGTTCGCCGAGCTCGATGATCGCCCCTACCTCGACTACTCCCGGGCCTGTGCGATCACGCTGGCGCGCGCCCACAGCCAATCCGGCCAGGCGGCGGTCGCGGCGGGGTACATCGGCTCCGGGCGAGCGGTCGCCGACGCCATCGTCGAATGGTCGCTGGCGTATGCCGACATGGCCGAGGCCGACTACCGCGCGTTCCTGGCGGAGTAGCGAGCCCGGCGCCCGCCGCGCACGTGCGACGCAGTGGTCGCTCTAGCAGCCACTACGTCGCATGCGAGCAGGACGATCGCGGAAAACCAGGTTGACCCTCCCCACCGGCCGAGAGCACACTGTCCTGTTGTGACCTGAGTCACAAACGAACGCCGACGCACCGACTCAACCGTGCCGCCGACACGTCCACGGCCGGCACCACGCCGACCCGCACCGCTTCACTCCACTCAGTCGGCCACGCCCCGGGGGGCAGGCGTCATGTTTCAGTCATCCAGGTCCGCACGGCACGCCGATTCCGGCCCGCCACCCACCGACGTCGGCCCGCCAGCCACCGACGTCGGCACGGCCGCCCGCATCCCCTCGTCGCGCCGCCTCAAGTGGGTCGTCCTCGCCTTCTGGATCGTCGTTCTGGCCCTGACGTTCACCCCCGCCGGCAAACTCACCAGCGCCCTCAACGATGAGGCCGCCTCCTGGCTGCCGGCCAATGCCCAGTCGACCCAGGTCGTCAAGGAGATCGAGGCCTTCCAGTCCAAGAACGAGGCTCCGGCCGTGCTCGTCTTCGACCGGCCCGGCGGCCTGACGCGCGCCGATCAGACCGCGGTTCAAGCCTTGGCCGCCGACTTCAAGGGTCTCGACCACGTCACGAACGTCGCCGGACCCATCCCGTCGCAGGACGGCCAGGCCCTACAACTCATCGTCGGGGTTGACGCCGGCGACGGCGGCTGGAACCAGATGGTCGACGTGGCCGATGCCATGAAGTCCGCAGCCGCCTCCCGCCCGGACGGCCTGACGCTCCACCTCACCGGCCCGGTCGGATTCGCCGTCGACTCCGCCAGCGCCTTCGCCGGCATCGACGGCAAGCTGCTCTACTCCGCCGCGACCGTGGTCATCATCATCCTGCTGCTGACCTACCGCAGCCCGGTGCTCTGGCTCGTGCCCGTCATCTGCGCCGCCACCTCACTGACCGTGGCGCAGGCCGTCATCTACCTCCTCGCCCGCGACGACACCCTGACCGTCAACTCGCAGAGCTCGGGCATCCTCACCGTCATCGTCTTCGGCGCCGCCACCGACTACGCCCTGCTGCTGGTCGCGCGCTACCGCGAGGAACTCCGGCGACACGAGGACCGGCACGAGGCCATGGCCCTGGCGCTACACCGCTCCGGCCCGGCCATCATCGCCTCGGGCCTGACGGTCATCGCCGGTCTGCTCTGCCTGCTCTTCGCCACGATGAACTCGACCAAGGGCATGGGCCCGGTCGCGGCCATCGGCATCGCGGTGGGCCTGATCGTCATGCTCACGCTGCTGCCGGCGCTGCTCGTCGTCGCCGGTCGGTGGGTGTTCTGGCCGCTGGTGCCGCATTACGGCTCGACGGATCGCAGTACGACCGGGGCGTGGGCCCGCATCGGCTCGCGTATTGCCCGGGCCCCGCGGCGCACGTGGGTCATCACCTCGGTGATCCTGCTGGCCGCGTCGGTCGGGGTGCTGCAACTCAACCCGACCGGGCTGCAGAACAAGGACGCGTTCTACAACACGCCGGAGTCCGTCATCGGCGAGCAGGTGGTGGCGCGCCACTTCCCGGCCGGCGCGGGGTCACCGGTCATGGTGCTGTCCAACGCCGCCGCGGCCGGTGGCGTCGCCGCCGCCATCCAGACCGACTCGGGGGTGGCCTCAGTGGCACCGCCGGTCACACGGGGCGGGCGTTCCCTGCTCATGGTCACCCTGACCGACGCCCCCGACTCCCCGGCGGCAACCGACACCGTCGATCGGCTCCGCGCCGACATCGCCACGGTCCCGGGGGCCGACGCCATCGCCGGTGGCGACACGGCGATCCGCGCCGATACGCTGCGCGCCTCACGCACCGACAGCCTGCGGATCATCCCGATCATCCTGACCGTGGTGTTCCTGATCCTGATGCTCCTGCTACGGGCCCTGGTTGCGCCGGTGCTGCTCATCGCGACCGTGGTGTTGTCCTTCGCGGCAGCCTCGGGCCTCAGTGCGCTCATCTTCCGCCACGTGCTGGACTTCCCCGGAGCCGATCCATCCCTCCCGCTGTTCGCCTTCGTGTTCCTGGTCGCGCGGGGGATCGACTACAACATCTTCCTCATGACCCGCGTGCGGGAGGAGTCGACGCGGGTCGGCACCCGGCGCGGCGCCCTGATCGGGTTGGCCGCCACCGGTGGGGTCATCACCTCGGCCGGCCTGGTGCTGGCGGGCACGTTCGCGGTGCTCGCCACGCTGCCGGTGGTCGCGTTCGCCGAGATCGGGATCATCGTGGCGCTGGGTGTGCTGCTCGACACCCTCGTCGTGCGGTCGGTGCTGGTCACGGCCCTGACCCTGGATCTGGGCGGGCGGATGTGGTGGCCGAGTTGGCTGGCGCGCCGCGATGGCGACCTGTCGCAGGGGACCGGCGCGCCAACGAATTCCCTTGTGACCCATCGGTCGTCATAGCAACCGATGTGTCACAAGGGAATCAGTGCGACGCGGAAACGTGATCAGTCGGTCACGGTGAACTCGGTCGCCAACTCCGCCGCCGCACTGCCGCCGACATAGACGTCGAAGGTCGAGGCGTCGACCACCCAGTCACGCGTCGCCGCGCTCCAGTACCGCCGCTGCGCCGGGCCGACCTCGAAGGTGACGCGCTCGGTCGCCCCCGCCGCGACGGCGATCCGCCGATAGCCCTTGAGCTGCCGCATTGGGCGCGACGACGTGCCGTGGCGCTGGTGCAGGTAGAGCTGCGCGACCTCGACGCCATCGACGGAGGACGTGTTCGTCACGTCGACCGACACCGTCACCGACTCGTCGCGTCCCACGCTCGCTCGATCAACGGCGATCCGGGAATGTTCGAACGTCGCGTAACTCAGCCCGTGCCCGAACGGAAACAGCGGTGTCGATTCCTCGTCCCAGTAGCGGCGCCACTGCTTGCTCGGGTCGTGCGAGCGCGTGACGGCGTGGTGGATCGGCACCTGCCCGACGCTGCGCGGCCACGTGAACGGCAGCTTGCCGGCGGGCACCGCGTCGCCCAGCAGCAGATCGGCGACCGCCGCGCCGCCCTGGGTGCCGGGGTACCAGACGTCCAGGATCGCCGGCACATTCTCGGTGGCCCAGACAATATCGAGCGGTCGGCCATTCATGAGCACGAGCACCGTGGGGGTGCCGGTCGCGACGACCTCCTGCAGCAGCCGCAGCTGATCGCCCGGCAACTCGAGGGAGGCTCGTGAGGCGCCTTCGCCGATCATGTCCTGTCGTTCACCGAGCACGACGATGGCCACGTCGGCCTCACTGGCGTGCGCGACGGCCCGGTCGAGCTCGGCCGGAGCGTCGATCGGCTCGGTCAGGCCGCGGGGTGGGCCGCTCGTGCCCTGGCCCATCTCCTCGAACATCGACTCGTAGGTGCGCTCGGGCAGGGCAGCGCCCACCGCATAGGTCACCTCGGCGCGGCCCTCGAAGCGCGCGCGCAGCCCGTCGAGGATCGTCACCGTCTCGTCGAGGTCGTAGTCGAAGACCCAGGGCCCGAGCGTGTCGCGCGGCGAGTCGGCGAGGTGGCCGATGACGGCGACCTTCGACAGCGCATCTGCGTCGAGCGGCAGCGCGCCATCCTCGTTGCGCAACAACACCGCGCTCCGCGCCGCCGCCTCGCGAGCAACCTCGCGGTGCGCCGGGTCGGCGAGCACCTGCGCCGCCACGGCCTCGTCGACGAACACGTTCTCGAAGAGACCGAGCTGCTCCTTGACGGTGAGGAGGCGGCGCACGCTCTCGTCGATGCGCTCGATGGTGACGAGCCCGTTCTCGACAGCGGCCTCCAGGTGCCCGAAGGCCGGATCGTGGATCGCCATCTCGAGGTCGAGGCCGGCGTTGATCGCCCGCACGCCCGCGTCGGCCAGGTCACGCGCGAAGTGGTGGGTCCACAGATCGCGGGCCGAGTTGGCGTCGGAGACGACGAAACCCTCGAAGCCGAGGTGCTCGCGCAGGATGTCGGTGAGCAGCCACCGGTTGCCCGTCGCCGGGACGCCGTTGAGGTCCATGTAGGCGGCCATGATGTTGCCCGCCCCGGCGTCGACGGCCGCGCGGAACGGTTCGAGGTAGACGTTGTAGAACTCCTGGTCGGAGATGTCGGCCTCGTCGTAGTCCCGGCCGCCGAGGGCCGCGCCGTACCCGGCGAAGTGCTTGGGGCCGGCGACGACGCGGTCGGAGTCTCCGAGCTGCGCTCCTTGAAGACCGCGCACCTGCGCCGCGGCGACGTCACCACCGAGCAGCGGATCTTCGCCCGCGCCCTCGATCATGCGCCCCCATCTCGGGTCGCGGGCGATGTCGACCATCGGCGCGAACGCCCAGTGGATGCCCACGGCGCGGGCCTCGCGGGCGGCGACGGTCTGGGCGCGTTCGATGAGGTCGGTGTCCCAGCTCGCGGCCAGCGCGATCGGCACCGGGAAGATCGTGCGCAGGCCGTGGATGACGTCGAAGCCCACCAGGAGCGGAATCTGGTGCCGGCTACCCTCCAGCGCCTGCTTCTGCAGCCGGTTGAGGACGGCCGGGTCGGTGACGAAGAGCACCGACCCGACTCCGCCGCGCGCGAGGTGTTCCTCGACCTCGTCGACCTGGAAGTAGAAGTACTGCGTCAGTTGACCGACCTTCTCGGCGGTGGTCATCTGGGCGAGGAGGTTTTCGACGCGAGGTGAGCTCACGGGTGCATCCCTTCGGGTGGTGACGGTCGGGTGGTCAACGTGGTCAGCGAACTGCCTTGATGGGGATGACGGCGAGCGCGCCGAGCAGGGCGACCACCGCCGCGACCATGAACAACATGTCGTAGTTGGTGCCGTCGGAATTGATGTTGAGCAGCAGGCCACCGAAGGCGCCGGCGAGGGACTGCGGCAGGGAGTTGGCGATGTTCATCACGCCCAGATCCTTCGCCGAGTCGTCGGGGTTGGGCAGCACGTCGACGACCAGGGCCATGTCGACGGCCCAGTACAGGCCGTAGCCGGCGCCGATGACAGCTTCGACGACGTAGAACTGCGGCACGGAGTCGACGTGGACGAGGAGGTAGGTGCCCACGGCGAAGATCGCGGCCGCGAGGACGACGAAGATCTTGCGCCGGCCCGTGCGGTCGGACAGGTAGCCACCGATCTGCGAGGTGATGACGATGGCGATGGTGTAGATCAGCACGCCGAAGGTGATGGTGTGCACGGCTTCGTCGGTGGTCAGCCCGACCCGGTTCTCGAGGAAGAACACGCGGAAGGTGATGAAGAGGAACGACGCGAGGATGACCATGAAGCGCGAGATCCAGGCCCAGCCGAAGTCCGGGTAGCGCAGTGGGTTGACCCAGAAGGAGGACAGGAGTCGTCCCCAACTTCCCGGCTCGGGGTGCACCCGAACCTGGCGGTCGGGCAGGACGAAGCAGTACCCCAGCACGACGACCATCGCGACGACGGCCGGCACGAGGAAGAGCAGCAGCATGTTGTGGGTGAACCAGCTGGCGACATAGGCCGCGGCGAGGATGCCGAGGTTCTGCATGACGCCGACGTTGGCGGAGATGCGGCCGCGCTGTTCTTCGGGGACATGATCGGCGATGGTCGCCAGCAGCGGCGCCAGGACCATGTTTCCGCCGATCTGACCGACGATCCAGCCGATGAGCACGACGGGGACCGAGGGCGCCACGGCGATGAGAAACAACCCGATGAACAGGACGACGGTGCCGGCGGCCATCCACGGTCGGCGGCGCCCCCAGCGCGAGGTGGTGCGGTCGGAGAGGTGGCCCACGATGGGGTTGGCGACCATGGCGACGAGGGCGGCCACGGACAGCACGAGCCCCAGTGACGAGGCCTCCTGATCCTTCGGCACCAGCGTGCCGATCTTGAGGGCCAGGCTGACGGTGACCGGCGCGAGCAGCGCGAGGAAGATGGCGAACTGCGCCAAGGCCATCATCACGACGACCGGCGTCGGTGCCTTCTGCGTGGGAACGATGTCCTCCGGGTAGGGAGGCAGCGTGTCGGCCGCGCTCACGCTGCCAGAACTGGGGGCCCGCTCAGACATCTCGGTGACTCCTTCGCCACGACCCCGCCCGGACTGGCGCGGCCGCGGGGTTCCGGGATTCATTATGTCGAAAGGGGAATGACGTGTGGCGGGGGGTTGACGCATGGGGCTGAACACCGTTCTGTCGTGTCACACCGGTGGCTATGGCAACCGATGTGTCACGAGGCGTTGGGGCACGCGCCCCGCGGTGTTCATCGGCGCGTCGTTGATGGTTCACCTATGGACCCGTGGGGACTCGCTACGTTGCTCGCTGCCTTCTCCTCGATGAGGAGGCAGCCCTCACCTTCAACACGGAGATTTCATGCCCCCCAGCAGTACCCCAACCCCTCTCGAATCGCCCATTTCGCGCCGTGGTCTCCTGACCGGTGCGGCCGCCGGCGCCGTCCTGGCAACCTTGCCGCACACGAGCGCCTCGGCTGCCGGCGTCGGCACCTTCGGCGGCGATCCCTTCACCTTGGGGATCGCCTCCGGAGACCCCGACGCGACCTCCGTCGTGCTCTGGACCCGGCTCGCACTCAAGCCCCTGGACCCGGACTTCGGCATGCAGCCGCGCAAGTTCCCGGTGCACTGGCAGGTGGCTCACGATGAGCGCTTCGAGCAGATCGTCCAAGAGGGGACCACCTTCGCACTCCCCGAGAACAACCACTCCGTCCACGTCATCCCGCAAGGTCTGGAGCCCGACCGCTGGTACTTCTACCGCTTCCGCGCCGGCTCGGAGCTCAGTCCGGTCGGGCGCACCCGAACCTTGCCGGCCCCGGGCGCACCCACCAACTCGTTCACGGTCGTCCACGCGTCGTGTCAGAACTGGCGCGAAGGCCTCTACACCGCCTGGCGCGAGATCGCCAACGACTCGGTCGACCTCGTCCTGTTCCTGGGTGACTACATCTACGAGGGCAACATCGGAGCGCCGTCCAGTTACCTTCCGCGGGCGCCTCTCGTGCTACCCGACCATGCCCGTGCCGCGTGCCTGGAACTGGAGAACTACCGCTACCGCTACACCTTCTACAAAATGGATGCCGACCTCCAGGCCGCCCATGCGTCGGTGCCGTTCGTCCCGATCTGGGACGACCACGAGGTCGTCAACGACTTCAAGGGCCCAGTGGAGACCGGGTCGCGGCTCAAGCGGGCGGCCGGCGCCTACCGCGCGTGGTGGGAGAACATGCCGACCAGGCTCCCCCGGCCCAGCGGCACCTCCATGAAGATCTACCGTCGACTCGAGGTGGGCGACCTGATGCAGATCGACATGCTCGACAGCCGTCAGTACCGCACGGCTGACAACGACCCGGTCGTCTCCCGACTCGGCAACGAGCAGGAGGCGTGGCTCATCGACGGGATCCGGCCGAACGGCCCGCGCTGGAATGTCCTCGCCCAGGGGCAGCAACTGGGGAACATCCCCCAGGCGAGCCCGACGAGGAACCGGATCTACGGGGCCTACTACGAGCGCGGTGTTCAGCCGGTGATCCTGTCCGGAGACATGCACTGGACGGTCGTCCTGGACGCCCTGCTCGACGTGCCGAACGCCGACAGCCCCATCGTGGGCACGGAGTTCATCGGCACCTCGATCACGTCGACCGGAGACGGCCCGGGCAACCCCGCCACGAAGCGCAACTGGTTGAAGAACCCCTGGGTCAAGTACGTCGACGGCCTGCGCGGCTACATCAAGACCGAGTACACCCACACCGGAGTGACCGCCGTGCAACATGATGTCGAGTTCGTCAGCCGCCCCGGCGGCCGGGGATTCGACGCTCAGAAGTTCTTCATCGAGCCGGGACGCGCCGGCGTGCAGCTTCTCTGATCGCGGATCTGGCTCGCTGATCTCGCAGAGCACGGGCCGGATCCTCCTGGGATCCGGCCCGTCGCGATCAGAGCTTGGCCGGCGGGTGTGGCCGTGGTCACGACGCTCCGGATGCCCCCAGCCACACGGCGCTCCGGCGATAGCGTGAAGTCGAGGCGCGGTAACCGCCCACGGTGGGCGGCGAGCGCCGATCCGGAGGGCAGCATGACCACCGACCACGCCACCACCCGACGCTGGCCGCCCGGGTTCACCGTCGCCGCCGGCGCCTTCTACACCTGCATGGCCGGCGTCCACATCGGGGTCGTCGCCGCCGACCCGCAGGTGTACGCAAGTTACGGTGAGAGCGCCTCCATGTCGTGGGTCTCCACCCTGTGGGCCGACATCTTCATGGCGCGGCCCGGCTTCTGGGGGCTCGTCGCCGCGGCGATCGAAATCACCATCGGCGTGCTGCTGCTCGTCGGCGGGCGCGCGTCGAAACTCGGCTGGATCGCGGTCGCAGCATTCCAGGTCGCGCTGATCCTGCTCGGCTGGCTCTATCTGGTCTGGATCGTCCCCGCCCTGGTGATCGCCACGCTCGCCGCCCGCCACGATTGGCCGCGACTCGAGCGGCCCCCTCTCGAGCAGCCCCGTCTCGCGGGTTGAACACCAGCACGACACCCTTCCCATCTGGTGAGTCGAGGCCCTAGGGTCGGACGCGGTGTGCCGGGAAGTCTGGTCGGCGGTCCTGTCCGCGACCCCGAAAGACCCTGCCATGACACCGACGTCACCGACCGATCCGCACGCGACCGAGCCGCACGAGACTCAGCCACGCCTGTCGATTGGCCGCGCCACCTACCGCGAGTTCGTCCGCATCGAGACCCTGCTGCGCCAGGAGACCGTCGGCGGATTCCTCCTCGTCAGCGCCGCCCTCATCGCCCTGATCTGGGCCAACACCCCATGGACCGACGCGTACTTCACGCTGCGCGACACCGAAGTGGGCTACGCACCCTGGCATCTGCGCCTCTCCCTCGGCTCCTGGGCGGCCGACGGACTCCTCGCCATCTTCTTCTTCCTCGTCGGCCTCGAACTCAAACGCGAGATCGTCGCCGGCGACCTGCGCCAGTTCGACCGCGCGATCGTCCCGGTGGCCGCGGCGGCCGGTGGCGTCATTGTGCCGGCGCTGACCTTCGCGGCGATCAACGTCACCCACCCCGAGGCGCTGCGCGGCTGGGCGACCCCGACCGCCACCGACATCGCCTTCGCCGTGGCGGTGCTGGCCATCGTCGGCTCACGTCTGCCGGCTGCGTTCCGGATCTTCCTGCTCACCCTGGCCGTCGTCGACGACCTCATCGCGATCATCATCATCGCCGCCGTCTACACCACCGACCTCAACCTGACGATGCTCGCCTGGTCGATCGTCCCCCTGGTCGCCTACGCGATCGTCGCGCGTCGAGGTCGACGGTTCCTGCGCCAATCCTGGACCCGCGCCTGGATCGTGCTCCTGCCGATCGGAGCGGTGTTCTGGGCCTTGATCCACGCCTCCGGCATCCACGCCACGATCGCCGGTGTCGTGCTGGGCTTCGTCGTGCCGGTGCGGGTGCGTCTCGATCGCGGCGAGCCGCACGACGCTCCGGGCCTGGCCGAGGTGTTCGAGCACCGCCTGCGGCCCCTGTCGGCCGGGTTCGCCGTGCCGGTGTTCGCCTTCTTCGCCGCCGGGGTCACGGTCGGCGGGTGGGCCGGGCTGTCGTCGGCGCTCACCTCGACGGTGACACTCGGGATCATCGTGGGGCTGGTGGTCGGCAAACCGATCGGGATCGTCGGGACGACCTGGCTGCTGACGAAACTCACCCGCAGTTCGCTCGACCCGTCCATCACGTGGGTCGACCTGTTCGGCATGGGCGTGCTGACCGGGATCGGCTTCACCGTCTCGCTGCTCGTCGCCGAACTCAGCTTCGGCATCGGCACGGCGTTGGGCGACCACGCGAAGGTCGGTATTCTGCTGGCGTCGCTGCTGGCCGCCGTGGCAGGGTCATTACTCCTCGGGGCCCGCAATCGCCACTACCGCGCCCTCGGCGTGTCGAACGCACCTGCACCACCAGTCACGTAGGATCGTGACCATGACTAGCTCGGTCCACCCCCACGCCCCGGCCTCCGGCGCCCGCCCCACCCCGCGCCTGGTGCCCAAGGCGGCGACCGACGACTACATCGACGAGGTGACCGCCCGGCTTGACGGTGCGATGAACGCCACCACGACCGCGCAGGGCGAGGTCGCCGACGCCGTGACGGCCCAGTTGGCCACGCTCAACGCCGCCACGCTCAACGCCGCCACCCCGACCGAGCGGGTGGCCCTCGCGCTGCCGTCGTTCGAGGTGCTCAACGCGGCTCCGGCGCGCGAGCTGATCGCCCCGGCCCCGACCCCGCGGGCGCTGCTGACCACGACGCCGGCCGAGGTC
>NZ_BCRE01000097.1 GCF_001552435.1 Kribbia dieselivorans NBRC 106261
GGCCGAGGTCGACGCGGCCATCACCGCGCTCGAGGCCGAACTGCACCGCGAGTCGGCCGACACGCCGACCGCGGAGATCCCGGCGCTGGCCGACCAGCCGGTCATGACTCGCGCGCAGGTCCACGGCACCCGCCGCCAGTCCAGCCTGATCACCAAGGCGCTCCTGCTCGTGGCCGGTCTGGTCATCGCGTGGATCGCCGTCGGCGCGGCCGCGGTCATCGCCGGCCCGGCGGCCGCCGCAGGCTACATCGTGCTCACCCTGACCACCATCGCGGTCGCCGTGGGTCGCCCGCGCCACGAGGGTCGTCACGCCCGCGGGTACGTCGCGCGCCACAGCCGCTGACGCTGCGCGTCACACCCCCGAGCACGCCACACCCGCTGGGTCACACACGAGCCGCGTCTCACCCCGAGCCGCGTCACACCCCGAGCCAGGCCAACACCGCCAGCACCCGCCGGTTGTCATCGGCGGAGACCGGTAGGTCGAGTTTGGCGAAGATCGACGCCGAATGCTTGGTCACGGCCTTCTCCGTGATCGTCAACGCCTCGGCGACCGCCGCATTCGACCGCCCCTCGGCCATCAGGGCCAGCACCTCACGCTCCCGAGGCGAGAGCCGCTCAAGCGGCCCGCCGCCGCGCTGAGCGGCCAGCACCGACGACACGACCTCCGGGTCGAGGGCGGTGCCGCCACCGGCGACGGTCCGCACGGCGGTGATGAACGCGCTGACATCGCCGACGCGATCCTTGAGCAGGTAGCCGATGCCACCCTGCCCGGAGGCGAGCAGCTCCGCGGCGTAGAGGTGCTCGACGAACTGCGACAGCACGAGAATCGGCTGGCCGGGGCGGGTCGCACGCGCCGCGATCGCCGCCCGCAACCCCTCATCGGTGAAGGTCGGCGGCAGGCGCACGTCGACCACGGCGACATCGACGTCATCACGGGCCAGGGCGGAGTCGAGCATGGGCGCGTTGTCGACGGCCTCGACGACCTCGAAGTCGAAGGCCTGCAGGATGCGGGTCAGCCCGTCCCTGAGGAGGGCGTTGTCCTCGGCGACGACGACGCGCACGGTACCTCCACGGAAACGACGGTGGGCCCGCCTTCCGGGCTCCTGACCGTCAGTCTGCCGTCCAGCACCGCGAGCCGGCGAGCCACCCCACCGAGCCCGGTCCCGGCATCGAGGCGTGCGCCGCCGCGCCCGTCGTCACCGATCTCCCCCACGATGGCCTCACCGTGCCGCTCCAGCCGCACCCACGCCCGGGAGGCGCCGGCGTGCTTGACCACGTTCGCCAACGCCTCTCCGATCGTGAAGTACAGGGTCGACTCGACCGGCGCAGGCAGCCGGCCACCGACCTCGATCTGCGTCGTGACCGGCAGCGGCAGGTCCACGGCGAGCGCGTCGACGGCCGGCCCCAGACCGCGATCGGCCAGCACCGGCGGCACGACCCCGCGCACGATGCCGCGGATCTCGCGCAACGCCGTCGCCGTGCCGTCCTTCGCCTCCGCGAGCAGGCGTTTGGCCACCTCCGGGTCGCGGTCGACCATCTCCTGCGCCAGGCCGAGCGTCATTGTCAGCGACGCCAGCCGCGCCTGTGCCCCGTCGTGCAGGTCGCGTTCGAGGCGCCGCAGCTGCGCGGCCGAGGTGTCGACCTGCTCGTCGCGCGCGGCCGTCACCTCGTCGATCCGCCGATGCAGCGCCTCGACATCGTCGCCGGAGAGCACCGCCCGATCGAGGTTCATCCGGGCCGTGACGAGCGGCACCACACTGGTGGCGGCCAGCACGACCAGCCCGGCGGCCACGAGCAGGCTCACCGCGAGATCGACCGCCGAGGAGGTCCACGGCGCTCCGAAGACGTCGTTCCAGAACGGCAGCTCAGGCGTCCACGCCGCGGAGACGGCGATGACCGTGATGGCGAATGCGATGAACACGAACGGGAGCGCGGTGAGCAGCCACCCGATCGAGGCGGCGATGAGCAGGCCGGCGAAGTCCTGCCAGCGCGCCGGGTCCGCGAGCGACGCGCGCACCACGCCGAGGCCGCGCGGCGACGGCGCGTAGTGCGACGGCACGTGCCGCAACAGACCACGCGCGGCGAGGTAGCGCAACGCGCGGGCCAGCCGTTCGGTCAGGGGCACCATGAGCATGACCAGCGGCAGCCCGACCAGCACCGGCGAGAGTGCCAAACCGGTGAAGTACAGCGACCACACGAACGCGGCCGGAACGCCCAGCACGGTGTAGACGCACGCGTACCCCAACGCCCCCCAGCGGGTCATGGCGTGGTGTTCCACCGGTGCCTCCTTCGGGTCGGTCGAGCGGAGCGTCGCTTGATGCCTTCGATTCTGTCGCGCCCGCGGTGTCGATGGCAGGGGGCCTAGGCCCCCGATCGTTCGGGTGTTGACCCTCCTGTGCGCGCACTCCCTCGTCGCGAGGGTGGTGATGGGCGCGAACGTCGCGGCCACACAACTCCGGAGGGACACCATGACACTGACCAGCGCGCCGACCAGGTCGGGACCATCGCCGACGACGCCGCCGCCACTCCCCCACAGTCACACGGTGCTCCGCCGCATCGTTGGCCTGAGCGTCGCCCACCCGTGGAAGGCCATCGCGACCTGGTTCGCCATCGTCGCGGCCTGCGTGGTCGCCGGCACGGCCATGCCGACGAAGCTCGTCACGGCCGACGACTACACCCGAGGCACGGATTTCGCGCGCGCCGAGGCCCTGCAGAAGGAGGCCGGGTTCATCACCGGAGCGCCTACCGAGATGGTCCTCATCACGGGCGCCGGCGATGCAGGCGGAGCGTCGCAGCCCACCTCGGCGATGCGCGCGGCGGCGGCCGATGTCGCCCGGGCCGCGTCACGCGCATCCGGCGTGACCGACGTGGCACCGCCGATCTGGTCCCCGACGACCGGCGCCGGTCTGGTGACGATCTCGCTGGCCACACCGCCCGAGGGGGAGCAGCCCGACGTTGCGCCGTTGCAGGCCACCGTGGCGCGGCTGGCGGCGCAGCACCCGGAGGTGACGATCCGGCAGGCCGGTGACACCTCGGTCAACGCCGCAATCAACGCGCGGGTCGCCGATGACATGGCCGCGGCCGAGCGCACCACCCTCCCGGTGACTCTGATCATCATGCTCGTCGTGTTCGGCGCGCTCGTCGCGGCCGGTCTGCCGGTGCTCGTGGCCGGCACGTCGGTGGCCGCCGGCCTGGGCCTGGCCGGACCGCTCTCGCAGATCATGCCGCTGGAGCCGAGTGCCCTGAACCTCATCCTCGTGCTCGGCATGGCCGTCGGCGTCGACTACTCGCTGTTCTACCTCAAGCGCGAGCGCGAGGAGCGTCGTCGCGGGCGCAGCGCCAGGGACGCCGTCCTCATCGCCGCGCAGACCTCCGGGCACTCGATCATCGTGTCCGGCCTGGCCGTCGCGCTGTCGCTGACCGGGCTGGCGATCATGGGCGATGTCACCTTCATGTCGCTGGCCATGAGCGCCGTGTCGATCGTCGTCATCGCGGTGCTCGGGTCGTTGATCTTCCTGCCGGCGCTGCTGACCGTGCTGGGCCGGTGGGTGGACTGGCCGCGCCTGCCGTGGCGTCGTGGCGCGCGGACCGCAGACTCGGCCGATCGCCCCTCCGCCTTGGGTCGCGGGGTCGCCGCCGTGACCCGGCGCCCGCTGATCTCGCTCGTGCTCGGACTGTCGGTCGTCGCCGCGCTGATCGTGCCCGCGTTCGGGTTGAAGACCGAGATGACCGGACTGAATGCCCTGCCCCAGGACATCCCCGAGGTCGCGGCCTACAGTGCGACGATCGCCGCGTTCCCCGCGCAGGGTGAGCGGGTCGACGTCGTCGCCCGGACCGGGTCGGCATCGCGGGCCGAGGTGAACGCTGCCCTGACCTCGGTGGCCGGCGTCGGCGTCTGGACCTTGGACGGTCGGCCGACGTGGTCGAGCGACGGGTCGATCGTCAGCGCCACGTTGACCGCGCCGCCGGGAGCGCCGCAGACCGAGATCGAACAGGGCGTCACGGCGCTCCGCGGAGTCGTCGGGCCGCGCCTGGAGCAGGCCGGCATCGAGGAGTGGGCGGTCGGGGGCAGTGCGTCGCTGTCCGCGCAGGCCACCGAGCGGTACAGCGAGCGGCGCCCGTGGGTGATCGCGGCGGTGTTGCTGACGACGGCCATCATGGTGATGTTTGCGTTCCGGAGTCCCGTACTCGGGCTCGTCACGACCGTGCTCAATCTCCTCTCGACGTCGATGGCGTTCGGCGTGCTCGCCCTGGTGTTCCAGAGCGACTGGGGCGCCGACCTGCTCGGCTTCACCAACACCGGGGCGGTGACGAACTGGGTGCCGGTCTTCCTCTTCGCCATCCTCGTCGGGCTGTCGATGGACTACCACGTCTTCGTGCTCAGCCGCATCAAGGAGAACATCGACGCGGGCATGCCCACCCGGGCGGCGATCGCCGACGGCATCGGCCGCACCGCCGGAGTCGTGACCAGCGCCGCGATCGTCATGGTCGCCGTGTTTGCCGTGTTCGTCGGGATGTCGCTGGTGCAGACGCAGGCGATCGGCGTCGGTCTCGCCACCGCGATCCTCATCGATGCCACGCTCGTGCGGCTCGTGCTGCTGCCCTCGATCCTGGCGTTGCTCGGGCGGGCCGCGTGGTGGCCGGGGACGGGCCGGGGCGGGCGGCGCGGCGTCAGGTCCTCGGCGTCAACAGGATCAGCAGCGCGCGTGTCCGGTTGAGTTCGGCGAACTGACCCTGCTCCTCGAGCGCGGTCAGGGCGTGCTCCAACTCGACCCGCCCCGCCGCCGCTGCCCCGGTGAAGGCCAACGCCTCACCGAGGTAGCGGCGGCGGTAGGCGTCGTCGGCCGGGTCGAGAGCGACCCCGACGTGCGGGCGGAGCATCGTGCGGGCCTCGTTGTAGCGCCCGGTGCGGATCCCGGCGTAGCCGACCGTCACCGACGCCTTCGCGCGGTCGAGCGGGTCGGCCAAGAGGGGCAGGGCCCGCTGCGCCTCGGCCCAGAACTGGTCGGCCTCCTCGACGCGGTCGGCGCGGTGCAGGGCGACGGTCAGTTCGGCCAGGCACACCACGGCGTCGAGCACGAGCGGGCCGGCGTCGGCGTAGATCGCGATCGCGCGGAGGAGTGCGTCCTGGGCGTCGAGGAGGATGCCGGCCTCGACCGCCTCGGTGCCCGAGAGGGTCCACGCCGCGGCGGCGAGGTCGAGGTGGCCCTCCTCCTCGCGGGTCAGGGCCAGGAGGCGGGCCATCTGAGCGGCCGCCGCGTGGTCACCGATGGCCAGTTCGGCGCGGAGCCGGTGTTCGAGGGTGCCTGTCGCCTCGGCCCACATGCGGTGGTGGACGAACCCGTCGTAGGCCAGCCGCAGCGGTTCGCGGGCCGCTGTCGGGTTGTGTTCGCGCAACGCGATCTGCCCCTGGAGCGCCCAGGCGGTGAGGAGTTGGCTCTCGTGCCTGCGGCGGTTACGGGGGTTGTCGCGGGTGGTGATGACCCGCTGCGCCAGCGTCGCGGCCTCGGCGACGTGCCCGTTCGCGAGCAGCACGTGGGCCCGGTTCACCTGCGCGGCGCAATGCTCGGCCTCGAGCCAGGATTCCGCCCGGGTCACCAGCTCGCGACTGAGGTGCTCCGCATCGGCGAACCGGCCTTCGGCCAGGGCGTGCTGGGTCTGCTGGACCCCGGTGCGGAGCTCGACGCGATACATCGCGAACAGTGTCGCCTACGGGCGAGGGTGCTGCGTCACGGGTCCAGGTTCAGTCGTGGGCGAACGGCCCGACAGCCGGAGCGTCGTGGCGTGGGTCGGCTGCTAGCGTCGCCTCATGCAGACCCAGGACTCCGGTACGACCGACGCGGCGCTGCCGAACGACACTCCGCTCGCGGTCGAGATCGTGCGCAACGACGAGCGTTCGCGTTACGAGGCCCGACGCGGCGACGAGGTTCTTGGGTTCTCCGAGTACAGCCGGCGCCCGGGTGTCATCGATTTCTGTGGGACATTCGTCGAGCCGGAATACGAAGGCCACGGCATCGCGTCGCAGCTCGCGCGGTACTCCCTCGACGAGGTGCGTGAGCGTGGCACCGAGCAGGTCATTCCGTCGTGCTGGTACTACGCCGGCTGGATCGAGCGGCACCCCGACTACGCGGACCTGTTGGGCCCGGCCGCCTCTGGCTCCTCCGCCGCCGACGCCTGAACCCCGGTCGCGCCCACCAGACTGGGCGCGGTCTCCCTCGCGCGCAGCCACGGCAGCACCGCCAGCGCCGAGATGACCCCGGTGACGGCAAATGCCGCGGCCCACCCGGCCTGGTCGGCGACGATGCCGATGAGGATCGGCCCGCCGATCGCGCCGGCATCGCTGGCCATCTGGAATGTCGCGAGCACCTTGCCGCCGGACCGGTCGCGCCCGACGATGTCCCCGACCGCGGCCTGCTGAGCCGGGTTGATCAGACCCGAGCCCACCCCGGCCACGAACGACAGGGCGAACAGGACGGTCAGGTCGCGGCTGAACCCCATCAGCCCCATCCCGACCGCGGACACGACGAGACCGATGAGGACGAGCGGGCGCCGCCCCATGGTGTCGGCCAGTCGCCCGGCGAACTGCAGCGCCGCCGCCGTGCCGACCGCGGAGACCGCCAGTGCCGCGCCGGCCACCCACGGGGCATGCCAGAGGTGGTCGGCGAACTGCGGGAGGATGGCGATGCGCACGCCGAAGTTGGACCACCCGTTGGCCAGGGACGACGCGAGGGCCGCGCGGTACGTCGGGTGCGACCACCCCTCGGAGACCGCCATCGGCGGCAGGGCGGGCGCGTCCGCGGCGGGGCGCAACGACGCTCCGGTCAGGAAGATGCCGACCACGAGCGCGGCGATGCCCAGCGTGAGGGCGTAGATGAGGAACGGCGCGCGCATGCCGAATCGGGCGAGCACGCCGCCGAGCAACGGGCCGACCATGCCGCCGATGAGGAAGGCGCTGCCGTAGGCCGACGAGACCCGCCCGCGCACTTCGGACGGTGCCAGCCGCACGAGCAGGGCCATGGCCGAGACGGTGAACATCGTCGAGCCGATGCCGCCCAGTCCGCGGAAGAGCAGCAGTTGCCAGTACGACCCGGCGAAGGCCGTCGCCACGGAGGACAGGGCGACGATGATCAGGCCCGTGAGGTAGACCGGGCGTTCCCCGAGTCGCCCGACGAGCGCTCCTCCGGCCGGTGCGAAGATCAACCGGAAGAAGGCGAAGGTCGAGACGATGACCGAGGCCGCGGCGACCCCGACGTCGAACGAGCGGGCGTAGGCCGGCAGCACCGGTGAGATCAGGCCGTAGCCGAGGGCGATGACGAAGGCGGCGGCTACGAGAACCCAGATCTCGCGAGGGATCGCCGTGCGGCTGGGGGTGGTGGTCACGAGCGCCAGTGTTCCTCAAGGACGTCGAACGACCCGTCCAGGCAGTCGTTGAGCGGAGTCTCGGGCTCGTACCAATAGCGGAGCATCGCACCGCGGACTGCGCCGATCGCCGCGCCGACGATGATCGTGGGCAGCGGGTCGGGCGCGGGCCGGTCCATGCGGGCGCGCATGGCCTTGACCGCAGCCTGTTCGTGGCGGTGGTTCTTGCCGAGGAGCACGGGCAGCAGTTCCGGGTTGGAGTCGAAGAGGGTGCGCCGGGCCACCCAGGCCGCACGGTCCTCCTCGAGGGCGGCCAGCATGACCCGGAACGTCTCGCGCAGTGAGGTCAGCGGCGGCTCGTCGGCCGGGCGGCCCAGGAGCGACTCCTCGATGATGGCCGGCGTGTCCGGATCGGAGCCGAGGAGGGCGGCCTCCTTGGTGGCGAAGTAGTTGAAGAACGTGCGGGCCGAGACCCCGGCCCGAGCGGCCATCTCCTCCACCGTGACGGCGGCGACATCGCCGCGTTCGACGGCCAGCTCGATGGCGGCGCGGTGCAGATCGGCACGGGTCTGCCGCTTCTTGCGTTCCCTCAGACCACAGTCATCGTTGGACGTCATGTCGGCAATCATACATCGAGTGCACGTTTGCAGTATCCGCAGGTTTTCAGACATGCAAGTTTACAGGGAGTGCAGAATCGTTCTACCCTGTCCGGCATGACCACCGCTCCCCCCGCCGCCGAATGGAGGCTTGGCCGTAACGGTCAACGTGTCTTCATCGGTCTCATGCTCGGCATGTTCGTCGCCTCGATCAGTCAGACGATCGTCGGCCCGGCCATGCCTCGAATCGTCGCCGAACTCGGCGGCATGTCGCACTACTCGTGGCTGGCGACCGCCTCGATGCTCACCATGGCGGTCAGCGTGCCGATCATCGGCAAGCTCTCCGACCTCTACGGGCGTCGGCCCTTCTACATCGGCGGTCTGATCATCTTCATGACCGGCTCGATCATCTCCGGGTTCAGCCAGTCGTTCTGGATGCTCGTGTTCGGCCGGGCCGTGCAGGGTCTGGGCATGGGCGCGCTCATGCCGCTGAGCCAGACGATCATCGGTGACATCGTGCCGCCGCGTCAGCGTGGCAAATACCAGGGTCTGATGGGCGCCGTCTTCGGGGTCACCTCGGTCGCGGGGCCGCTGGCCGGTGGGTTCATCACCGACCACTGGGGCTGGCGTTGGCTGTTCTTCGTCTCGATCCCGGTCGGCCTGGTCGCGGTGTTCTTCATGGCCCGGTTCCTCCACCTCGAGCACACCCCGCGCAAGGCGAAGATCGACTTCGCCGGCATCGGCCTGTTGACGGTCTCCCTCGTCAGCCTGCTGCTGGCGACCTCGCTGGGCGGTACCTCGTACGCCTGGAGCTCGCCGACGATCCTCACCCTCTTCGCGGTCGGAGCGGTGCTCATGCTCGCGTTCATCTGGGTCGAGACCAAGGTCGAGGAGCCGGTGATCCCGCTGCGTCTCTTCCGCAGCTCGATCTTCACCTTCGCGAACATCGCCAACTTCGCCGTCGCGATCCTGATGTTCGGCGCGATCTTCTACATCCCGGTCTTTGCGCAGGGCGTGCTCGGGGTCGACGCGACCAACTCCGGTCTGATCCTCATGCCGCTCATGCTGGGCATGATCGTCCTGGGCATCGTGACGGGCATGCTCGTCACCCGCACCGGCCGGTACAAGGAGTTCATGGTCATCGGCGTGGTGTTCATGGGCCTGGGTTACTGGATGCTCACCCGCCTGGACCACACGTCGTCCTCCACCGATCTGACGCTGGCCATGGTCATGCTCGGCATCGGTTTGGGTCTGGCGATGCAGCAGTACCTGCTCGTCGTCCAGAACAACGCCACCCGCGCCGACCTGGGCGTCGCCACCGCGGCGAGCCAGTTCTTCCGCAGCGTCGGTTCGACCGTCGGTGTGGCGATCTTCGGCACGGTGATGACGACGAACCTCGGCAGCCACATCGCCTCGCACCTGCCGGCGGGCGCGGCTGCTGCGGGCAGCCAGCTCGATGCCGGATCGGTGCTCGACCCGACCGCGTTGGCCGCGCTGCCTCCGGCGGTCGCCGACGCCGTGCGGCAGGGCCTGGCCGAGTCGCTGCACGACACCTTCATGGTCGGTCTGCCGGTCGCCCTGGCGGCGTTGATCGCGACCTTGCTCATCAAGGTCATTCCGCTGCGCGACACCGTGCACACCGCCGAGGATTCCGGTCGCGAGATCGTCGACAGCCTGGGCCAGTCGTCCAACTCCGGTGAGCTCGTGCCGGCCCTCGGTCGGGACAGCGAGCACGTCCGCACGCACGAGCGGATCATCGGGCTCCAGCTGGGGCTGTTGGCCCGGTCGGCGACCCGTGCGGATCGCCCGCTGCTGGCCAAGGCCGTGACCGACCTCGGTGACGGCGATCTGGACCGCGGGGTGGCGCTGCTCGAACGCACCGCCCGCATGCTCGCGACGGAGGACGACGCGGCCGCGGCCGACGCGGAGAAGTTCGCCGCCGAGGTGGCTGCCAAGGGTGAACGTCCCGGCGGCGTGCTCAGCGACGATCTGCGCAAGGAGCTCGCCACCCTGGCGGCCAACGCCGACCGCGACAGCGTGCTCGGCGGCGTCGAACCGGCCGTGACCCAGCGCTACGAGAGCGTCGACATCACCACGTTGGCGCAGGTCGGCAGTGACCTCGCCGCGGCGCTCCTGGTCGATGTCGAGCAATCGCGACTGGCCTCCTTGGCCGCCGACCGGGCCTGACCGGGCGAAGCTCCGGGCCTGACCTGGCCCGGGGCTTCGGCCGGCGCCACCGCGATGCCGAGCCCACCGCGCTCCTGAGATACTGAAACCATGCCCGATACCCCCTTGGTGCGGGAGGACGCGGCCGCACGGGCGTCGTCTCGCCGGAATCTGGTGAAGTTCGCGTGGCTGTCCATCGCCGCCGCGATCATCACGATCACCCTCAAGACGATCGCCTGGCGCACGACCGGCTCCGTCGGTCTGCTCTCCGACGCGGCCGAGTCGGTCGTCAACCTCGTCGCGGCCGTGGCAGTGCTCATCGCGCTGATCGTCTCCTCGCGCCCGGCCGACAAGAACCACCACTACGGGCACGCCAAGGCGGAGTACTTCTCCGCGGCCGTCGAGGGCCAGATGATCTTCATCGCCGCGGTGGTCATCATCTACACGGCGATCGAGCGACTGCTCAACCCGGCGCCGCTGGAGAACGTCGGTATCGGTCTGGGCATCTCGGTGCTTGCCTCGGTGGTCAACGGCCTCGTCGCGATGGTCCTGCTCCGGGCCGCCCGCAAGTACCGATCCATCACGCTGCGCGCCGACGGCCAGCACCTGATGACCGACGTGTGGACCTCGGCGGGTGTCGTCGCCGGCGTCGCGCTGGTGTGGCTGACCGGGATCGAGCGCCTCGACCCGATCATCGCTCTGGCGGTGGGTGTCAACATCATCATCACCGGCGGAAAGCTGTTCATCGAGTCGGTCAACGGCCTCATGGACATCTCGATGTCCAAGGAGGACAACGCCGCCGTCGCCGAGGTGCTCAGCGAGTTCGTCTCGGAGAACGTGCACTTCCACGCCCTACGCACCCGCGTCTCCGGGCACGCACGGTTCGGGCAGGTGCACGTCCTCGTGCCGGGCCACTGGACGGTCCAACACGCCCACGACCTGGTCGAGGACATCGAGGCGGCCGTGCGGGCGCGCTTCGACGACTTCTATCTCGTCTGCCACGTCGAGCCGGCCGAGGACCCCAAGTCCTATGAGGACATCGGCATCGGCGGCTACCCCGTCCCCGCCCACCACGAACTGGTGCGCGCCCGGGCGCAGGGCCCGAGCCAACTCAAGGCCTGACCCGCCGAGGGCGACCCGTGTGGGGCGACCCGTGTAGGGCGACCCGTGTAGGGCGACCCGACCCGCACTCTGGCACGCAGCCCCGGCGTCGTACTGGCCGCCTGTCGTCGATATGCACGCCCGGCCGCCGACCGACCGGGGGCCAGGCCTGCATAACGACGCCAACCGGGCACATCGACGACAGGTGGGTGCGCGGGGGTTCGGGCAGCAGGCAGCGGGCACAAGGGGCAGCGGGCAGCGGGCAGCGGGCATCGCGGGCATCGGGCAGCGGGCAGCGGGCAGCGGGCCACACCAGCGCGCACGCTGGCGGAGTCTCGTGGGCCAGGGTCTCGCGCGGACACCCCTGCGATCGGCACCCACCCCAACCCGACAGCGATCCCCCCGGCGTCGCACTGGCCGCCTGTCGTCAATAGGCACGCTTGGCCAACGACCGACCGGGGGCCAGGCCTGCACAACGACGCCAACCGGGCACAACGACGCCAACCGGGCACAACGACGACGGGTGGGTGCGCGGGGTCCGGGCAGCAGGCAGCGGACACCGGTCATCGTGGGCATCGGGCTCCGCAGGTCAGTCCTCCATCAGCGCCGCAGCCACCGTCGCACCCAGTTCCCAGCACGCCTCGCGCACCTCGCGGGTGACCTCGCCGCGGCACTGCACGTCGGCACTCGCGCGCACCAGGCCCATCCCGGTGGCACACTGCTCCACCGCGCGCAGCGCCCCGGCGAGGTCCTGATTGCCGTGCACGAACACCCCGTACGGCCGGCCCTGCGTCGCCTCCCGACAGGGGTAATAGACCGTGTCGAAGAAATGCTTCAGCGCCCCCGACATGTACCCGATGTTGGCCGGCGTGCCGAAGAGGTACCCGTCGGCGCCGAGCACGTCCACCGCGCCGGCCGTCAACGCCGGCCGCAGCACCACGTCAACCCCCTCGATGCCCTCGGCCCGGGTCCCCTCCCGCACGGCCTCGAGCATCGCTTCGGTCCCCGGCGACGTGGTGTGGTGCACCACCAGCAGCGTCCGGCTCATGCGCTCCTCCGTCATGTCTGGCCACCCTGCCACAGCCCGCCGTTCCGGAGCCGCCGACCACCCGATGGGGACCGCTCCCCACCCCGCTGACCAGCGCCGATGAAGTTTGCCCACCGACGTCAATGCGACGCGCCGTGATTCGACCGTTACAGTGCACGGGGCGGCGAACCGAGCCGTTCGCCGTTCAGGACACGGTCGGCACAGCCGACCACGCACACCGCACCACACGCCACATCACCCGGGGGAAGGTCACCATGAGCCAGACGACTGAGTCGGCGGAGACGACGCGACGCAGCCGCCAGAACGGGCAAGCCGGCGCCAACGGCGAGCAGAAGCCGACGAACGAACCGACCCCGGCCAAGCTCCGCCGTCGCCCCGCCCTGATCGCCCTGAGCGTGCTGCTCATCGCCCTCGGCGCCCTGCTGGCCGCGTGGCTGGTCAGCCAACTCGTCTCCGGGCAGAGCGTCGTGGCCATCCGCAACGACATCCCCCGCGGCACCCAGATCCACGCCGAGGACCTCGCCGAGGCCCGCATGAGCAGCGACGACCAGATCTCCGCCCTGCCGTGGAGCCGACGCAACGAGATCATCGGCAAGTACGCCGACATCGACTTCCGCAAGGGCGGCATCGTCAGCGGCGGCACCGTGACCGAGCAGGCCGTTCCCTCGGGCAACGACTCGCTCGTCGGTCTCGTGCTGCCCGACGGACGCCGCCCCTCCACCGAACTGCGGGTCGGTGACCAGGTCCGCGTGATCCAGGCCGGCGAGGCGGTCAACCCCGACGTCGCGCGCCGCAACCCGATCAAGGCCACCGTCGCCGCGGTCAGCGCCACCGAGGGCAACTCCGGCAACCTCGTCGACGTGCTCATCACCAACGACCAGGACGCGCAGACCGTGGCCCGCTGGGCCGGCAGCAACGCCGTGGCCGTCACGCGCGAACCGGTCGAGGCCAAGTAATGGCCCTGATCACGCTGTTCTCCGCAGCCGGCGCCCCCGGCACCACGGTCACGGCCCTCGGTCTGGCGCTGGCCTGGCCGCGGCCGGTCGTGCTCGTCGATGCCGACGCCACCGGCGCCTCGACGATCATGGCCGGATTCCTGCGCGGCCAGACCGCCTACGACCGCGGTCTGCTCGACCTGGCCATGGCCGCGCGCGTGGGCACGCTGAACACCGCCATCGCGACGACGACCCTGACCCTGCCGGGCAGCACGGTCGAGTTCCTGCCCGGCATCCGCGGGCATCAGCAGGCCCCGTCGGTGGCGGGCCTGTGGGAGCCCCTCTCCGGCGTGCTGCGATCACTCGAGCAGCAGGGCACCGACGTCATCGTCGACTGCGGCCGGCTGAGCACCGTGGGCGCGCCGCTGCCGCTGGTCCGGGCCAGCGACCTCGCCCTGCTGTGCACCCGCACGACTCTTCCCGACATTGCCGGAGCGCGGTCGTGGGCCCGATCCCTGGTCGACGAGTTCGCCGACATGGGCGCCGCCGATCGCTTCGGCCTCGCCCTGGTGGACGAGGGAAACCCCTACACCGCCCGCGAGATCCGCAAGGCGCTCGGCGCGCCCACCTTCCTGTCCCTGCCCTGGGATCCGCAGGCCGCCGGGGTCTACCACCACGCCGCCGAGCGCCGTGGCAAGTTGTCCGCCTCGAAGTTGGGTCGCGCCCTGACGGCCGGCGCCAACTCGCTCGTGCAGGACATCGCCCGCAACCGCGCCAAGCTCGGCACCAACCTCTCCCAGGAGGGACGCCAGCATGTCTAGGAACCGCACGCCGCAGCCCGAGCCGCAGGAGAACCGCCTCGACGACCTGCCGCTGTTCAATACCGAACCGCCGGCCACCGCCCGCCCCGACGTATCGCAGCGGATCGCCGCTGGGGCCGGTTCGCAGCCCCACACGGCCTACACGACGGCCGCCTCCTACGCGACGCGCCCGAGCC
>NZ_BCRE01000098.1 GCF_001552435.1 Kribbia dieselivorans NBRC 106261
TTGCCGGCGAACACCCAGCGACCGCCGGCACTCACGCCGACGGCAAACCCGAGGTAGCCGCCGCTGCGGCGCATGGCGTTGACCTCACGCTGGGTGTACATCCCCGAGGTCACGAGCTCGCGCCAGGCTGAGGCATTGTTTGCGTAGGCCGGTGCCGCCACGCGCGGCCACACCTTGTGGGTTCCGAGCTTCGTCTTCATGGTGCCCGGCTTGAGGCTCAGCGCCTTGGCCGTGAGCCAGTACCGGCCGCGCGGGCTGTCGGGGATGGCGAGTGCCTGCGCGGGCGTGATCCCGGCCGGTGCCAGGCGCGTCCGGTCCTTCTTCGCGCGCCAGACCAGGGCCCGCTTGTCACAGTCCTTCGAATCGGTCTGGAGGCGTCGAGCGGTGTGCGCGGCCCTGGCCGGCACGCCCGTGGTGTTGACCTTCCGGAACGACTTCCCCGTGGTCGAGCATTTCGCGGCCTTCGTGGTCGTGGCGGCGCCCGCAGCGGCCGGCGCTGCGGTGGCGCCGGGCGAAGCGACGCCCAGAGCTCCCCCGACAGCGAGCGCAACGGCGCTGAGCGCGGAAAACGTGGTGGTACGACGAGACATATTTCCCCCTATGTGTAGTCGGAGTGACTGCCACCACGATGCCAGATGTCAGCAGGTGGGTGGGGCGACTGCGGCCCGAGGTCCTGCGCGTCGACTGCAAGAGGGCCAACCGCAGGACGTGTCCGATTCTGACCATAGCCAGGCGCCCGCGCACCTCGTCCCCCAGGGCGGAGGTTCGTAATCTCATGAATGTCACAGCGGCGATCGACCGCTTCCCACCCCGAACGGAATGAGCATGAGCGACCTCAGCACGAACAAGCAGATCACCGTCGATTTCTACCAGACAGCGTTCGACGGCAATCCGGCCAAGGCCGTCGCCGATCACCTCGGCGACCGCTACATCCAGCACAACCCCCAGGCTCCGGACGGCGCGGAGGCCTTCATCGGATTCGTCGAGTGGCTTCGTGGTGAGAACCCCGAACTGGAGCTGAATATCAAGCGGGTCATCGCCGAGGGCGACCTCGTCTTCACCCACTCCGAGCTCGTGCTGAAGCCGGGCACGCCCGGCCGCGCGCTGGCCGACATCTTCCGCCTGGAGAACGGCAAGGTCGTCGAGCACTGGGATGTCATCCAGGACATCCCGAGCGAAGCCGCCAACGACAACACCATGTTCTGATCGGCATCAGACGTCCGACGCTCACTTCTTGCACGAGACTCCTCGGGGCTTTCGCCCTGAGGAGTCTCCTGAGTTGGGTCAATCGGCTTAGTGCCTTGAGGTCGGGCGAGTCAGCGCCTCGAGGATGGCGGCTTCGTCGGTGTTTAGTGCGGGTGGGATGGTCGTGATGACGCCGTTGATTTCGACGGTGGCTGAACGCAGCGGCTTCAGGGTGCGCAGGACGCGTCGCAGGGACAGCCCGGTCCGGTGCTGCACTTCGCGGCTTACGGCGAGGGCGGTGAACACAATGGTGAGGTGGGCCTCGATCGCGTCGCGGGTGCGGGCGAGCATGGGTCGGGCGCGCAGGTCGGTCTTGGACATCCGGAACGACTGCTCGACATTCCAGAGGTCGTGGTAGCTGGCGATGATCTCGTGTGCGGCCATCAGCTCGGCGGGGATGTTGGTGACGTACCCCTTCAAACCGACCAGTCGCCGCGCCCGCGCGAGTGAGGCCTGGTCCAGGGTGCGGGAACCGTTGCGGCTCTTGACGAATCTCGGTGTCCGCGCGGCCTTTTCACCGGCAACCACGGCTTTGGCTCGGTTCTCCTGCAGGGTCAAGGTGGTGCGGTCTCGCGCGGCCCGTTTCGCGGAGTACGCCCACACCGCCCGCCATGACCCGGGATGTTGATTGCGATCCCACACCGGTTCGGCCTTGATCTTCGGGTCGTTCTCGACCGTGTGCCCGGTGCGCGGGGTGAGGGTGTCGATGAGTTGCCCGTCGGTGAACGCGTCACCGTGCCAGCGGAAATGGGACTCCAGGTCCTTGGGCGCCTTGGTCACCCTCGATCCGACGATGAACCGCAGGTTCGCCTCGTCGAGGGCTTTGAGGTTGGACCCGGACAGCATCCCGGCGTCGGCGACCACGACCATGTCGGCCAGGCCGTGACGAGCCTGGAACGCCTTGACGATCGGGACGATTGTGGCCGTTTCTGCCTTGTTCCCTTCGTAGCAGCCGATCTCAAGTGGGAACCCGCGCCGGTCAACGAGCAACCCGACCACGATCTGCGGATCGACGCGGCGTTCCTTGGAGTAGCCGACCTTACGCAGGTCATCCTCCTTCTCGACCTCGAAGTAGAGCGTGGTGACGTCGTAAAGCACCAACGACACATCACCGGTGGTGGTGACGTGCTCGAAACATGCCGCGGCGATCTGGTCGCGATACATCCCCTGATGCGCCCGGCGCAGCGTTCGCTTCCGCGTCGACAGGCTCACCGCCCGCTGCCCCAACTCGGCCAGGACCCGGTCGATGTCGAGCAGGCTGGTCGGCTCCACCACCCGTGCGATGACCAAATCACGGAAACTCTCATCGGCCACGACGTCGAACCCCAGATCCGTGTATACCCCGGCAAGGGCCTCGTACAACAGACCCGAGGACGTCTTGAGCACCCGCGACCTCGACACCATCGCCCGCGCCGCCGGCTTCACCGCGGGCTCGGCGAACAGGCCCGACCCCTCCGGCGGGGGCACCATCACCGCCTTCGCCGCCACCGGCGTGATCCCCAAGTCCAGCACGCCCTGCCGCTCATCAGCCAGCAGGCGCCGCGCCTCCTCCATCAGCAACCCGAGGTCGGCCTCGTCACGGGCAGAGCCGACATGACGCACAATCCGACGCCGGCCGTTGACCGATTCAGCGATCTGCACAGCCGTCGAACCCGAAGCCGTCCGCACCCGCCGAACCCACACCACCGCGCGACCTCCCACCAAATTAGTGCCTTAGCGACACACTAACCAAACACATCGCCACAGGTCAGAGCGATCCCAGTCCCGAGAAACTACTCAAGTGACCCAACTCAGGTCTTCCGCCTGGAGAACGGCAAGGTCGTCGAGCACTGGGATGTCATCCAGGACATCCCGAGCGAAGCCGCCAACGACAACACCATGTTCTGATCGGCATCAGACGTCCGACGCTCACTTCTTGCACGAGACTCCTCGGGGCTTTCGCCCTGGGGAGTCTCGTGCGTTCAGCCGATTCTCGACGCGTCACGTCGTCGTGAAGAACGGCCTTGCCGGTCTCCAAGGTGTTCCCAAGGTCCACGCGGGAGTCTCGTGCGCGCAGGGGGCGGCGACTCCCTACCGGGCCATGCTGTGTGGCTCGGTAGTCAGGGACTGCTCCGTCTGCCGGAGCGAGGTGCAGCACCATGGAACGCTGGGTGACGGATCACAGTCGAGCGGGATGGGCACGAGCCAAGGGCTACCTGATCCGCGTGGGGCTCGCCACGATCGGGATCGCGCTGCTGTCCCACCTCCTGCGGGTGCCCCTCCAGGGCCGCGGCACCGACGCATCATTCGCGACGGTGGCCAGCGAGACTCTCCAGTCACTCCCGCTCGTGGCGCTGGTGTTCCTGCTTGGCGAGCGTGCCGCCGCAGACACCTTCCGCTGGCTGCGCGCCGGAGGGGGCAGCAGCCGCTCCGACCACCGCACCGCCCGCTGGGTGGGCGTCCTCGTCGCAGCCGCGGCCTACGCCACCCTGACCATTCAACTCAGCGTGGTCCGGAGCTGGTTCCTGACAACCGGACCGCGACCCGCCCTCGACCCCGCGCGACTGCTCGCCGACGCCGCGATCGCCGGCTTGGTGTGCCTCGTCATCGTCACGCCCCTCGCCACCAGCCCCCGGCGCCGGGCGGCCACGGCACCGACACGAGGACAGCACCGCGATCCCGCCTCCGCCGCGACCCGGTGGAACACGCGGTCCCTGACCCGCGCGACCGCGGCGGTCGGAGCCGCGGTCCTCGCCGGCGCGACCCAGTTCGTCCCGGTGCTGCAGTCCGCCGACACGTCGGCAGCGTCCGCAGCCACCGCAGCAACCTCCACGTCCTGCACCGCATCCAACGCGGCCCGCCAGTACGACGTCGCGGCCCTCAGCGTCCCCATCCCCTACAACCGATTCGGCGATGTCGACCCCCACGGCATGATCTACGTCCTCGAGCAGGACCGGGCCGCCGTGAAGAACTGGTTCCTCCCCCTCAACGCCGACCCGAACGCCGATCCGGCCAGTAACCGCCGCTTGCGCCCGCGCCCCCTCGTCCTGCGCGCCAACGAGGGCGAATGCGTCTCGATCACGTTCACCAACCGGCTCGACCCGACAGCCCTGGCCGGCGCGGTGACCAACCCCCGCGTCTCCCTCCACGCCGCCGGCGTCGCCTACAACGCCGCCACCTCCGACGGCGGCAAGGTCGGCTACAACGAGGACACCACGGTCGGGATCGGCCAGACCATCACCTACGCCTGGCGTGCGCCCTCCAGCGAAGGCCTGTTCCTGTTCAAGGACCAGGGCATCCCCGCCGGTGGCGAGGCCGAGGGCGGCAGCACCACACACGGCCTCTGGGGCGGCTTGGCCGTCGAACCGGCCGGCTCCACGTGGGCCGACCCGCGCACCGGCCTGCCGCTGTACCCGACGAGCAACGTCGCCGAGGTCAGTGGCGAGCTGTACCTCGACGCCGACATCACCCAGTCCTCCGGCACAACCTTCCGCGAGACCGTCCAGATCTCCCAGGACGAGATCCCCGGCATCGGCTTCGGCTTCAACTACGGCGCCGACGCGCAGCGCAACCGCGACAAGCAACGCTGCCCCGACTGCGTCGGTGAGGAGACCTCCCTCTCCTCCTGGACGTACGGCGATCCGGCCCTCGTCAAACTCGCCAGCGGCGGCGAGACACCCGGCGGCCGGGGCTGGCCGGTCACGGCAGGCACCGACCCGGAGGACTGTCAGAACGACGACGGCAACGGCCACCCGGCGATGATGATGCCCGTCATCGCGGGCACGCGCGTCCCGGCGAGCTGTTGGACCGCGAACGTGACGCACGCCTACAAGGGCGACCCGACGAAGATCCGTTTCGGGCACGCGGGGGTCAAGGAGACCCACGTCTTCCACATGCACGCGCATCAATGGCTTTCGGAGCCTCGTGAGGTCGGCACGGCGGGGAGCAACCCGACCACGCCGGACAACGCGAACCGGCGCCCGACCGGCACGACGATCGACTCGCAGACCTACTCGCCGGGCGAGACCTTCACCGCCGACCTCCTCTTCGGCGCGGGCAGCAAAAACGGCACGGTCGGAGACGCGATCTTCCACTGCCACCTCTACCCGCACTTTGCCGAGGGGTTCTGGTCGTTGTTCCGCACCCATGACGTGCGCGAGGACGGCCGCGGCACCACGCCCGACGGCATCCGGGTCCGGCCCCTGCTCGAACTACCGGATCGTCGTACGACGACTCCGGCGGCCACGGCCGACAATCCCGGTTACCCGCGCTTCATCCCCGGCACATTCGGGTGGCGGGCACCGCAACCGCCGAACACGGTCACCGAGGCCGACGGCAGCGCGGCCACGCGGATCGTCGCGGGGCAGGGTCTCGACACGACGCTCCTGAACCAGGTCCAGGAGATCTCGACCCAGCGCACCGGCGGCACCTTTGCCCTGGCCTACCGTGGCCAGACCACCGCACCCATCGCCGACGACGCTCCGGCTTCGACGGTCAAGGCCGCGCTCGAGGCGCTGACCAAAATCACCACCGTCAATGTCGGCGGCAGCGGCACCACCACCGACCCGTGGGTCGTCACGTTCGAGAACCCGGCGCGCAACGTCCGGGCCCTGACCTCGACCGACCCAGTCACCATCAGCACCCGCGGCAACGACGTCGCGAGGGCCCTGCAGACCGAACGCCGCGTCCAGAAGCGCGGGTATCCGGGCTCCGATCCACTCCCCGGAGCGCCGTTGGGCGACCCCTGCCCGACGGGCGCCCGTGAGGTCACCTACAACGTCACCGTGCTCCAGACCGACATCACGTACAACGAGGCGGGCTGGCACGACACCCAGGGACGCATGCTCGTGCGTACCGCTGACGTCCCGGCCATCGACGCGGGAACGATGAAGCCCGAGCCGCTGTTCATCCGCGTCAACGCCGGCGACTGCGTCAACTTCAACCTCACCAACCGGCTGCCGAACTGGTACGGCAACGACGCGTTCCAGGTGCTCCAGCAGACGAACATGTTCGGTGAGCACATCCACCTCGTGAAGTTCGACGTCACGGGATCGGACGGGTCGAGCAACGGCTGGAACTACCAGCAGGCGGCGTTCACCAAGCTCCAGTCGGACTTCAACGCCGAGGTCATCGACGGCACGCGGCCGTGCTCGGCCGACGAGGCCGCCGGCGCGTGCCGCCTCGCGCTGCCCGGCGCTGACGGGTACAGCCCAACCGCGCAGCCCAAGGCCGTCGGCCAGACCATCCACGAGCGGTGGTACGCCGACTACGAGTTGCGCACCGTCTTCACCCACGACCACCACTTCCCGGCGGTCGACCAGGGTCGAGGTCTGTTCGGCGCCCTGATCGTCGAGCCGACGGGCATGGACTTCCGCGACAGCCTGACCGGGCGGTACCAGCAGCCGATCAACGACTCGGCCAACGGCACTCCGTGCGGAGCGTCGTGCGAGGGCACCGCGGCGGGTGCGACGTTCGACGTCATCGGCCCCGGGTCGAGCGACGACTTCCGCGAGTTCGGCCTGGCGTTCCAGGACTTCGTGCCCCTGACGAAGGCCGGAGGCAACCCGCAGAACGCGGCCGACACGTTCAACCCGCCCGCCGCACCGGAGACCTACGCCTCGAACGACCCGGGCGTCATGGGCATCAACTACCGAAATGCGCCGTTCGTGCTGCGCGACACGGTGAACGGAAAGCGAACCGACCCGGCCCACGTGTTCAGCTCGACGTTGCACGGCGATCCGCAAACCCCCGTGTTGAAGGCGTACTCGGGTGACCCCGTGCGGATTCGCCTCATCGCCGGGGCGCAGGAGGAGCAGCACACCTTTGCCCTGCACGGCATGCGCTGGCGTGACGAGCCGGACAACCCGAAGTCGGCCGTCGTCGGCTCGAAATCGCTCGGCGTCTCCGAGGCGTTCAACTTCGAGCTGCCGGAGATGGACTGCGCGATCAACACCGATTGCCGCGGCGATTACCTGTACACGAGTTCCGGCACCGACGACGCCTATCTCGGCATGTGGGGGCTCATGCGGGTCTTCGGCAAGGGTGACAAGCAATTGCGGCCGCTGCCGGACAACGTTCCGCAGGCGGTCAATGGCACGACCAACTTCGCCGTCACGCACGAGGCTCCGCCACTGGCGAACGCACCGGGGAAGGTGTGCCCGACCGGAGCGCCGACCACGGAGTTCCGCGTGGCCGCCACCGACGCGACAATCACGTACAACACAGCCGGTGACCACGATCCGTACGGGCTCGTCTACGTCGCGGCCCGGCCCGGCGAGACGATCGACGAGGCCGTGGCGCGCGTGCGGGCACACCCCGAACCGCTGGCCATCCGCGCCAACGAGGGCGACTGCATCGAGGTCACGCTGCACAACCGCATTGACCCCAACGGCGCATTCGCGAGGGCGCATGGACCGCTCGGCGCCGCGGACGGCGATCCGACACTGCCGCTCGAACCGCCGACCGGCACCCCCGCCGGGCTACGCGTGTCATTGCACCCGCAGTTGCTCAAGTACGACGTGCGCGGGTCCGACGGCGCGACGGTCGGATTCAACCGCGACCAGAGCGTGGCGCCGGGCGAGAAGATCCTCTACCGGTGGTTCGCCGATGACGTCAGCCCGGGCCAGCTCGGGGCGATCAACCTCACCGACTACGGCGACGTGCGCGGTCACCGGCACCACGGCCTGTCGGGTTCGTTGACGATCGAACCCACCGGAGCGACGTACCACGACGCAATCTCGGGCGACCCGATCATCAGTGGCCCGGTCGCGGACATCCGGGTGCCCGGTCAGCCCGATTTCCGGGAGTTCACGCTCCAGGTGCAGGACGGCGTCAACCTGCGGGACGCCCAGGGCGCCATCATCGCCGACCCGGCCGACCACCCACCGGCGCCCGGCGAGGCTTCGGCTCCGGTCGACGCCGAGGACCAAGGCGAGAAGGGCTTCAACTACGCCTCGGAGCCGTTCCGCCACCGCGTGGGTCGGGACCCGATCACGGCGACCCCGACCAACCCGATCGACGGCGTGGCCCTGGCGAACGTGTTCAGTTCGCGCGAGCACGGCGATCCGGCCACGCCGATCTTCCGGGCGTACGCGGGTGACCCGGTGCGGGTGCGGCTCGTGCAGGGCGGGGACAAACCGCGCCAGAACTCCATCGAGATCAGCGGGCACGCTTGGCGGCGACAGCCCGGCGATCCGAACTCCGATCTCGTCGGGGCGCAGGGTGGCGTGTCCGTCAACCGGGCGTTGAACCTCGATCTCGACGCGGCCGGGGCAGGTCAGTCCGGTGACTACCTCTACCGCAACCCGGTGGCGTACAACCACCTTTCCGGCGGCATGTGGGGCATCCTGCGGGCCTACGAGCCGGCGACGACGGGTGGGCTGTGGCAGCCGGACCCGTTGGCAGCGGGATCGACCTCGATGCTCGACGGCGACAACCCGTACCGCTCGGAGTACCACCCGCTGCAGCCGCTCGAGCAGACGAGCCTGTCCATGTCGGTGTTCGACGACGGCAACGCCAACGGGACGCAGGGCACGGGTGAAGGTGTCGCCAAGGGCGCGACCCTGACGCTCACCCCGGCCGATGCGTCGTCGCCGGAGATGCGTGCGACCGTCGGCGCGTCCGGATCGGCGGACTTCTCCGTCGGTCGCGGGGCGTACGACCTTGCTGTGAGTGCTCCCGATGGGTGGGCGATCACGACTCCGCGCAAGGTACGGGTCGACCTCACTGCAGAGAACGCGTTGGCGGAGGTCTCGTTCGGCCAGGTCAAACTCGGCGAGGCCGGGGTGCGGTTGTTCAACGATGTCGACGGCGATGGTGCCGTTGGCGCTGGTGAAACCGCGTTGGACGGCTGGTCGGTGAGTCTGTCCCAGGGCGCGGACGTGCGCCGGGCCACCACGAACGCCCACGGGATCGCCGTGTTCTCCGGGCTCGTGCCGGGAGACTGGTCCGTGACCTCGGACCAGGCCGGCTGGCTGCCCACGCGGAAACTGCCGGCAACCGTGACCGTGACCGAGGGCGCGATCCGCGCTCCGGCGAGCGACACCCCGGTGGGATTCGCCCGCAAGGCGGGCCTGAGCGTGAAGGTCTTCAACGACGCGAACGACAACTCGACCCAGGACACCGGGGAGAGTTCGAAGGCGGGCTGGAAGGTCACCGCGGTCGGCGGGCCGCCCGAGCGGCAGGTCACGGTGACGGCGACGACCGACGCCAATGGCGTGGCGACCTTCGTCGACCCGGATCCGGCCATCACGGGACTCCGCCCAGGTGCGTGGACGATCAGGCCGAGCCTGCCCGCGGACTGGAGTCTGCGCGGCGGCGCGGGCGAGACGACCACAACGACGAGCGGCGCGACGCCCGGATTCTCGTGCGGCCCGTCGTCGTGCCAGACGACGCTCCTGTCGGAGACGACCCAGGTGGCGACGTTGCGGGTGCGCAACCCGTACGTGCGCATGGTGGCCGTGCCGTTTGTCGATGCCAACAACGACGGGGTCAAGCAGGGCTCGGAGAGCAAGCTCGTCGGGTGGACCGCGTCGGTGTATCCGGTGTTGTCCGATGGCGGCTTGGGTGCGGGGCAACTGCTGGACACGGGCAACGACGGTCGAGCGGACTTCTACCCGCTGCCTGGCAACACGTACGAGATCGAGATGATCTCGCCGGAGCGCTCGAGCGACCCGGCCGTGCCGGTGTGGACGTCGACCAACCGGGCGGGCTGCGCGGCGTACGGCCAGGGCCAGCGGCGATGCGTCACCCGGGTGAGCGTGCCCAGCGGTGAGACCGGAACGGCGTCGTTCGGGTTCATCCAACTCGGTGTCGTCTCCGTGCGGGTCTTCCACGACTACGACCGGGATGCCCAGGTTGACGAGGTCGAACCGGCGCTGGCCAACCGCACGGTGACGCTGTGGAGTACCAATGGCAAGACGGCGCTGGGGACGGCCGTGACCGATGCCTCGGGTCTGGCGAGCTTCTCGGCCAACGTCGGCACGAAGTACATGGTCAGTGCCGCGGTGCCGACCGGGTGGGTGGCCACGGCGCCGGTCGATGCGAAGGGCTCGGTCATCGCGAAGGTGGCCGTGACCGGGCCCTCGCCGACGAGCCAGGTGGAGGTGACGTTCGGGCAGTACAACTCGCGCGACAGCGTTCCTCCGCCGGTGCCGGTGGCGAGCTCGGCCGGTGGGAGTTTCACCGAAGCGCAGACGGTGACGTTGACGTCGGAGACCGGTGCGACGATCCGCTACACGCTGGACGGGTCGATGCCGTCGGCGACCCATGGCATGCGTTATGGCTCCGGTGTCGTCATCGGTGGCGATCGCGTCCTGCGGGCCGTGGCGATTGATGCGGCTGGCAACGTCAGTGGCGAACTCGCCCCGGATGACCCGACCCTACCGCCCGGGCTGAGCTTCCGGGTGAGTGTGCCGGGGGCGACGGCCGGTTCGGCGACGGCGGTGCGGTGGACGGTGCTCCGCGGTGGTACGCCCAGGGGTGACCCCGCCGCGACCCTGGCGAACGAGGATGGCAACCGCCTGCTCGTGCCTTCGGCGTTCATCTCGAAGTCGTCGGGCCACGGGATCGATGGGTATGCGACGGTGCGGCTGCCGGCCGGTCAGCGGAGTCTGGCGACGCTCGGGGCGGTGGTCGACTCGCGGGTCAACCTGCCCGGGGCGGGGGGTGCGCTGTGGCTGTACGACTGGCGTGCCGGGTCGTGGACGCGGATGCTGCCCGACGATTCGATCGACACCGCGGATCTGCGTGCGGTGGTGTATGCCAGTGGCGACCTGGGTCGATTCGTCAGCACAGGCGGCGACGTACGGGTCAGGCTGGCGGCCACGCGCACCAAGGGTGCGTTCGACACCCAGGTCGACCAGGTCGTGTTGAGGTACTCGTACCGATGAGAGGACTCGTCATGGTTCCTTCGGTTGCCGCGCCCCCGCGGTTGTGGGGGCGGGGTCTGGCCGGACCACTCGCCGTGGTGGCCGTGCTGTTGGTCGTCGCCGCCGGGATCTGGGGCGTGCAGTTCGTGCGGGCCGCGCCGCACGACGGTGGGCCGGCGTGGTCGGCGGTGCCCGGGGGTCACCTGCGGGTCGGTGAGGTCGTCGACGCCGAGGTGGATCACTCGAAGATGAAGGGCATGGGTCCGATGAGTGAGGCCGATGAGGTGCCCAAGGGGTATCGGCGGATCGCCGTGCCGGTGTCGGTGTCGGCCGACGCGGGCGCGATCACGTGGCGCAACGAGGACTTCGTCATGGCCACGCCCGAGGGCGCTCGCGTGGGCGCGTACCGGGCGGAGCTCGGTGACGGCCGGATTCCCGAGCGGACGCAGGTGTCGGGTTCGGTGGTGTTCGACGTGCCGAGTGGCGCGACCGGGTTTGCGCTCGCATTCCTGGGGAGTGATCCGGTCGAGGTCAAGGCCGCGCCGGGGGTGCTGCCGACGGTCAAGCCGTCGAAGCCGGCGAGATCGGGTGGGCATCACCACTGAGTTCGGTCCACCTACGGACAGTGGGGTGACAGCGCCCTCTGTTGTGGCGCGGATGACCTTGCCACTGTAATTGACAAAACAGCATGCCAAATTGACAAACTCGTTGTCAGGGTCGGTCCCAGCCGACGACGATGACCCAGATGCCGGGTCAGGACACCTAGGCGGACTCGTGTTGTCATCTTTTGCTCGGGAGAGCAATCCCTGTTTGCCGTAGTGCCTGCTGACATCCAGTCGGGCCCTCGCAACGTTGTCGGTGGCCATCGCTAATGTGGCCGTCAACACAGGTGAGGGAGGCCAGTAGGCGTGGATGTTTGGGGAGAGTACGACCGCTGGAACACGGAACTCGCCGTAAGGTACTTCGGTGAGGCGTGGGAAGGGGTCCCCAGGTACCTGGAGCCTCAGGAGGATCTTCTGCGCGACGCGGCGTCGGCCTTGGGTTTGACCGCCGCGAACCCGCTGGCGAGCCTTGTGGCGGCGGTTCGTCCGACCCTTCAACTCGGCGACCGAGGATCAGCGACTCTCGCCCGACACCGTTCTCGGTTCCAAACTTGGCGACGAACCCTTCGCGAGACACCTACGGCCCCAGATGGCTCGGAGGGTGTGTCCGCGCCGCCGGTCGTCGCCCTACTCGTGGTGCTGGTCGCAGCAGCCACACGCATGGGCGCCGACGACACCGAGGCCGCGCACGCGTACTACCCCAGACTGAACCAACTTCTTGGGCTCGACTCAGCGGAGGCCGCGCGTCTCAAGACCGCCTTTACCGTGACCGAGTCTTTCTGGCGAGGGGTCAATGAGTACCTCGAGGCACACGAAGGCAACCTAGGCTTGCCCACCGCGTACGCATTGGGGCACCGGTACGTGGGGTTGCCGCAGTCTCAGGCATTGATCCGAGCGGGCGATCGGGCAAAGCTCCCCGACTTCTTTGACAGTTTTGGGCTCACGCCAGGTAGCCAACTGGTGCCGTCAGACCTCGAACGACTGCTTGATTCGTGGATCGGCACCGTTCCGACGCCGGTCTCCAACAACCTTGCCAACCTTTGGCGACGAGGGTCCGCTCGGGAGCGGATATGCGGGATCGCATCGGTCGAGTTGGCTCACTGGGACGGAACGAGACGGTCCGGATCAGCCAGCAGTCGGCCCAGGAATGGCATCAACCTGACGCTCGTCCTTCGGAAGACCTTCGGTGGCCGCACAGCCGAACTAAGTTTTGTCACGACGCCGCGGGGAGCCGTGGATGGGCGTGTTCTGCGGGTCATGTCCGCAGAAGGGCAGCCCGAGGTGGGCGTGGTCCCGGCTCCGGGGGGCCGCCTTCGCCCAATGCCGGGCAGCAAGTTGGACCCAGAGTCGCTGACCGGTGCCCTCGTCGAGGTCGAAGACCCTGCGGACGGATCCATCCTTAAGCGGCGACCACGGCGGGTGGTCGTGCTCCGTCGAGATGAACTGGTCGGAGCGTGGACCGAGGTCGAACGCATCCAACTCATGGAGGACTTCGTGGTTCTCGTCGCAGATGATGACAGGCTCGTTTCGATGGTGTCAGACGTCGTGGCGACGCATGGCAGCGTAGATGGTCAGTACGGCGGCCCCCACGACACAAAGCGGGAGTCCATCAGGGGTCTGCCGAATGGGTGGGTGATGCTCGAGAACGTCCGCTTGCACTCCGTGCCGAAGGATGCGAAGGACCTGGACCTCCAACCGCTTATCCCCTTGACCACGGCTCACATGGCGTTCGCGCGGGGCCTCAAACTACCTGGCCGAATCCGAAAGTGGTCCAGTCTGGAGCCGCCCGAGATCCGGGCAGCAGTCGCCGAGGCGGAGTTGATCACGGTCAAACTATGGGAACTGGGCGACGATCGGACACTTCTCGACCAGTGGCAAGAACACGCTCAAGCTCTGGTCGCGCCCTTGAAGGGACAGGATTTTGCGGACGGCGACTATGAGGTCGAGTTGTACGCCGACGACGACAAGGAGCCGTTGTCGGCCAGCACCCTCCGACTGCGCTCGGGTGACTCGCCCGACCTCATGTCCTGGGAGGCGTGCGAGCGCCTGAACTATGAACTTGACACGAATGGCATGGGCGCACTCTCTGCTGTCCAGGCAACCGGTCATAGTGAGGTCCTCGTCGACGGCGTGAACACCATCGGAGCCTCAGACCGCGATCCGGGTTCACAGTCGCTACCGGGCCGACCCCGGTGGACCACTCGGTCTCGCGAGTCGTCCGTTCCTCCACCGCCGATCGTGCTGGGAACTGCAGACCCAACCTCGTGCGTGATGACTGGGCGTCACCGGATAGCGTTGCCCACCTTCATGGGCAAAGCCGAGGGCAAGGTGATCAATGGCACCTGCGTTCAATGCGGCCTGCAGAAGACGTATCCAGCCAAGCCCCGACGACAGCGGGCTGCGGCCCGGCCGGGCGCTCCGCAGACTCCCCTGACGATCGTGGCCCCCGCCGCCAAGCCAACAGACGTGAGTTGGGATTCGTGCCTTGACGCCCTTGTTCACGTCGGAGGTGGTGCGATGCCCGCCCTCGAGCGGATTGCAACGCAGGCCGAGGGTTCGAGTCTGTTCGTGGACGAGTTCGTCCGGACGCTAGAGGTCCTCGGACACATCGATGTCTCTCGCGACTCCCGACTTCAACCTGAGGCTTGGGAGGGCAACCCGGCCTACCTTGCTCAGATTCCGAGTGGCGAGTTCTTGCTTGCGGGGGTTTGGTCTGCGGCGGACCGAAAGCAACTGGGGAACTTGGTCGCGGCTGAGGGCGGTTCCCTTACGGAGAGGCGATCTGTCGGGGACCACATCACCAGTTGGTTCGTCCATGGCCTCACGGTGCGGGAGGCCGAGGCCACGGCTAGCCGTATGGATGCGGTCTACGTCGTTGGTGATGCGGCCGACCTCATGATGCGCGTTCTTCCAACGCTTGGAGTTCTGCAGCAGAACCTGCCGAGTGCTGCCATCCCGGAGTACCGGTCAGCAGAGATCTTTGACCTGACCACCGCGTCGTGGCGTCCCATCCCGGGGCTCGCAGTCTCGGGCGCGTACAGGCTGAGCCAGTCGTTCCGGAAGGCTCACATCTGGGTCGATGAGTCCGGGGCCGTGAAACGCCAGGGGCGTCTGGCAACAGTGCAGTTGGTGAAGCATCTGGCGGCCCGGGCGGCCGGCCACCCGCTAACCGCGTACCTACCCGATTCCAGCACCTTCCTCGTGCCGCTGGGCGCTGATCTGCCGGCACTGTACGGTCGAGCCCTCACCCTCTGCTCCGGGCACCCGCCCGCAATTTCGCCTCGTCAGCGCGTTGTGGCCTATCGCGAGGTGCCGCCAAAAGTCGCCCAACACATGCAGCACCTCCTGAGCAACTAGGACACCCATGACCACCAACCCCCTGAGCCTTCGTGACGACCTCGCCCAGGCCTACCTTCGGTACATCGACACGGCCTTCTGGCTCCGTGACCCGTCGCTCATCGATGAGCGACGGGATCTGCTGACCCAGGGGGACCGCCTTCTCAGTGACTGCTGGATCGAGCCGGTGTTGCCCTATCCGGCGAGCGATGACCTGCTCCAGACAACTCGCTCGGTGGGCATTTCGGACGAGTCTGCTTCGCTGGTTGGGCGCGCCTTGTTCGGTGCCTTCACCCCGCCCGGCACTCCGTTCCGGCTCCGCGCCCACCAGGCCGAGGCCGTGCTACACCACTTCCACAACGGGGCCGCGAACGGTAGGAACGTCGTGGTCACCTCGGGGACCGGATCAGGCAAGACCGAGAGTTTCCTGCTTCCTGTTCTGCTTCGGCTGGCCGAGGAAGCAAGGTCTTGGGCTCCTCAGGCAGCGCCGCAGCTCTGGTGGGAAGGCGGACCCAAGGCCATGTGGCGCCCCGTTCGCCAGCTGGAGTCACGGCCGGCGGCGGTTCGCAGCCTGATCTTGTACCCGACGAACGCGCTGGTCGAGGATCAGATGACCCGACTGAGGCGATCCGTCCGTGCAATCGGTGAGGGGCTCTCTGACCGCCCACTTTGGTTTGGCCGGTACACGGGTGTCACCCTCGGGTCCACGAAGCGGCCGGAAAAGTTCGACTCTGCCGTGAGTGAGGTCCGCCGCGACCTTCAAGATGCGGGCGCCGACTTCCACCGGCTCGCCACCTCCGGATCCGCCGTCGACTTGGCGCAGTTCCCAGACCCTTCGCGCCATGAACTGCTCGTGAGGTGGGACATGGTGGACAGTCCACCTGACATCTTGGTGACTAACTACTCGATGCTCAACGCGATGCTGATGCGGGAGCACGAAGAGTCAATGTTCGCTCAGACCCGCGCCTGGCTGGGCGAATCGCCCTCTCACGTCTTTACCCTTGTGGTCGACGAACTTCACCTCTACAGAGGAACCTCCGGCACCGAGGTAGCCATGGTCGTGAGAAACCTTCTCTCGCGACTGGGGCTGGAGCCGGAATCACCGCAACTTCGGGTCATCGCGACGAGTGCATCCCTTCAGGACGGCCCGGAAGCGTCGGCCTACCTTCAGCAGTTCTTCGGCTTGGAGCCGCGCAGCTTCTTCATCACTGCTGGTCAGCCTCGGAAGCTGCCTCAGGTGGAGGACTTGGACCCGGCCGCGTCTGACGCGGACCTCACCGCCTCAGTGGCGCACGCGTGCTTCGACGATGCATCGGGTCGCTTTCGGGCAACAGAAGCGGCTCGGATTGCAGAACGTTTGCTCGGAAAGGAGGACGTCGGTCTCGAGCACCTGCGCGGGCTGCTTCAGCGACTTGCTGATGCGGGCAACGTCGACGAGGGGATTCCGCTTCGCGCCCACCAGTTCGTCCGGACTCTCCGGGGGCTGTGGGCCTGCTCGAATCGTGAGTGCAGCGGCGTGGTCACTCCATCGCCGGGTCGAGGCGTCGGACAACTGTTCGCTGTTCCCACAGCGAATTGTGACAGTTGCGGATCCCGAGTTCTCGAGTTGCTTTACTGCTATTTCTGCGGGGATGCCAGCCTCGGCGGGTTTGTCGTCGACCGCGGGGGCACTGACGAGCCCGAAGGCTTCAGCATCGGCTCATCAGACGTCGGTCTCGCGCCTACCGGTACCGCCCCGATTTTTCGCCGAAGCCACAGCGAGTACGTCTGGTTCTGGCCCGGTGAGCATCCCATCCAAAGGGAAGTCTCCTGGGAGAAGGTGGGGCCAGCCAGGGACGGGAAAGGCGGCTCCGGCAAGGTGAAGATGGCCTTTACGCCGGCCCGGCTCGACCACGGAATGGGATTCGTAGAGGTCAACGGTGAAGACTCCAACGGGTGGGTATTGACCTACTCAGGCATCGATCCGGATGACAAGGAACTGCGTCTCCCCGCCCTGCCTGAGCGCTGCCCTGCCTGTGACACAAGGTCCCAGTCCAACGGCGCGCAGTTCTATCGAGGCGTGGTGCGAAGCCCGATTAGGGCCCAGACAGCCGGCTCCGCCCAGTCGACCCAACTCTACCTCTCGCAACTTTTCCGCAGTATGGGTGAGACCTCGGACGAGAGCCGCACCATCCTCTTCACTGACTCTCGTGACGATGCGGCACGAACCGCCGCGGGGGTCGCGCTCAACCACCATCGAGACCTCATTCGCCAACTGGCGCAGCAGGTTCTATCTGAGGGCGCTACCAGCATCAGGCCTCTCGTCGAGCGTGGAGTTCGATTCGAGCCACTGACGCCCGACGAGAGTCAGGTGTTCGAGGAGTTCAAGGTCGCCCACTTTGACCTTCTAGCGGTGGTGCAGCGCGCTGCCAACGGCAGTGCTTCGGAAGAGGACGAGCAGCGACTCTCCGAAGTCTTCGACGCTCAAGGACCCCTGCGCTGGTCCAGTCTCCGGCAGGAGATCAGCAAGCGCCTCGTCGGCCTCGGGGTCCCACCGGCGGGCTCTGGACCGTCTTCAGCCGTCAACTCCGACAAGTCACCGTGGTGGACTGCTTTTGTGCCGCCGACCGAGGGCCTGTGGACTCCGCTTCCGGTCCGCGTCCGGCACAGCGAAGCGAGCATGCACCTGGAGAAGTTGAACACGTCTCTGGCCGATGCCCTCTTTGCTCGAGCAGCGATGGACGTGGAGTCAGTCGGCATCGCCTACCCGACCACTATGGCCGTCGTCGATGAGGGCGCGCCCTTCCCTGCAGTTGAGGGCCACCAGATCCTGAACTCATCATTGCGGATACTGGCTCTGCGCGGTCGATGGACCGACAGTGACGCCAAGCCAATGGACACCGTTCCGAAGGTCATCTCCGGCTACCTCGAGGCGATTGCGTCCGAACACGGCCTCGATCGAGACGTCCTAGTGTCCTGGGTCGAAGAGTCCTTGGGGCGGGAGGGGCTGGTGCGGGGATGGTTGATCAATCGTTCCGCACACGGCTCGCCCTTGGCGTTGCTTCCGTGTGGCACCACCATGTATGTCTGCAGGATCTGCAACTTCGCGCACGGGCACGAGTCTGGGGGCGTCTGCGCCAATCGAGGCTGTAACAGGGCCGCTCTTGAGCCACGCCCGCGCGATCAGATCTCTGAAGACAGTTACTACTCGTGGCTTGCCACACTCGCTCCCCGGAGGATGGCGGTCGCTGAGTTGACTGGCCAGACCAAGCCACTCAGCGAGCAAAGGCGGCGTGCTCGAGTTTTCAAGGGGGCGCTCCTTCCGGAACCGGAGGAGAATTCCCTCACCGTTCCGCTTGACGTCCTCAGCGTCACCACGACGATGGAGGTCGGCGTGGATATCGGTTCGCTTCGTTCGACAATGATGGCGAACATGCCTCCGCAGCGGTTCAACTACCAGCAGCGAGTTGGACGAGCCGGGCGAAGTGGCCAGACGTTCTCGTATGCGGTAACAGTCTGTCGTGACCGAACGCATGACGACGACTACTATGCGACGCCGGGGCGTATGACTGGCGACGACCCGCCGCAGCCCTTCTTGGATCTTGCCAAACCCCGGATCATCCAGCGTGTGATCGCGGCCGAGGTCCTTCGGCGGGCCTTCTTGCGCACCGAACCGATGCCGCAGTGGACCAGCAGCAGTATCCACGGCACATTTGGCCTGACGAGCGAATGGGAGATCCGAAGGGAGCAGGTCGACGTCTGGCTCCGAAATATGCCAGACGTCAGATTGGTGTGCGAGCGGTTCGCTGCTCACACGGCGCTTAGTCCCACGGAGAAAGCGGACTTGGTCTCGTGGGCCCGAGATGGGGATCTCCTAGCCAGCATCGACACCGCTATCGCACGCGATGGTGGCGTGACGGCGGAACTGAGCGAATGCCTCGCCACCTATGGGGTGCTCCCGATGTTCGGATTTCCCTCCCGCGTCCGCGAACTTGTAGGGAAGCCCATCAAGGATCGGAAGGACAAGGACAACATCGTCGCGGAGCGCCCCCTGGGTCAGGCCGTTTCGATGTTTGCCCCCGGGGCCAAGATCGTCCGCGATGGTTCGGTCCATGTCGTCGCGGGATTCGCCGCGTGGGACTACTCTGGGTACAAGGTCCGACCCAAGGACCCGTTGGGGAAGGCTCTCGCAGTGGGGACTTGCTCCGACTGTGGGAGTGCGTTTGTGGACCCTGAAAACCCTGTCTGCACGGTCTGCAGTGCTCAGTTGGCAGTTTTCAATGTCCACCAGCCGCTCGGGTTCCGGACGACCTACAAGTCGTCCGACTATCGTGACTCGACGGACGATTCCCCGCAGGCTGGTCAGATTGCCCTCGCGCTGACCGATCAGCCGGTGACTGACGTCGAGGTAAAAGGGAGTCACATTCGGGTGTACGAGAAGGCCCGGCTCCTTCAGATCAACGATAACAACGGCCGGCTTTTCAGGATTGCGACGAACAACGACCGTTCCGTGCTGGTGGACGAACCGACGTTGTACCCCGATGCTCAGGGCTGGCCGCCGGACAATCTGGGCCCGACGAGGGAGATTGCCATTGGCGAACTCAGAGTCACGGACGTGCTCACCATCGGTCTCGGACCGGCGGCCTTCGTTCCCGGCGGTGCCATCAGCGTTCGCTCCGGTGTTCTACCGGCCGGGCACTCGGCGTTCTGGTCTTTGACCGAAGTTCTGCGACGAGGTGCAAAACGGCTCCTGGACATCGACCCCACAGAGCTTGTCACGGGGCTCTACCCGATGCAGCAGGGGCAGATGGGAGTGTTCCTGGCGGACGCGCTGGACAACGGTGCCGGGTATGCAGTCGAGTTGGGGAGGCGGGAGAACTTCTCCCGGCTGCTGTCCGAAACCCGGGTGCGAGTCGCGGATGATTGGTCCCACCCAGAGCACGCCAGTTGCTCTTCAGGTTGCGTCGACTGCTTGAGATCGTACGACAATCACCGCTTACACCACTTCCTCGACTGGCGGTTGGCGCTGGATATGCTCGACCTGCTCGCGGGGGAGCGTCTGCCCGAGAGTAGGTGGCTCCCATTCGGCAACCAAGTTGCTGCCGGGCTCAAGAACACGGCACTCTTGGATGTTCAACACAGGCAGACGTCACAAGGATTCTCGTTCCTGCAGAGCTCCGACACCGGCAGGGCAGTCCTGCTCGGTCTCCCACTTTGGCCCCGGGACTCGGCTGACGAAGTGCCCGAGTTGGCCGCCGCTCTCGAGGAGATCGGATCTGAGTTCGGTCACGACTGTGTCGCCCAGAGCGACGTCTTCGAGGCAGCAAGACGTCCGTTGCAGATTCTCCGTAAGCTCATACCGTGAGCCAGTGGGCAGGGGCGCGTACTGGCAGCGATGGGCGGCGACCTCCTCGCGCCTTCGCCGCTCCCAGAGCGATGTCGGTGGCGACTGATTAGGTCAAGTGAATCCATCTCACTACCACGCGGCCGGCCCGACCGGGCTCAGCCTCGGGAGGGATCAGCCCGTGCATCCGGACCAGCTTCCACTCGACCTGCGTTCTACGCCTACGCCCAGCGACTCGCCCTCAGCGCCACTTGACATGGTTGATGCCTTAGCTAAGCTGGGTGGTATGCCGCGCGCCCCCTTCAAGTACGCCGATCTGTTCGCGGGCATCGGAGGTTTCCATGCTATGCTCGACCATGCGGGTGGCCAGTGCGTCTATGTCTCGGAGATCGATCGCGAGGCGCGAGAGACGTACACTCGGAACTGGATCGAGCCGTTGCCCGTGCGTCACCAGCCCGTCCTCAACACCGACATCACGCTCGACACCCCTGAAGATCTGCCTGTTGGAGTGCCCGAGCATCACGTCTTGGCTGCAGGATTTCCCTGCCAACCCTTCTCAAAATCTGGGTATCAGCGGGGCATGGACGAAGCCCGTGGCACGTTGTTCTGGAACATCGCCAGGATCCTCGAGGAGCGTACGCCCGCTGTGGTGCTCCTCGAGAACGTCCGCAACATCGCTGGCCCACGCCACCGGCACGAGTGGGAGACGATCATCCGCACCCTGCGGGAGTTGGGCTACCGCGTTTCGGACACCCCTACCGTCTTCTCTCCACACTTCCTGCCACCGCATCGAGGCGGTACGCCGCAGGTGCGGGATCGGGTCTTCATCCTCGGCACCTACATCGGTCGCGAGCGCGTCCGCGAGGAACTGGAAGCAGGCCTGAGGCCGGCGGTCACGGTGGCGCGCGGACCTGTCGAGGGTTGGCAAGCAGCAGACTGGCGGAGCGAGTGGGTGCTCGACGCTGACGAGGCGATCACCGACATACAGCGATACAGGCTCAGTGCCCAGGAGACAGCGTGGGTGAACGTCTGGGACGATCTGGTCCAGCGCATGTGGTCCTCCACCGGGATGCGACTCCCCGGATTCCCCCTGTGGTCGGACGAATGGGTACCCGAGCGCAGCCTCGACGCCGCTGAGTTGGACGACCTTCCTCCTTGGAAGCGGCAGATCCTCGTCAAGAACGCCAGGTTCTACGACGCCAACAGACGAGTCATCGATGCCTGGCGCAAAGATCATCCGGAGTTCAACGACTTCCCCGCATCGCGGCGCAAGCTTGAGTGGCAGGCACAGGACGCCGCCTCCCTGTGGGAAACTGTGATGCATTTCCGACCCTCTGGCATTCGTGCCAAGGCGGCGACGTATCTGCCTGCCTTGGTCGCGATCACCCAGACCTCCATCTATGGGCCCCGGCGTCGACGGTTGACGCCTCACGAGGCCGCGCGGCTGCAGGGGCTCCCACGCTCCTTCAACTTCGGTCAACAGCGGGACTCCGCGTCGTACAAGCAGGTCGGCAACGGAGTCGCTGTCGGTGCCGCGTGGCACGTCTTCCGGACGCACGTCCTGCGTGATGCCGCAGACTTGCCAAAGGAACTCGTCAAGGCAGTCCTCGAGGCAGATCTCAACCCCGTCGGCGACGCGCTCTCGTCTGAGGCCTTCGCAGCGGTCGCGCACGACGCCGAACAGCCGAAGGCCAGTTAGGTCAATTCGTCCAGTCGAAGGAGGCGAGCGCTAACCCAGAACTGCGTGCCGTGTTGATCTGCAGGCCGTACTTCGGCCTCCGGGGGCTCCCAGTAGCCATGTCTCCCTTCGGGGCTTGCTTGCCTTGGTTGAAGTCCTTGACCTGGCCGGCAGAGATGGCGGCATCCAAGGCCTCTAGGTTGTGGAAGTAGTAGGCCTCGACGGTGAGCGGTTCGAAGGCCGCCTTCCGTCGGCGCGAGCGCCCGGAGTTCGTGGCAGCAGACCGGACTCCCTTCGCCCGCTTGCGTGCACGGTGCCACGCGACGAATGAACCGTCCTCGTCCTCAATCCCAACGCCGCTGAGCATGAGGAATCCCAAGCCCTGCTCGCCGATGCAGGCCCGCATAGCCTCTCGGTCGTTCAAGGGGGTTGACGTCTGGCCCCTTACCTCCTGCCCTGTTGATGGCGTTCGCCACCGCTCGGTGTGAGCCTTGAGGTCCCAGACGTATCCGAGCGAGTAGTCGAATTCGGTGCGACCGTACTTGGCCCGAGGTGGATCTGGGTTGGGGGCGAAGGCCGCGTTGAGCAGTTCGCGACCCTTCGCCTCGAAGTAGAACCCCTGCCACTCATTGTCGTTGGGACCGCGAGTCAGGCCCTGCTGCTCCATCCAACGGATGGACTTCGGCCCATCCCAGAGGACTCGCCGTCGACCCGCGTCGTCGGACGAGGGCTGCCACCCGTCGAACAGGGCCGCGGCAAGCGCCGCACCCTCCTGTTCAGGGGTTCCAAGAAGCATCGCCTGGGATGCGCCGAGTGTACCCAAGCGCAACTCGGCACCAGCGAGGAGTGTGTTGAGACCAACGAGTGAAATGGTCTCGCCGGTTGACTCGCAGTCCGGGCTCCACGGGGCTCCGAACTCCATCGCGAGCGCTGCACCCAGTTTCGTTTTCGAGAGATTGGTGTCGACGTGGGGCGCAAGATTCTTTGCCAGGTTGATCAGCACGCTCTTCTGCTCCTTGCTTCCCGGGCCCAACCGCTCAGGCCCTGAACCGGTGAGGTTGCTGATCCGGTTGACCGCCTCGATCTTTGATGGTGCGGGTTCGAAGGCCGCCCATCGCGGGTCGTCCAGCCAAGACGGCTTGTTGCCCGCCAGCCGGCGAATGGAGCCCAGATGATAGGCCTCGGTTGCACCCTTCAGGAGCGCATTCAGGCCTTCGAGATTGACGGTGTTGCGGTCCTCGTAGGAGCCCGGCAACCACTCCACCCCTAGGGAGAGGGCGATCTCGGAACCCATGCGTGCGTTCGTTCTGGCCGTGTCGATGTCCAGGTCCAGCGCGTCGCGGAGTGCGAGCATCGCACCCTTCTCCCCTCGGGTGCCCCGCGAAGGCGCTCCTGTCAGCGAGTACACGCGTGCAATGGCCTCCGCCTTTGAGGCAGCTGGGATAAAGAACTGCCCGCTGTCAGGTGTCTCGTCCATGACTCAACTGAACCAGAGCGGAGGTGACATCGAGAGACGGCCCGAGAACGCCCATCTTTGCTGCGACCGGCGGTGAACTCTCTTCGACCAATCCAAGACGCGCGGAAACCCTCGAGCCGGTGGGCTCGAGGGCTTCCGCGCGTCCTGATCCAGGACACCTGTGCGCAAGGGGGGATTTGAACCCCCACGCCCGTAAGGACACTGCCACCTGAAGACAGCGCGTCTGCCGTTCCGCCACTTGCGCGAGCAACGGACATTCTGCCTGACCAGAGACCCAAACTCCAAACCGGGCCCTCTGAGAGGCGCCACCAGAGCGAACTCGAAGGCCTGATCGCCCACGCTCGCGCCGGCTGGTCACTCGCCGAGCAACCAGGTCAAGCCCTCGATGCGGCGCAGAAGGGTCGCCTCCTCCGCAGTCAGGAGATAATCCTCCGCGCGCTCGCGCAGCTCGTCAAGCGTTGCGCCGCTCTGCTCCAGTAGCGCGTCGCGCTGCCGAAGTGCGTCTTCTCGGCTCATCTTCTCGATCGTTGCTGTACCCACGGCTTGACCCCCTTTTGGATTGACCCAGAGTAGGTGATGCCCCTGACAACGTCAGTGTGCCGCACTCAGCGCTCGACTTCAGCGGTAATCCACAGGGCCGCATCGATACCCCGTCCTCGACCGGATCGTGCCGCAGCTCATCTAGAGGCCGACGGCCAACCCGGTCTCCCGCTCCGAGACCTCCCACAACGTCCGGATCGCCGCCGCGTTGCGCCGCAGAATCGGCCGCCTGACCGCTGGCCCGAACGTCCCGAAGCGAGGGCCGTACAACTCCCCGCCGCGCGCCCCCGGATCCGTCGCCGCGCGCAACTGCGGCATCGCACCGCGCTCCGGTGGCATGCCCGCCACCCGCGCGGACCAGGCCCAGAACCCCGCGGACTGCCCCGCGCCGCCGAGGCGAACCGTCTGCGGCTGCAGGTCCGTGTGCGACAAGCCCGGATGCGCGATCAGGCTCGCGGCCCGCGCTCCGGCACGTACAAACACGCCCTGCAAACCCAGCCCGAAGTGGTAGTTGGCGAGCTTCGCCTGGCCATACGCCGGCCACGCCGAGTACCGGCCACGCAGATGCGGATTGCTCGAGTCCAACGGCCGTCCGCTGAAACGCGCGAAACTCGTCACCGTCACGACCCGCGCGGCCGGCGCCGCGACGAGTTCGGGCAACAACCGGGCCGTCAGCGCCCAATGCCCGAGATGATCGACGCCGAGCTGGGTCTCGAAACCGTCCGCGGTACGACCCTCCGGTGTGGCCATGACGCCGGCGTTGTTGATGAGGAGGTCGATGCGCGGCGCCACGTCGACGATGGCCTCGGCGGCCTCGCGCACCGAGTCGAGACTCCCGAGATCGAGCCGGATCGTCGTGAGCCTGGCCTGCGGAGTCTCGCGCCGCACCTCCTCGACGGCCCGCTCGGTCTTGCCCTCGTTGCGGGCAGCCATGACGACGTGCGCGCCCTTGGCCGCGAGCACCCGGGTGGTCTGCAGCCCCAGGCCGCCGTTCGCGCCGGTCACCACCGCCACGCGTCCGGTCAGATCCGGGATGTCATCGACTCCGAACATCAGCACGCCCCTTCGTCGCGTTCATCGTTCCACGGCCAACGCCGCCCGCAACCGAGCCGCGTAATCCGCCGACTCCGCCGCGCTCGCGTATTTCGTGCGCGGCCAGAAGAACCCCCGCAGCCCATCACCCTTGGTGCGCGGCACGACATGGACGTGCAGGTGCGGCACCGACTGGCTGATGACGTTGTTGGTGGCCACGAAGCTCCCCTGCGCGCCGAGCCCGTCGACCATCGCCGCCGCGATCCGCTGCGCCGCCTCGGTGAGCCCGGCGTGCAGCCGCGGCGGCAGATCGAGCAGCGTGCCGATGTGCTCGCGTGGCACGAGCAGGGCATGACCCTTGAAGACCGGCCGTCGGTCGAGGAAACTGAGGAAGTCCGGCTCGTCGAGGATGACGTCCGCGCTGGCCTCCCCCGCCGCGATGGTGCAGAACACACAGTTCATGCGATCAGCCTGCCACCCGGCTCCAGCCGGCGTGGCCATACATGGGAGCACGACATGGGCATTCTGGCAGTCGACCTGTTCATCACCCTCGACGGCGTGTACCAGGCGCCGGGCGGGCCCGAGGAGGACCCGGAGGACGGATTCTCCTACGGCGGCTGGCAGGCACCGTACGTCGACGACGAATCCGGAGCGGCGATCATGGCCGGCATCGACCGGCTCGACGCGTTGCTCCTGGGCCGGGCCACGTACGACATCTTCGCGAGTTACTGGCCCAACCAGCCCAACGAGAATCCGGTCGCGGCCAAGCTCAACGCCGTACCCAAGTTCGTCGCCTCGCACGGGATGACCGAAGCCGCGTGGGCGGGAACGACGGTGATCACCGATCCGCCGACCGAGATCCCGCCGCTCAAGGAGCGCTTCGAGGAGATCCACATCATCGGCAGCGGCAACCTCACCCGACACCTGCTCGACCACGACCTCGTCGACCGGCTCAACCTGTTCGTCTACCCGATCGCGTTCGGCACGGGCAAGCGGCTCTTCGACGGCGCGCTGCCGGCGGCGTTCGAGTTGGTGGAGCCGCCCGTGGCGTTCCCCAAGGGCGCGATTTCGTTGGTCTACGCGCGGGCTGGGGCTCCGGTGACCGGTGTGAAGATGGGCGACTGAGCGATCGCTGTCCCGCGAAGCACGACCGACGTCTACTGCCACCTACTGAAACAATGTTTCAGTAGGTGGCAGTAGACAATGATTGGCCGTACTCCCGAATCCGGCCCCGCGGGGCGGTAACTCAAGGACCCGCGCGCACCCGTTC
>NZ_BCRE01000099.1 GCF_001552435.1 Kribbia dieselivorans NBRC 106261
GAAGCGGCCCGAAACCATCACTCGGCGTCGGGATCGTGGACCCTGCACTGACGCCTACTGCAACACGATGTGACAGTAGATGTTGCAGTAGATGTTGCAGTAGGTGACTGCGACCAACAGGTGACCGGGTCGACAAGGTGACCGCACGGCGCTCCGACCATGGCCGGAGCGCCGTGCGCCTCACTTCACCGAGACGGTCGCCTTTGCGGTCTCGTCGTTCACCGTCACCGACACCTCGCCACTGCCGGCGCGGAGCGCGGTGAGCTCACCGGTGGCCGGGTCGTACGCCGCGACGGCGTTGCCCCGGGCCTGAGACGCCTTGCCGATGAACACGCCGCTGGCCGACCACTGCGCCGAGACCGGGTACGCCACCGGCACGCGCCGCCCCCCGGGCTGCGTCACCGTCGCGCCGACCTTGACGCTCTGACCGACCGTCATCGCCGGCACGTCACCGAAGGCGATCGCGTCGACGTGCGGGCGCATCTCGACCTCAAGCCACGGGTTAGCGTCCTTCTTCACCGGCTGGGCACGGTGGCGCGCCCAGGTCGGCAGCTTCGGGGCATCCGGGTTGACGCCCACGAGGCTCCAGCCGGCGAAGCCGCCCTGGTCGGTGTCGGCCGACGGGGTCTTGGCCGAGTTGCCGTTGATGACGTAGTCGACACCATCGACCGACGACGCGGAGAACGCGCCGACGTGGGCGTTGATCATCGCCGCGCCCTTGCCGGTCTCGCGGCGGAAGTCACCGAGCCACTCCTCGACGATCCCGACCTCGACGGCGCTGGACATCTGGCTGGTCGCCACCGGGCTCGGGTCGTGCGGCGGGTGGTGCCACATCGTCACGACACCGTTGATCGACGGGTCGGACTTGGCGTCGTCCAACGCGGAGCGCAGCATCTGCCACTGCTTGTACCCGTCGCCCTGGAGGGTGCCGGTCGCGGAGTTGAGCATGACGAACCGGGTGCCCTTGTGCACGAAGCTGCGCTGCGCCGCTCCGAACTCTGTGACCCACGGGCTGATATTGCCCGGGCCCATGATCTCGTGGTTGCCCGGCACGTAGTACCACGGCACCTGGTCGCCGATCTCCTCCTCGATGACGCGGCGCGCGAGCTTGAGGTCATCGGGCCACGCGGTGTCGATCCAGTCGCCGTTGATGACGATGAAGTCCGGCTTCGCCGCCACGGCGGAGCGCAGTGTGCGCCGGGCCTGCGGCACGAGCGACTGGTTCGCGGCAGTGAACTGCGCATCGGAGATGACCGCGAACGAGTAGTCGCCGCCGTCCTTGGCCACGCCGTTCTGCACGACGACGTCGTCCTCGACCTGCGGCTGCGCCGGCAGCGGCACCTCGGGAGCGACCTTGACGGTGATGTCGTCGATGGCCACCGAGCCCTTGTACTGCTTGCTCGCGACCGTCTCGATGATGCCGAAGCGGTACACGTCGATCGGGAACGGCAGACCCTGCGGCACGTCGACCTCGACGTAGCGCCAGCCGGTCCACGTGATGTGCGGACCGTACAGCGGGTAGTACGTGCCGTTCGCGTCATGGATCGAGAACGACCACCACTGGCCGCGCCCGTCGCCCTTGACCCACAACCCGATCTTCTGGGGCTGACCCTCGATGTCGATGTTCAACGGCGATCCGGCATTGGAGGTACGTGTACCGGTCGACTGGGTGAAGTCGTAGTTGATCTGGAGCGCGGTGCCGCCGTTGCGACCCTCGGTCGGCTGCAGCGAGCCGGTCGAACGAGCCCCGGACCACTTCCACTTGGCGGCGTCGTCGAAGTTCGCGACGACCTTCTCCTCGAGACCGACGGCGACGGCGATGTGGGTGGTGACACCGGCCGCGGTCGCGGTGATGACCTCACCGGCCGATGCGACAAGCGGCTTCACGACGAAGCCGCCGCGACCGTCGGGCGTGACCTCGAGCTTGGTCTGGTCGTAATCGAGGGTCAGGTCGGCCGGCTCGATGTCGGCGCGGAACCCGTCCTTGTCGTACCCGACGACGGAGAAGCGTCCGCGCTCCTCCTGCGTGGCGATCGAGACCGTGCGGGTGGTCGACTCCAAGCGGGTCAGGTCACCGAGCACGCGCACTGTGGTCGTGCCGCTGACCGGCCCGGCCGACGCGGTGACCGTGGCATCGCCGGAGCGTCGTGCGGTGAAGGTGCCCTCGGCGCTCACCGTGCCGACGGCGGCCGGGGTCGCGCCGAACGAGACCTCCGCGTCGACGGGGGCGTAGGTCTCGTCGTGGCCGTATGCGTCGAGTTCGCGCGTCAGACCGGGGAAGACCTTGAGGAGGTTCTCGTCCTCGTCGTCGTGTGCCGGGACGACGCGCAGGCCGGTCAACCGGCCGCTGCCCTGCTCGGCGAAGAGGGCCAGGCCGTTGGGGACGCTGCGCTGGTACCCGTCGGAGGGGTCGTTCTCGACGTCGTTGACCTTCTCACCGGCTTCGCGCGCGATGAGCGTGGACGAGCCGCCGCCGTCGAGGTTCATGGCCGAGTCGGCGCCGAGCTCGACGAGGTAGTCACCGAGCTCCTCGAGCGACATGCCACGCGACTGGGCCGTGCGGCCGTCGACGGTGACGAGGAACATCTTCGTACGGTCCTTGGAGAACCCGATCGCGGTGCGCGGGTGGACGGCCTTGTCGCTGCTCGGGACGGTGGCGCCGTCCTTGACGATCGGCCCGCTGCCGCCGATGGCGACCTTCATGTCACCCGCGGAGCTGCGCACCGAGTACGACAGGGACACCTTGTCGCCGACCTTGAGGGCCTTGAGCGCGGTGGCGCCGGCTTCGCGGCCGACGAAGGCGATGGCGCCCTCGGGCAGACGACCGGAGCGCGGTGCGGTGGCCTCGGAGGTGACGACGCCGTCGGTGACGATGACCTCGGCCTTGTTCGACAGGCCCTGCGTGGCGCGGTCACGGGTGTAGTCACCCCACAGCGGGGTGTACGCGCCGATGCCGTTGGTCGGCAGCGCCGAGACGTTGTAGCCGGTCAACGGGCGGGTGACGTCGCCGGGCAGGCTGACCGTGCCGTCGAGGTACATCTGGCTCAGGGCGCCCAGGCCCTGCGCGTCGATGCCGGCGGCGTGGATGCGACCGGCGTTCGGGCCCTTGCGAACCTGGCCGCCGGCGATGCCGATGCCCTGCGCTGCTCCGGAGTTGTTGATGTCGAAGAAGTCGCCGTTGACGCCCGCGACGGCGCCGACCCGGTCGAGCTGCTGACCCAGCGGGGAGGTGCCGGCGACGGAGCCGGAGTCGACGTAGTCGACCTTGAGGCCCTGCGTGCCGAGGTCGGCGGTCAGCACGTCGGTGCGCTGGATGCCGGCGTTGTCGAGCCACTGCTGCGAGGTGAGGTTCAGACCCGGGGCGACCGGGCGCTTCTCCGTGTCGAGGTAGATGCGCTCGGTCCCGGCCGCCTTCGTGGCGAACGACTCGGGCTCGTTGACGTTCGAGGACGCGGCGTGGCGGCGACCTTCGCTCGGGTTGACGTCGTCGAGCGACGGAGCGGAGTCACCGTTGGTGTGCGGGAGGGCGGGCTCGGCGTGGGCGTGCAGGCCCGGGCCGAGGATCAGCGCCGGCACGGCCAGCGCTGTGAGGAGGCGACGCACGGTGGTGCGTGTTCTGTTGGGGGGAGTCACGGGCCAGCAACGTATTCGGCTGGGTGGTAGGGGAAGCAGAATCGCGGTGAAGCCCCAGTGAAGGAGCGGTGAAGTTCGGGTGAGAACGCTCAGAGCGCTCATTGAGGGCTGCCCAAGCAGAACTGTGGATAACCAAGCGGCCCGGTCGTGTGTGCCTCTAGGGTTCTCGGCATGCCCCTTGACCACCTTGCAACCGACTCGGGGCGTGAACTGATGGAGGCCCTGTTACGACCGCAGGTGTGGAGGCATCGAAGGATCGACAGTCTGCGCCTCATGGAAGACCAAACCGGTCGTCGGCGGGTGTCGATTGATTGCACCCCACCGGCGGCCCCTGCGCTCGCCTACTACCCGCAGGAGCGGCGCAGAGGCCTCGCGGAAATCGTTGGGCCTCTCGTCATCCCCGTGGGCCTCATGGAGAAGGGGCCGCTGCGTCACTTCGACATCTCCATCGAAGGCGAGGGGCCGATCCCGATCCTGGGTCGAAATGAGTACCGACCGCTCATGGTGGACGCGTTGATAGGGGAATTGGGAGACGCTGGGGCAGTCATAGAGCCACGCGAGCATTCGCTCAAGCGGGCGCTGGAGTCCCTGGTCGATGGTGATCCGGAGTCGGCGAGTGAAATGGCGCGTGGTTTGATCGAAACCGGGATGGTCGGCAGCGAGCGCGTGTTGGATCCGAAGCAGCTGAGTCAACCTGTCGGGTCCCTGCTGGAGGTCCTTGCTCGGCGGTTTGCGATCCTGGCCTTGGTTCCGCCCCACCTGGCCGGCGGTCGGACCGTGATCAAGTACTCCTACTACTGGAAGGTTGAGCCGACACAACCGCCGTCGCTGGCAGACCGGCTGCTGTCAGCGGCAGGGTTTCGCTCTCTGCCGCTCAATATCGAGACTGGTGGAGCTGGCGAAGCCTCCTCCTTTCACCTGGAGATCCATGCTCCATCCGGAGTCGTTATTCGGTCGCTGACTATGTCGACGGAAGGCGCCAACGAGGATCTCGTGCCCCGGAACGCCATGGACCTCGGGCCGGAGAGCGTCGCGCACGTGTCAGTCAACTACGCACCTCGGTCCCAGCCAGGCGATGCAGTCGCATTGCTGCAGCCCGCTCGCGGTGTCGCTCCGGGGCTGACAGTCTGGGTGCCGGCCTTCGCGTTTTGGTTCTTGGCGCTGGCACTCATCCTGCCCAATGGAAAGGATGCGCTCCTGAGAGCGGCAGACGGCGGCGCCACGATCCTGTTGGCCCTGCCCGCGGTCGTTGCCGCGCTGACGGTCCGAGTGGGGGAGAACCGGATCGCCTCCGACGTGCTGCTGATGTCGAGGCTGGTCGTGCTGGCGCACGCGCTCATGCTGCTGATCGTCGCGGCCTCCCTGGTCGGATCCCTCCGTGAACCCTATTTGACTGCTTTGTGGCTGGTGTTCTCTATCACCGCTGGCCTGACTTGGGCATACTTCCTCCTAGCC
>NZ_BCRE01000100.1 GCF_001552435.1 Kribbia dieselivorans NBRC 106261
TGACGTGACATGACCACTACGGATACCACCAGCAGCAACGACCACGGCGTTGACATGCGCTGGGTGGCCACGAGATTCGACGGACTCGACGCCCTGTCGTTCGAGCACGTGCATGTTGCGGATCCCGCCGACGATGAGGTCACCATCAAGGTGATGGCGGCCGGCGTGAACCCCATCGACCTAAAGATCCTCGCCGTACTGAACGACCCTGCACTGCTCCCCCACCCGATCGGCAATGAGATCGCCGGCATCGTCGAAGCGATCGGGACAGGTGCACAGGCTGGTTCGCCCGGGATCGAGGTCGGCGACGAGGTCATCGCCTACCACTCTCCGGGCGGTTACGCGACGAGGATCAACGTGCCCGCGAAGGATGTCTTCGCCAAGCCGTCGGCCCTACCGTTCGACGAGGCCGCGGGGCTGCTTCTCGTCGGCACGACCGCCATGGAGATGCTCGACCGCGTCGAGGTGAAGCCTGGCGACACCGTCCTGCTACACGGTGCCTCTGGGTCGATCGGCGCGATGGTGCTGCAGCTCGCCGCCCGTGTCGGCGCGACGGTGATCGGTACAACGTCAGCGCGGAACGCAGAAAACGTCAGCCGTTTCGGGGGCATCCCGATCGAGTATGGGCCGGGCCTGTCCGACCGCGTCCGAGCGGCCGCACCGGAGGGCATCACCGTCGCACTGGACGCGGCGGGTACACCAGAGGCCACTGAGACCTCGCTCGAGTGGGTGAGCGACCGAAACCGCATTCTCACCATCGCGGCAGCACCCGGGGCCGCCGAGCAACACGGCTTCCACCGACTCGGCGGGCCGAAGAGTGTGGAGTTCAGAAATGCGAAACGTGCCGAACTGATCGCGCTCGCCGGTGCCGGCGAGGTGCAGGTGCACATCTCGCACAGGCTCCCGCTCGAGCAGGCGAAGGTCGGCCTCGAGCTCGTCACAAGGGGTGGCGCGGCCGGCAAGGTGGTCCTGCACCCGTAGGACGGTTCCCACTCGGTGACAGCCGCCGGTCCTAGACTCGAATCACGTACGACGATGAGGGAGAAGCCATGAGCAAGGGCAGCGCGACGGTCACCACGGCGGCGGAGCTCGCCAGCGCACTGGCGGACGGCGCACGGGAGATCGAGGTCCAGGGTGAGATCACTGGTTCGCCCATGATCACGTTGCCCCCGGGCACGACGATGCGGGGAGGGAGCCTGCACTTCTCGGCCAAGGGCGTGCGGCTCACGTCGGACAACACGCTCGAAGACGTCACCATTGTCGTGCCCGACCAGGAGACCGCGATCCTCAACGACACGAGCGTCGAGGACCTCGGCACAGTGACCTTGCGGCGCGTCACGACCCGCGGCCAAATCGCGATCCTCGCCGAGGACCGGCTCAGGGCGGGCCACGTGCAGGCTGAGGACGTCCGTGTGCTCGCTGCCGACGTGCGCGGGCGATACCACCGCCCGCACGGTTTCGGAGTCGACGCCCTCCAGGGAGCGTTCACCCTGTGGAACCGCCAGCCCGACCCAGCGGCCAGGCTCACCGCCGAGTTGTTGGACATCTCCGCCGGCACCGCGGAGGAACCCGTTCGCGGCTCCGGCGTGTTCGTCGGTGGCCACGGCGACTGGAACGGGAAAGCCGATGGAGGCACTCTCACCATGATCCAGTTGCGGACCGGAGAAATCCACAGCGACGGCGGTATCCCCGAGGGCACGCCCGACCTGATCTCGGGCGGGGTCTTCGTCATCAGCGGAGCCACCGTCGAGGAACTTGTCTCCGCAGGCCCGGTCACCACCTACGGGCAGAACGACATGGTGCTGGACAACTGGGGCACGGTGGGCACCTGGGCAGCGACCGCGGCCGTGACGTCGCATGGTCCCAGCGGCATCGGCTTCGTCAACTTCGGCGACATTGACACCCTAGACGTGCAGGCCCCCATCGTCACCACAGGCAAGGGCGCACGCGGATTCAACCTCTACGACGGCAGCCTCCGCGACGCGCGCTTCGAGAGCATCGCGACCACCGGCGACGGTTCGATGGGCATCCAGATCAGCAAGCCCTTGGGATCGCTCACCGTCACCGGCGACGTCACCACGACCGGCGGCGAAGGCCTGAGCCTGGTCAAGGGCGTGCAGATCACGCTTCAAGCCGTGGCGCTCAGCGTCAAGCAGGGCGGGTCGGTCGACTCGCTGCAGATCGGCGGCCGGCTCGCCACCGCGGGCAGCAACGTCACCACCCTAGAGGTCGAAGGACAGGTGAACCACTGCAGCATTGCCGGCGGCGTCGTCGCGACCGGCGAGGGCTCCGACGCCGCGCATGTCGCGTCCGGCGGACGGATCGATCTCGACGGCGTGCAACTCACGGCAGAGCACGGAGAGACGCTTCTGCGGAGCTGAGATCGCCCCGGCGACGCAAGATCGCTGGGCTATCGGTTGACGTAGGCCATGTGCTCGGCGTTGTAGCGGTCGCCGTGTACGCCGATGCGCGAGGCGAGACCGTCGAGGTCTGAGCGCTCGTCGGCGGACAGCGCGACCTGCGTCGCGCGTGCGTTCTCGCGGATCCGCTCGGTGCGGATGTCGCCCTCCGTGAATGCGGTGGACGTGTTGACAGTTCCGGTGAGGAATCCCTTGCCGAGCGGGCTGAACGGCACGAACCCGATGCCCAGTTCCGCGAGCGTCGGTAGTACCTCGGCCTCCGGATCGCGGGTCCACAGCGAGTACTCGCTCTGCACCGCGGTCACCGGATGGACCGCATGCGCGGCGCGGATCGTGTCCGCGGCTGCCTCGGACAGCCCGAAGTGCTTCACCTTGCCCTCGGCGATCAACTCCCCCACGGTGCCCGCGATCTCCTCGATCGGCACCTGCGGATCCACCCGGTGCTGGTAGAACACGTCGATCGCCTCGATCCGCAGCCGCTTCAGCGACGCTTCGGCAACGCGGCGGATCTGCTCGGGCCGGCTGTCCAGACCCACGCTCGTGCCGTTCTGGATGTCCCAGCCGAACTTCGTCGCGATGATCACCTGGTCGCGGATCGGCTGCAGCGCCTCACCAACGAGCTCCTCATTGACGTAGGGGCCGTACACCTCCGCGGTGTCGAAGAACGTCACGCCTTCATCGACGGCCGAGCGGAGCACCGTGATCATCTGGTCTCGGTCGCCGGGGTTGGGGCCGTAGCTCTGGGACATGCCCATCGCGCCGAGCCCGATCGCGGAGACCTCCAGGCCCTGTCCGAGTGTTCTGATGTGCGTCGTCGCTGCTCCTACTGGTGATAGCGGTTCTGACATGGGTTCTGCACGGCGCTGACCCTGGTCAGCGGCCTGCAGGCGGTCACGGGTTTGCCACCGGACCCTGCACGTCGTATCGCAGCCACACGCTGCCGTCCTCGAGCGGTTCGACGTGCTTCAGCGAGAATCCGATCGGCGCGGGTGCAGAGAACTTCTCATTGGCCTCGAACAGGGAGTTGGTGTCGTTCTCCCCGTCCGCGGTCGGCATGAGAACCAGGCTGATCTCGTCGCAGAGCCCTTGGCGGATCATCGACCAGTTCAGGGTGGGTCCTCCGCCGAGGATGATCTCCTCCATGTCGAAGAGGTCGCCAATCTTGCGGACGGCCTCGGCCATGTCAAGCTGCTTATCCCCCGCAATGAGGTAGGAGACGCCGACGGACCGCAGATGTGCCTTGAAGGCATCGCTCACCGCGGCCGGGATCAGCTCGACGATGTGAGCGTCGACGTCCAAGTATGTGAACGTGCTCCGATCCCACGCGAGCACGCCGGAGCGGTCGACGGCGAAATAGTGCATCCGCGCGTCGGGGTCGGTGATGAAATCGCCGGCCGGCACGGGCTCAGTCGGTTCCGGGAGTTCGACCTCCGGCTCACCGCCCAGGATCGCCCGGCTCGTCCCGGTTCCGCTGATCCACCCTCGGTGCTTCGTGAAGAAGCGGTTCTCACCGAGGAACAGATCGAAGTAAAGCTTCTGCGAGCGCATCCCGACGGATGTGACGTTGGCGATGCCGTCGACCTTCCCGTTGAGCAGTGAATGCATGTGGCAGATGATTCGTGGGCGGGACATTTTCGGCTCCTGGTGCTGGTACTTGATCTGGCGGATTCCGGTGGGCCTCAGGGCTCGGGGATCTCGATGCCGAATGACTCAAGGTCGAGTTCGTCGGGGACCATCGTCATGCCCTGCTCCAAGGCGTCGATGCGCGCGATTTCCTCGGCTGAGAGCTCGAAGTCGAAGACGTCGAAGTTCTCCGCAATCCGCGCCGGCCGCACCGACTTCGGGATGATCTGGCGGCCCTCCTGAAGGTGCCAGCGCAGCATGACCTGAGCAGGCGTCTTGCAGTCGCATCGAAGCGTGTCGGGTAGGCCTGGTGCCCCGCGTGACAGGGACGGATCTGATCTTCCCGCAGATCGCCTTCAGCGCGGTGGCGGCCGCCACTCAGGACGGGCCTCCACTCGAGGGACGAGGACGCCGAATAACTCTATCGCCGCTACCTGTGGATCACTCTCGACGGGCTCCGCGCGGACGGCCGCACGTCCGAACTGCCCGACGGATCGCTGACCACCGCCCAGACCCACTCACTGCTCCAGCCGACGAGGCAGGATCAGAACATGCCGCATGCCGAAGCGAACAGCGGAATCAACGACGGCACGACGGCGAACGTGCCGTGAGTCAACCCCTTCATCGGTATACCTCTCGACGGTGTCCGACCCTGAGCACCAGGACAACCAGTTCATCGTCCTGAATGTCATAGACGATTCGGTAGTCACCGACGCGAATTCGGAACTCACCGTCACCGCCCTTCAACTGGATGCACCCGGAAGGGCGTGGATCGCGTGCGAGCGACTCGATCGCATCGAGCAATCGACGGGCCATCTGCTTATCGAGTTTCCGAATGACCTTTGCCGCGGAGGGGACATAACTGATCGCGTATGGCATCGAACAGGCTCAGAGGTCAAGCTCCCGCATGAGCTCATCGTGGGACACTCGCCCCTCCTCGTTGCGAGCCTCGAGAGCACCGCGGACGTCAGCCTGATCCTCCAGCGCCCGCAGCGCTCGGTCGAAGAACTCGGGCGACACGACCACTGCACGGCGACCGGCTCCGCGCGAGGTGATCTCGACAGGCTCTCGCTGCGCCGCAGCGATGTAGTCGCTCTGCTGGCTACGGAACTGAGACAGGGTCACGGAAGTCATGACCCCACAGTACAACTTGTACAAGTTGTACTCAAGCGGTGGGCGGGACATCCAGACGTTGAATCGGGTGCCAGCTGTGGCGCGCCCCCAAGCGCTCGCCCGAACCCGCGCCCGATGTTCGCTGAACGGAGCTTCGGAGGCGGAGGAGCCGCCCTGTCAACTTGACGCGGTTGGTACCACTGACAAGGGCGTGATCGCGGCCACTTGGTCGGGGACCCGATCCTGCGCGACCTCCAGTTCGCATCGCGTCTGGAGGTTGAGCCAGAACTGTGGGCCCACCCCGAAGTACCGCCCCAGGCGCAGCGCCGTGTCGCCAGTGATCGCACGCGTGCCGTGCACGATCTCGGTGATGCGCCGCGCAGGTGCGCCGATTGCCACAGCGAACTTGTTCTGGGTGATGCCGAACCCCTCGAGGAAGTCCTCCACGAGGACCTCATCCCGCAGCGCGTCCTGCGCCTGGCAGGTGTCCAGCAGGTGCACCTTCCTGTTCGCTGCCTCGCCGAGCGAGGCTTCCAGTAGGTCTGAGGCGGAACGACCTCAACCGCCGTCGACGTGGCTGCGCAGGGCGCCGGCGAGGGGTGGGAGATGGGTCTCCACGACATCGCGGACGACGTCCACATCGACTCCGAAGTACTGGTGGACGAGGATGTTGCGGAAACCCCGGATCTGCGGCCACGGGATCTCCGGGTGCGCCCCCCGCGATCTCCTCAGGAAGGTGGTTCACGGCGTCACCGATGATCTGGAGATTGCGCCCGATCGCATCCTCTGCCATCTCGACGAGATCCGTGTCGTCGCCGAGAGCGCCGACGTAGCGTTGGCACCGCTAGATGGCAACGAGGACATCAGCGATGCGCAGCCCCGGGTCGCGACTCACAACGCGACAGCGTCGGCCATCGCCGACGCCGAGATCGGGCGCTTGAGCAACTGGACAGGGAATACGTCAATGGCGTCCCGACCGAACAGCGCTCGGGTCTCCTCCATCAGCCCAGAGGCCCGCATGAGCAGGTTCCCGCCCGCGGGGTCCATCTCGACGAGGATGTCGATGTCCGAGCCCGAGTGCGCGGTACCGCGGGCAACCGAGCCGAACAGCTTTGGGCTCGTCGCCCCGTATCGGTCCAGGAGCACCTGAAACTCGTCACGACGCGCGGCGAGGACCTCGCGCATGCGCGCGACTCGGGCGTCATGGTGACCTCGGACATAGAGTCAGAATACCGGCCCCGGCCTTGCTCAACAGGGTCCGCGAACTTCACCCATCACACGTTGAAGCGGAACTCCACCGAGTTCCGGTACGGAGAGCCATCACCACATGGCCGGCGCTCCATCATGGTGCGCCGCGAGTGCCGGGTGCGATGACGTCGAGTCCAGCAGACTTCGCCGCCTCACCGAGGCGGTGGTCGTACGTGAGGACCGCGTCGGCATCAAGACGGATCGCCGCTTCCAAGTGCAGTGCGTCGAGGGTGCGCAGATACGGCATCGGCAAGAATCCGGCGGACCGATACGTGGCCCTGTCAAGAGCCGCGAGCGACACTCCGTCCAGTGTCTCACTGACCTTCGACTGGTCGCGCCCCTCCCGCACAGCCATGCGACGCAACTCCGTCTCAAGCAGGTCGCAGGAGACAAGCCGGGCGTCCGCTTGGTCAAGCCAGTCAACCAGCTCCTGGGTCTCGGGCTGTGCGACCAGCAGCGCTCCGAGCGCAGAGGTGTCGACATAGACGAGGGGCATGTCAGTCACACCCGATCCTCCCGCAGTTCATCGAGTATCCGAGTCATCGGGCGGTCCCCCTCAGACGGCTCGGGCTTCAACGCCGCCCATCCACCGACGCGTTTGGCCGGCCGGGCGATGGGCAGCGTGGGGGCTGGGGCATCGAGGGGGACGATGCGACCGACAGCAACTCCGCGATTGGTCAACACGAAGGAATGCCCTTCGCCCACCGCGCGAAGCACGCGTCCGGACTCATTACGCAGTTCACGTTGCGAAAGGCGCTCGACCTGCGGCTCGCCCGTACTCATGACGCAATCGTAGCACCCGCGCTACACGTTGAAGCGGAACTCCACCACGTCACCGTCGCGCATGACGTAGTCCTTGCCCTCCATACGCACCTTGCCGGCCTCCTTGGCCTTGACCATCGACCCGGCCGCGAGCAGGTCCTCGAAGGACACGATCTCGGCCTTGATGAAGCCGCGCTCGAAGTCGGTGTGAATGACCCCGGCGGCCTGCGGGGCGGTCCACCCCTGGTGGATCGTCCACGCACGAGCCTCCTTCGGCCCCGCGGTGAGGTACGTCTGCAGACCGAGCGTGTGGAAGCCCTTGCGCGCCAACTGGGCTAGACCGGGCTCGGTGATCCCGACGGACTCCAGCAACTCGCGGGCGTCCTCCTCGTCGAGCTCGGCGACCTCGGACTCCAGCTTCGCGTTGAGGAAGATCGCGTCCGCCGGCTCGACCAGCTTCTGCATCTCCGCCTGGAACGCCTCGTCGGTCAGCTGGTCCTCGTCGATGTTGAAGACGTAGATGAACGGCTTGGTCGTCAGCAGACCGAGGGTGTGGGCGTGCTCCTCCTCGACGTCGCTCGACCCGGCAGCCATGGCGGAGAAGAGTGTGGTCCCGCCCTCGAGGACGGCGCGGGCGGCGAGGGCGGTGTCGAGCACGGCCTTGTCGGTCTTCTTGCCCTTGACCTCCTTCTCCAGCCGCGGGATCGCGTTCTCGAGGGTCTGGAGGTCGGCGAGGATCAGTTCGGTGTTGATCGTCTCCATGTCGGAGGCCGGATCGACCTTGCCGTCGACATGCGTGACGTCGTCGTCGTCGAAGGCACGCACGACCTGGCAGATCGCGTCGGCCTCGCGGATGTTGGCGAGGAACTTGTTGCCCAGGCCCTCACCCTCGCTGGCCCCGCGCACGATGCCGGCGATGTCGACGAACGAGACCGTCGCCGGCAGAAGCCGCTCGCTGCCGAAGATCTCGGCGAGCTGGCCGAGCCGCTCGTCCGGCAGCGGGACGACGCCGACGTTCGGTTCGATGGTTGCGAACGGGTAGTTCGCGGCGAGGACGTTGTTCTTCGTCAGGGCGTTGAACATCGTCGACTTGCCGACGTTGGGGAGACCGACGATTCCAATGGTGAGTGCCACGAGTTCAGGAGTCTACTGAACCCAGACGGGGCGCCCACCACCCGAGCACGACTCCGAGCGCCGAACCCGCCGCCGCACCGGTCACCGTCCCGATGAGCAGGACCTGCCACCATTGCCACAGCACGGTCGGCGTCGTCGCGCCGGCGAAGATGATCGCCATGGCGGGGATCCACCCGAGCCCGGCGATGAGAATGGTGGCCCACACGAAGATCCGGGCCTTGAGGCGGGGATGGGTCGTTCGCAAGGCTCACGCCTGTGCCAGTCCGAGGGCACCCACCGACGCATCACACCCGAGGTGCGCTGAACCGCCATGCCTCCATCGTGTCTCGGCGGGTGCGACGGCACGCCGAGAACGGGTCAGCGGGCCAGGCCGTCCTCGAGATAGGCGGTCGCGCCGGGCGCCTTCCCGAGGACTGAGCGGATCATGCGTGCGGTGTAGGCCGCGACCCGGTCGTCGAGGTCCTCGAGCGGGCACCAGGCCAGCGACCGAATCTCCCGCCGCTCCAACTGCGCTCCGTCGATGATGTCGGCCGGGTGGGTGCCCAGGTCGTACAGGCACAGCAGTGCGTCGTCCCAACCCCGGTAGGGCGGCAGCCAGTTCACGGCCAGCAGGTCGCCCGCGGGGATGCGCAGATCGAGTTCCTCGTGGACCTCCCGCGACACGCAGGTGGCCGGGGACTCGAGCGGGTCGACCACTCCGCCGGGCAGGTCCCACGCGGCCTTGTAGGTCAACTCGCACAGCAGAATGTCGCCGGCCTCGTTGCGGGCCAGGCCCTGCGCGATGAGTCGCTTGGTCGGCAGCTTGTTGTTCAGTACCCGGATGTGGGCCAGGCGCTGAGCCTCGACGCTGGGGTCAGGCTGGTCACTGTTCTCGGGCATGGCCCCAGCGTAGGCGGAGCGTCGCACGTTGCGTTGTCGGTGGTCGCTGACAGGCTGTCGGACATGGAGATTCCCCTCGCAATCGCGATCGTCGCAGCGCTGGTGGCGGCCGTTCTGGGCGCGCTGCTGGCCTGGCTGACGGTGCGCGCCGAGGTGACCGGTCTGCGGGCCGAGCGCGACGGGCTGCGCGAGCGGCTCGACGACCTCGAGTTCGTCACCGAGGGCGATGGCCGCACGGCTGCGGCCCTGGCGCCGCTCGGTGAGACGCTGCGTCGGGTCTCGGTCACGGTTGAGCAGCTCGAGCGTGACCGGGTGGCGCAGTTCGCCTCGGTCAGTGACGCCCTGGTCCGGGTCGAGGACACGGCATCACGGGTCGGGCGGGAGGCCTCGTCGCTGGCCTCGTCGCTGCGGGTGTCGTCGGTGCGGGGCGCGTGGGGTGAGGTCCAGCTCCGCCGAGTACTCGAGGTCTCGGGGATGCTCGCCCGCTGCGACTTCGATGTGCAGGCCCGTGGGGCGAACGCGGCCGAGCGCGCGGTGCGCCCGGACGTCGTCGTCCACCTGCCCGGCGGCAAGCATCTCGTCATCGACGCCAAAGCACCGATGAGCTACTGGTTGCAGGCCCAGGCCGAGGACATCGACCCAGCCGAGCACGACCGCCTGCTCGAAGCCCACGCGGCCTCGCTGCGTTCCCATGTCGAGACGCTGGCGGGCAAGGCCTACTGGACGGCGTTCGAACCGTCCCCGGAGATGGTCGTCTGCTTCGTCCCCTCCGACGCGACGCTGGCGGCGGCCCTGTCACGCGCGCCCGGCCTGCATGAGGAGGCCATGGCCGACCGGGTCGCCCTGGCCTCCCCCGGCACCCTGCTCGCGCTGCTCCGCACGGTCGCCTACACGTGGCAGCAGGACACCGTCACCCGCGATGCCCAGGAACTGCTCACCGTCGGCCGCGAGCTCTACGCCCGGCTCGCCACGCTCGGCGAGCACGCCACCCGCATGGGCCGATCCCTTCAGCGCTCCGTCGAGGATTACAACCGGCTGGTGGGCTCCTTGGAGTCGCGGGTGCTCGTCAGCGCCCGCCGCATGAGCGAGATCGGCCTGAGCACCGACGAGATCGACGAGGTGCCGGCGCTGACGACGACGCCGCGGCCGCTCACTGCGCCGGAGTTGCTGGATGTCGTCGCCGACACCCGGCCGGAGCTCGACTTCGACGTGCCGGCTGCCCGGCGGCAGGAGGAGGCCTCCTGAGCGAGGTCGCCGCTGGAACCATCGCCTGCTAGATCTCCAACGCCCGGGCGATCGGCACTCCGGCCCGGTAGCTGAGGTGCACATGGTTCGGCGCGTCGAGGACGGTCAGGTCGGCCCGGGCCCCGACGACGATGCGACCGATGTCGTCGCGGTGCAGGGCCCGGGCTCCTCCGCGGGTGGCCGCCACGACGGACTCGGTCGGGGTCAGGCCCATCTCGCGCACCGCGAGCGCGATAACGAACGGCATCGAACTCGAGTAGCACGTGCCCGGGTTGCAGTCGGTGGCCAGCGCCACGGAGGCTCCCGCATCGAGCAGGGCCCGTGCGTCCGGGTAGGGCGAGCGGGTCGAGAACTCCACCCCAGGGAGCAGGGTCGCCGTTGTCGTGTCGGCACTCGCGACGAGCGCGTCGACGTCCTCCGGCGCGAGGTACGTGCCGTGGTCAACGCTGGCGGCGCCGAGTTCACACGCCAGCCGCACCCCCGGTCCGGGGCCGAGTTGGTTGCCGTGCACGCGCAAGCCCAGCCCGGCCGCGCGGCCGGCCACGAGTACGCGTCGAGCCTCCTCACCGGTGAACGCGTGCGCCGAGTGCGGCTCGCAGAACACGTCGATCCACCGAGCGTGCGGGGCGCAGGCGGTGAGCATTGGCCCGGTAACGAGGTCGAGGTAGGCGTCCCGGTCGTCGGCGAACTCCGCCGGCACGACATGTGCCCCCAAGAACGTCGTCTCCGCCGTCACCTCCCCCGCCAACCGCAGCGCGCGCACCTCCTGCTCCACCGTCAGCCCGTAGCCGGACTTGATCTCGACGGTCGTCGTGCCCTGAGCGCGCATCTCGGCTACCCGCGCGGTGAGGGCGGCGCGCAACTGGTCATCGTCGGCGGCGCGGGTGGCGGCCACGGTCACCCCGATGCCGCCACCGTCGTATGGCCGGCCCGCCATGCGCGCCGCGAACTCGGCCGACCGGTCCCCCGCGAACACGAGGTGCGTGTGGCTGTCAACGAACCCCGGCAGCACGCATCGCCCCTCGACATCGATGACGGTGTCCGCAGGCGGAGCCGCGTTCGCCGGGCCGATCCACGCGATGGCGCCTTCCTCCTCGTCGGCTGTCGCAACGACGCGTCGTTCGATGACGAGTGCCTGCGCCGCGCGCACCCCGGCGCCCGCTTCGCCCGTGCCGTCGCAGGTCACGAGTTCGCCGATGTTGGTGACGAGCGTGGCGCGGCTCATGAACGCCCTCGCGCGGCCTCACGCGTGATGATGCGGTGGATGAGCCGGGCGGCGAGCCGAGCCGTCCGCTCGTCGATGTCGAGCCGTGGATTGAGTTCGGCGACATCGACATGAATGAGCTTCCCGCTGTCGACGACGGCATCGCAGACGCTCTGGATGACGAACGGTGGAACCCCCAGCGCCGCCGGGGCGCTCACCCCCGGAGCGTCCGCGCCGGGCAGCACATCGAGGTCGATCGACAGGTACACCTCATCAACCTCGGCCACAAACGCCTCGACGAACCGGAGCGCCGAATCCCGCGCCTGGCACAGGTCGTCGGGCAACCAGCGCACACCCAACGTCGTAGCGGTCTCGAACAGGGCCGCAGTATTGCTCGGGCGCGCGATGCCGACCACCGCGTAGGTGAACGGCAACCCGGCAGCGAGGCGATCCCGCGCGATCTGCCGGAACGGCGTCCCCGACGTCGACACCGCCGGCCCGGAGCCTCGTGGCGCGGCCCGCAGGTCGAAATGCGCATCGAGGTTGAGCACCCCCAGCCCCGGTCGCCGCCCCAGCCCGAGGTGGCTGCCGTAGGCGATCTCGTGTCCGCCGCCGAGCCCGACGGTTAGGGGCGCGTGCTCGCGCGCGGCGGTGATCGCCTCTCCGAAACGGCGTTGGCCGGCCTCGAGATCGGCGATCCCCGTCTCAGGAGACTCCACGACGATGTCGCCGTGATCGGCGACGGTCAGTTCCTCATGGACGGCCAGATTCGCCAGCGCCGCCCGCAACGCCGACGGTCCCTGCGCGGAACCGACCCGACCCCCGTTGCGCCGCACCCCCTCGTCGCTGGCGAAACCGAGCAGCGCCGCATCGGCCGGCCGACTCGGTGCCGGCGTGCTCACCGTCTGCCAGAACCGACGATGCTCCGGCCCGTCGCCGTCGTCACGCCCCGACCAGACGAACGGCGCCCGCTCCGACGCGACCTCGCCCATCACGTCTCCGGCCCGTCGCGGATGACCGGGGGCATCGGCACTCGCACGCCCCGCTCACGCGCCACCTGCACGGCCCGGGAGTGGCCGGCGTCGACGTGGCGCATCACCCCCAGCGCCGGGTCGTTCGTCAGCAACCGGGTCAACTTCTCCGCCGCCAGGTCCGTGCCATCGGCGACCCCGACCTGACCGGCGTGGATCGACCGGCCCATTCCCACTCCACCGCCGTGGTGGATCGACACCCACGTCGCGCCCGAACTCGCCGAGGTCAGCGCGTTGAGCAGCGGCCAGTCGGCGATCGCGTCCGACCCGTCGAGCATCCCCTCGGTCTCGCGGTAGGGCGAGGCGACCGACCCGGCGTCGAGGTGGTCACGCCCGATGACGATCGGAGCGCCGACCGCGCCGGTCCGCACGAGGTCGTTGAACAGCACTCCGGCGCGGTGACGTTCGCCCGCGCCGAGCCAGCAGATCCGCGCCGGCAGCCCCTCGAACTCGACATGCGCAGCGGCCGCATCCAGCCAGCGATGCAGGTGGGTGTTCACGGGGAAGAGGTCTTTCAGCGCCGCGTCGGTCACGGCGATGTCGGCCGGGTCGCCCGACAGCGCCACCCACCGGAACGGCCCCAGGCCCTCGCAGAACAGCGGCCGAATGTAGGCCGGCACGAATCCGACGATCTCGAATGCCCGCGCGCACCCGCCCCGACGCGCTTCGTCACGGATCGAGTTGCCGTAATCGAACACGACGCATCCGGCGTCCTGGAAACCGACCATCGCCTCCACGTGGGTGGCCATCGAGGCGCGAGCGAGCGTGGTGAAGCGTTCCGGATCGACCTTCGCCACGCGGCTCCAGTCCGCGACGTCAATCTCGACCGGCAGGTACGTCAAGGGGTCGTGGGCGCTGGTCTGGTCGGTGACGACGTCGACAGCCACGAGCCCCGCGCGCTGCCGCCGCAACACCTCCGGCACGACCGCGGCCGCGTTCCCGACCAGACCGACGGACAGCGCGCGACGTGCCGCCTTCGCGGCGGACGCCTGCGCGAGCGCATCGTCGAGACCGGTGGCGATGACGTCGAGATACCGCTTGGCCACACGACGCTCCAGTCGCGCGCGATCGACGTCGACGACCACCACGGCACCGCCGTTGAGCGTGACCGCCAATGGTTGCGCGCCGCCCATCCCGCCACAGCCGGCGGTCAGGGTCAGGGTGCCGGTCAGCGTCCCGCCGAAGTGCTCACGCGCCACGGCCGCGAACGTCTCGAACGTGCCCTGCAGGATGCCCTGCGTGCCGATGTAGATCCACGAACCGGCGGTCATCTGGCCGTAGACCATGAGCCCTTCGGCCTCGAGCCGACGGAAGTGCTCCCAGGTCGCCCAGTCGCCGACGAGGTTCGAGTTGGCGAGCAGCACGCGCGGCGCCCATTCGTGGGTACGCACGATGCCAATCGGCTTGCCCGACTGCACGAGCAGCGTCTCGTCGTCGTGCAGGTCGCGCAGCGACGCGACGATGGCGTCGAACGCCGCCCATGAACGCGCCGCCCGACCGGTGCCGCCGTAGACGACGAGGTCGTCGGGGCGTTCGGCCACCTCGGGGTCGAGATTGTTCATCAGCATCCGCAGCGGAGCTTCGGTCTGCCAGGTTCGCGCCGTGATCTCGGGTCCGCGTGGGGCGCGGACGGGTCTCGCTCCGTCCATCTCGGTTCTCCTTCCAGCGGGGGTCGGTCCGTCGTGGGTTCAGTCCGTCGTGGGTTCAGTCCAGTGGTCCGGTCACCGATTCCGCCGCGGCGCGGATCGATCCGTCGACCACGGCCGCGTACGCCCGATCGATCTGCGGAGCCACCCACCGGTCGGGCCCGGGAGCCGCGACCTCACCCAGCACCCCGATGACCGCCGCGCCGACCGGCCCGGGTCGCAGCGGGGCGCGCAACTGCAGCCCACGCGCCGCGGTGAGAATCTCGATGGCGACCACGTGGGCCAACCCATCGATGCTCCGGCGTAGTTTGCGCGCGGCCGACCAGCCCATCGAGACGTGGTCCTCCTGCATCGCGCTGCTCGGGATCGAGTCGACGCTCGCCGGCACGGCCAAGCGCTTCATCTCGGTGACGAGCCCGGCCTGCGTGTACTGGGCGATCATCAGGCCCGAGTCGGTGCCCGGGTCGTCGGCAAGGAAGGGCGGCAACCCGTGATTGCGCCCCACGTCGAGGAACCGGTCGGTGCGTCGTTCGCTCATGCTCGCGACGTCGGCGGCGACGATCGCGAGGAAGTCGAGCACGTACGCCAACGGAGCTCCGTGGAAGTTGCCGTTGGACTCCAGCCGCCCGTCGTCGGTGATGACCGGGTTGTCGATCGCCGCGGCCAGTTCGCGCTCGGCGACGGTCACCGCGTGCGCGAGCGTGTCGCGGGCGGCGCCGTTGACCTGCGGAGCGCAGCGCAGCGAGTACGCGTCCTGCACGCGGGTACATTCCTCGGTCTCGTGGGACCGGCGGATCTCACTGTCGGCGAGCACCGCCCGCATGGTCGCGGCCGACCGCGCCTGGCCAGGATGCGGGCGCAGCGCCTGGAGGTCCGCGGCGAGTACGGCATCGGTGCCGAGCAGACCCTCCAGGCTGAGCGCGGCGGCGATGTCGGCGGTGGTGAGCAGCCCGGCGAGATCGTGCGCGGCCAGGCACAGCATGCCGAGCATGCCGTCGGTGCCGTTGATGAGCGCCAGGCCCTCCTTCTCGCGCAGTTGGACGGGGCGCAGTCCGGCGGCGGCGAGCGCGGACGAGGCATCGAGACGTCGATCAGCGGAGTCCCGTACCTCGCCTTCGCCGGTCAACGCGAGGGCGACGTGGGCCAGGGGCGCGAGGTCGCCGGAGCACCCGAGCGAACCGAACTCCCGCACGACCGGGGTGAGCCCGGCATTGAGCACGTCGACGTAGAGCCGCAGCGTGTCGGGACGGATACCGGTACGCCCGGTGGCCAGGGTCTGGATGCGCAGCAGCATCATCGCGCGCACGACCTCACGCTCGACCTCACCACCGGTGCCCGCGGCGTGACTGCGGATCAGCGAGCGTTGCAGCGCCACCCGCTTCTCGACCGGGATGTGGGTCGTCGCGAGCGCCCCGAAGCCGGTCGAGACGCCGTAGTGGGGCTGCGTGTCCTGCGCCAACCCGTCGACGATGGCGCGAGCCCGGGCAACGCGCGCCCACGCGTCCTCCGTCACGCTGACGGGAGCGTCGTGGCGGGCGACCGCGACGACCTCGTCGATCGTCAGCGGGCGCGCGCCGACGAGGACGTGGTCGATCGGGTCTGGGTAGATTGGATCGGGGTCGCTCGGGTCGGTGGCCACCCCACCATCACACGCCCGAACGCGCCTCCGAGGGTGGGTTTCGGGAGAACTGACTGGTCAGGCCTCGTTGTTCAGTGCAGTTGACCCGCGTCCGCCAACGAACTCGCGTCGTGCGACATCTTGTCGCTCATCCCGGCGGCCTTGAGGTCGCGGCGCAGTTCCATCGGCAGCGCGAACATCAGCGACTCCTCGGCGGCCACGACGATCTCCGGCTCACCAAAACCTCGCTCGGCGAGGAAGGACAACACGCCGCGCACGAGCACCTCCGGCACCGACGCGCCCGAGGTCACCCCGACGGTGGTCACGCCGTCGAGCCAGGCCTCGTCGATCTCGTCGGCGTAGTCGACCAGGTGCCCATCCCGCGCTCCGTGCTCGATCGCCACCTCGACCAGGCGCACCGAGTTCGACGAGTTGCGCGACCCGACGACGATCATGAGGTCACAGTCGGCGGCCATCTGCTTGACCGCGAGCTGACGGTTCTGGGTGGCATAGCAGATGTCGTCGCTCGGCGGGTCCTGCAGCGCGGGGAAGCGTTCGCGCAGGCGGCGCACGGTCTCCATCGTCTCGTCGACCGACAGGGTGGTCTGGGAGAGCCAGACGACCTTGCTCGGGTCGCGGACCTCGACGTTGGCGACGTCGTCCGGGCCGTCGACGAGGGTGATGTGCTCGGGAGCCTCACCCGAGGTGCCGATGACCTCCTCGTGACCCTCGTGACCGATGAGGAGGATGTCGTACTCGTCGTTGGCGAAGCGCACGGCCTCGCGGTGCACCTTCGTCACCAGCGGGCACGTCGCGTCGATGGTCTTGAGGCTGAGCTGCTTGGCCTCCTCATGGACGACCGGGGCCACGCCGTGGGCGGAGAACACGACGGTCGCGCCCTGCGGCACCTCGTCGGTCTCCTCGACGAAGATCGCGCCGGCCTTCTCCAACGTGGTGACGACGTGCTTGTTGTGGACGATCTGCTTGCGCACGTACACCGGCGGCCCGTAGAGCTCGAGGGCCTTCTCGACCGTGACCACGGCCCGATCGACGCCGGCGCAGTACCCACGCGGGGCGGCAAGGAGGACGCGCTTGTGCGGCTGAGAGGTCGCGGTCATGCCCCCCATCGTAGGTGAGGCGCGCTGAGAGCCGCCTGTGGACGACGCTCCGGCTGTCGGGGGCGGCGCCTAGAGTGACGGGTGTGGACCAGCAGACCAGCCAGCCCGGCGCGCTGCCGACGATGGCCGCCGACACGACCGCGGAACACCCGTGGCCGGTGCGCCTGCTGTCCAAGAAGATCGCCGACTACGTCGACCGGATGTCGGTGGTGTGGGTTGAGGGGCAGATGGTCCAGCTCAACCGTCGGCCCGGCGCGAAGACGGCGTATCTGACGCTGCGTGATCCGGATGTCGACATGTCCCTGTCGGTGTCGATCCGCGTCACCGCGCTCGACGCGATGGGCCCGGCGCTCAAGGCCGGCAGCCGCGTCGTCGTGCAGGCCAAGCCGACGTTCTGGGTGGGCCGGGGCAGTCTGCAGCTCGATGCCCGCCAGATCCGTCCGGTCGGCGAGGGCGAGTTGCTGGCCCGCATCGAGTACCTCAAGCGCACGCTGTCGGCCGAGGGGTTGTTCGCGCCCGAGCGCAAGCGGCCGTTGCCGTTCCTGCCGCGGGTCATCGGGCTCATCTGCGGTCGCAACTCCGCGGCCGAGAAGGACGTCGTCGAGAACGCCCGCCGACGCTGGCCGGGGGCCCGCTTCGAGATCCGGGAGGTCGCCGTGCAGGGGGTCAACGCGGTCACCGAGGTCGTGGGTGCACTGGGTGACCTCGACGGCGCCGACGGGATCGACGTCATCGTCATCGCCCGCGGCGGCGGCAGCGTCGAGGACCTGCTGCCCTTCAGCAACGAGACGATGCTCCGCGCGGTGTCGCGGGCGCGCACGCCGGTCGTCAGTGCCATCGGGCATGACGTCGACACGCCGCTGTTGGACCTGGTCGCCGACCACCGCGCGTCGACCCCGACCGACGCGGCGAAGGCGATCGTGCCGGATGCCGCCGCCGAGCGGGCGACGATCGTCGATCGTCGGGCGCGGGCTCGGGTCGTCATGACCCGCCGGGTGGAGCAGGAGCGCCATCGCCTGACCGCGCTCACCTCGCGGCCGGTGTTGGCCGATCGGAGCGCGGTGATCCACGGTCAGCGGGGGATCGTCACCGACCTGCGGGCGCGGGCGCACCGCGCGGCGATCGTGCAGGTGGGGCGGGCGCGGGATCGCGTGGTGCATCTGGCCGCCCAACTGCGGGTGCTGTCACCGCAGTCGACGCTCGACCGGGGGTACGCGATCGTCACGCGGCCCGACGGGCACATCGTGGCGTCGGCGGCGCGGGTCACCGCCGACGAGCCCCTGCAGGTGCGCGTCGCCGACGGTGCGTTCGCCGTGCGGGTGGATGGGTCCCGCCTACGATGAACGTCATGTCGTCGAACGCCGCTCCCAACGAGCCCACCGAGATCCCCGCCGACGTGGCCGCGCTGTCCTACGAGGCGGCGCGCGACGAACTCGTCGAACTCGTGCGCCGGCTCGAGTCGGGCCAGGTCGGGCTCGAGGAGAGCGTCACGCTGTGGCAGCGCGGGGAGGCGTTGGCCGCCCACTGCGAAGGGTGGCTGAATCGCGCGGAGGCCGCACTCGGCTCCGCCACCGAGCGTGGCTGAACGGGACTGAGCGGGGCACGCAACACTCACCCCACCCGCGTCACGAACTCGCCGCGTCACGAACTCGCGCCGGCGTCCTTGAGCCCCTTCGGCTTCACGTCGACCAGCGCGTTGGTGAACGTGAACACGTCATCCCACGATCCGGTGCCGGTCACCAGCGACGTGCGGCCGTTCTTCTCCTTCGAGCGCAGCACGAGCGAGTGCTGGACCTTGTCCTTGCGGTCGTAGCGCTCCCAGACCTGCCCGTGTGTGTCGGTCCAGGTGCCGTCGCGCGGCGAGCGCTGCACCTGCGCCTCGATCCAGTTGTCGGTCGCCCCCTCGACCTGCTGGACGGCGATGAAGTCGTTCTGTGGGGTGGTCCACCCGCTGTGCCACATCATCAAGCCGTCGGTGGAGCGGGTGTAGCGCTCGGCCGTGGCGGTCCAGCCCGACGGCAGGTCCTTCGGGTAGGACAGCACCCGGTCGGCGCGGTCGGCCTGCGACTGGGTCGCCGCGGCCATGTCGATCCCCTCCGGGGTGGTGTTGTTGGTCCGCGGCACCACCATCACGATGACCAGCACGAACCCGGCGACGATGAGCGTCGACCAGACCATGTTCATCAGGCTGCCGTTCAGGTAGTGACTGACACGGCCCTGGGTTGGGTTCTGATCGGTGGGGGCGGCACTCATGCGGGTCATCGTCCCCCATCCGGCTGAACGCGCCAAACACGCCCCACTAGGCTGGTCCCACGCCCGCACCCTCGCGCCAAGGAGCCTCGCCCCATGTCTGAGACGACTGCCCTGCCCGAATCGTTGACCTTGGGTGAGGAGCAGCCCGACCGCAACCTTGCCCTCGAACTCGTCCGCGTCACCGAGGCCGCTGCCATGGCCGGTGGCCGGTGGGTCGGTCGCGGTGACAAGAACGCCGCCGACGGCGCCGCGGTCAACGCGATGCGCTCGCTCATCTCGACTGTGACGATGGACGGCATCGTCGTCATCGGCGAGGGCGAGAAGGACGAGGCTCCGATGCTCTTCAACGGCGAGCGGGTCGGTGACGGCAACGGAGCCGAGTGCGACGTCGCCGTCGACCCGATCGACGGCACGACGCTGACCGCCAAGGGCATGCCCAACGCCGTCTCCGTCATGGCCGTCGCCGACCGCGGCAGCATGTACGACCCGAGCGCCGTGTTCTACATGGACAAGCTCGTCACCGGCCCGGAATGCGCGGACGTCGTCGACATCCGCCTGCCGGTCAAGGAGAACATCGCCCGGATCGCGCGGGCCAAGAAGGAGACGGTCGGCGACGTGACCGTCGTCCTGCTCGACCGGCCGCGTCACCAGCAGCTCGTCGACGAGATCCGGGAGGCTGGCGCGCGTATCCGGTTCATCAGCGACGGCGACGTGGCCGGCGCGATCATGGCGGCGCGGGAGGGCACGGGCATCGACCTGCTGCTCGGCGTCGGCGGTACCCCGGAGGGCATCATCACCGCGTGCGCGATCAAGGCGACCGGCGGCATCATCCAGGGCACGCTCTGGCCGCGGGACGATGAAGAGAAGCAGAAGGCCATCGATGCCGGCCACGACCTCAGCCGGGTGCTGACCACGAACGACCTCGTCACCAGCGACAACTGCTTCTTCGTCGCCACGGGCATCACCGACGGTGAGCTGCTGCGCGGTGTGCGGTACAGCGGTGAGGGCGCCGTGACGACACACTCGCTGGTCATGCGTAGCAAGTCCGGCACGATCCGCACGATCGAGGCGAACCACCGCCTGGGCAAGCTGCGTGCGTACGCCAACACGACCGTCTACGACAGCTGATCATGAGCACCTCGAGCCGGGCCGAGGCAGCCTCCGCGCTGCCCCGGCCCGTTCGCGTTCTCGTTGTCGGTGAGGCGCTGGTCGACATCCTCGTGCCGGCGGGTCAGGCGGGCGGAGCATCGTCGGGTCACGGAGCGTCGTCGGCTCAGCCCTCGTCGCCCGTCGAGCATGTGGGCGGTTCCCCCGCCAACGTCGCCGCCGGCCTGGGACGGCTCGACCACCCGGTCGACCTGAGCACCTGCCTCGGCGACGACGCCCGCGGGGCCCGGATCCACGCCCACCTCGAGGCGCGCGGTGTCACGGTGACCGCGGACTCGACCGCCCCCGGCGGCACGTCGACTGCGACGGCGACCATCGGCAGCGACGGCGCGGCGACGTACACGTTCGCGCTGCGCTGGGAGCCGGGTGAGACGGCGCCCGGCCCGGAGCACACACACGTGCACACCGGTTCGCTGGCCACCGTCATCGCACCGGGCGACGCGCAGGTGCTCGCCGGTCTGCGGGCGGCGCGGGACGCCGGCGTGAGCATCTCCTACGACCCGAACATCCGACCGACGCTGAGCCCCGACGTGGCGGTCACGCGCGCGCGGGTCGAGGAGGTCGTCGCGCTGGCCGACGTCGTCAAGGCCAGCGACGAGGACATCGCCTACCTCTACCCCGATGAGGACGTCACCCGCGCGGTCATCCTCGACCGTGCCATCACGCGGTGGCTCGACCTCGGCGCCGGCCTGGTCGTTGTCACCGAGGGGCCCGACGGGGTCCGGTGGCGCACAAGTGCCGATCGCGACTCCACCCCACGGCTGCCCCCGGCCGGTCACACGGTCGTCGACACCGTCGGGGCCGGAGATTCGTTCATGGCCGGGCTCGTCTCCGGCCTGCTCGACGCGGGGTGGCTCGGGCAGGGCACCGCGGCCGCACTGCGCTCCGCCACGAGTGAGGACGTGCGCGACTCGATCGAGCGCGGCCTCGCCACGAGTGCGGTGACGGTCGCCCACACCGGCGCGTACTCACCCACTCGCGCCGAGCTGTAATTCACGCGGTTCGAGGTACTACCGACCGTTGCAACGGTCGGTAATACCTCGAACCGGGGGGGTGCTCAGCCCTTCGTGCCGCCCGCCAACAGGCCGCGGACGAAGTAGCGCTGCATGAACACGAACACCACGACCGGCACCGAGATCGAGATGAACGCCGCCGCCGAGAGCAGGTACCAGCGGTTGCCCAGCGTTCCGGAGATCTGGTTCAGCTCCATGGTGATCGGCGCGTTCTCCGGCGAACCACCGAGCATCGTCAACGCGACGAGCAGGTCGTTCCAGACCCAGAGGAACTGGAAGATGCCGAACGACGCCAGCGCCGGGGTAATCAGCGGCAACAGCACCTGCAGGAAGATCCGCATGTGGCTGGCACCGTCGACCCGAGCCGCCTCAAGCAGCGACGGGGGAATCTCCTTCATGAAGTTGTGCAGCAGGTACACCGCCAGCGGCAGGGCGAAGGCGGTGTGCGAGAGCCACAGGGCCCAGAACGTGCCGCCGATGCCGACGCGGGTGAACCACGTGGCCAGGGGCAACAGGGCGATCTGCAGCGGCACGATCTGCAACGCGAACACGGCGACGAACAACCAGTCACGCCCGGGGAACTTGATCCAGGCGAACGCGTACGCCGCCAGCGAGGCGAGCAGCAACGGCAGGAACACCGCTGGCACCGCGATGACGATGGAGTTGATGAAGAAGTCCCCCATCGGCGTGGCGTTGTCGCCACCACCGTTGAAGGCCATGTCGTAGTTGCTCAGCGTCCACCGGTCGAGCTGGCCGAACGCGTTCCACCACCCGGTGTCCTGGATGTCGGCCTGGGTGCGGAACGAGGTGACGAGAAGACCGAAGGTCGGCGTCGTCCACAGCACCGCCATGATGATGGCGACGAGGGAACCGGTGCGGCTGGACAGGCTGGTGGCCGCCCGATTCGCGCTCGAGCGCTTCTTGCGCTTCTCGGCCCGGGTGACCGGAGCCTCGGACGCCGGGTCCGCCGGCACGGGCAGGGGGGTCGCGGCGGTCATCAGGCCTGGTCCTTACGCATCTGGATCACGTTGAACACGATGATCGGGGTCACGAGCAGGAAGATCACGATGGCGATGGCGGCACCGAGACCGGGCTCCTGGGTGACGAACGAACGTCGATAGAACTCGTTGGCGAGCACGGAGTCGTGCAGCGTGCCACCCGAGGAGGCCTGCACGATGTCGAAGGCCTTCAGCGTCGCGATGGCGATGGTCGTCAGCACGACGATGAGGGAGGAGCGAATGCTCGGCAGCGTCACATAACGGAACAGTTGGATTCCGGAGACGCCGTCGAGGCGAGCCGCCTCGATGATGTCGTCGGGGATCGCCTTGATCGCGGCCGACAACACCGTCATCGCGAAACCGGCCTGAATCCAGATCATGATGACGATCAGGAAGAACGTGTTCCACGGGAAGGCCCCGAGGAAGTCGTGGGGGTTGATTCCCACTCCGGTGAGCATCGCGTTGAGCAGACCGATCTGGACTCCGCCGGGTTCACCGTTGAAGTAATAGACGAACTTCCAGATCAAGGTGGCGCCGACCATCGAGATCGCCATGGGGAGGAAGATCAGCGCCTTGGCGACCGCCTCGCCCTTGGCCTTGTCGACGAGCACGGCGTACAGCAGACCGAATCCGGTCGCCAGAGACGGCACGAGCAACACCCACCAGAGGGTGTTGAGGAAGACCTCGGGCAGACCGGGGGTGGTCCACAACTTCTGGAAGTTGTCGAAACCGACGAACTTGGCCTTGGCGTTGCCGAGGCCGGCGTTGAGGTCGAAGAACTTTCCGCTGTAGAACGATCGCTGAATCGTCAGGATCGCCGGGTACAGCAACCCGAGGGCGATGAAGAGGATCGCCGGGCCGGCGAAGGCAACCGCTTGTGCCTTCTCGGCGTACTTGCCGCGGAACAGCGATGCGATCAGCAGGATCCCGATGAAGACCGCAGCAAAGACCGCGAGCCCGAGGAACATCGTGCCGAACTTCGATGCCGCATCGGCAGCCGACACGGTCGGGGCGAGGGCGGGCATGCCACCTCCTGAAGTGAATGGGGGAGGGAGGCGGTGGGTGGCCCCGCTTGGGACCACCCACCGCACTCTCATGCAATCAAACGAGGGTGATGCGCCCGGTCATCGTTGACCGGGAGGGAAATCAGCTGGTCGGCCAGGACTTCTCGATGTTGTCGAGGGTCTTCTTCGTGTCCTGCCCGTTGATCCAGTTGGTGATCTCGGTCCATTCGGAGCCAGCGCCCACTGCGGAGGGCATCATGTCGGAACCATCGAAGCGGAACACCGAGTTCGGGTCCTGCAGGATCTCGGCCGACTGCTGGTCGATGGGCGACTTGAGGTTCTTGATCTCCAGACCCTTGTTCGCCGACACCCAGCCACCGGAGGTGACCTTGGCCTTCTCGTTGGCCCATTCCTTGCTCGACAGGTAGGTCAGGAACGCGTTGACCTCGGGAGCGTCGCGGAAGGACATGACGAACTCGCCACCACCGAGAACCGGCTTGGACTGACCGTCACCAGGCAGGTAGAAGGCCCACACGTCACCGTTCTCGGCGACCTTGGTGCCCTCGGGCCAGTTGGCGGCGTAGAACGAGGCCTGACGGTGCATGTAGCACTTGTTCTTCAGGATCGGCTGGCCGCCGTCCTGGAATGTGGTCGTGGCGATGGTGCGCACGTTGCCGAAGCCGCCGTTGACGTACTTCGGGTCCTTGAGGATCGAGCCGACCTCATCGAGCGCCGTGGCGACCTGCGGGTCGTTGAACGGAATCTCGTGCTTGACCCACTGGTCGTAGACCTCCGGGCCCGCGGTGCGCAGCATGAGGTCCTCGAGCCAGTCGGTGCCCGGCCAGCCGGTGGCCGTACCAGAGGCGAAGCCCGCGCACCACGGCTTGGCGTTGGCGTCGTCGGCCGCGATCTGCGCGGTCAACTTCTTGAGGTCGTCCCAGGTCTCCGGCACCTTGTAGCCCTTGGCCTTGAACTGCTTCGGCGAGTACCAGACGTACGACTTGACGTTGGCGCCGAGCGGAGCGGCGTACAGCTGGTCGTCGACCGAGCCGTAGGCACGCCAGTCCTTGCCGAAGAACTCGTCGACGTTCTTGGAGACGGACTCCGGCGACGGCATCGCCTTGCCGGTCTCGACCATGGTCTGGAGCAGACCCGGCTGCGGGACGTAGGCGACGTCGGGCAGGTTGCCGGACTGGGCGCGCTGCGGCAGGTTCTTCTCGAAGTCCTTGTCACCCTCGTACTTGACGGTGATGCCGGTGCACTCCTCGAACGGCTTGTAGGAGTCCTTGTGCGGCTTGTCCTCGGGCGTGACGATCGAGGTGTAGAGCGTGACGGTCTTGCCGTTGAGCTGGTCCTTCATGGAGCACCAGTCCGAGTAGTCGGTGGTGTCGACCCCGCTGGCGTTGTTGCCGCTGTTGTCGGAGCTCCCTCCACAGGCCGCGAGCCCGACCGCAGCCAGCGCGGCGACGCCGATCACCGAGGTGGTGCGACGAAGAGTACTTGCCATGTGATCCGCCATCCTTCATCAGTGTGAAACGTGGGACCTGACGCCACGAGCGCTCGCCCGTGACCGCCTCCCGCAAGTCAACCCCGGTCACCATGGTTTGTCCGGAACTTGCGTCAATCCGTTGCATAACGATCCTGCAAACATGCGTCAGGATCGGCAAGAACCTATCAAGATGCCTCTCACCTGCGGCCTTTGACCGTTGGCGTGTCAGTGACGTGTCAGTGGCGTGTCAGTGGCACGCCGCGATGACCTCTGCGTACCACCGCGCGGAGCCCTTGATCAGCCGTTCCTGGGTCGCGTAGTCGACCCGCACGATGCCGAACCGCTTGTGGTATCCCCAGCTCCACTCGAAGTTGTCAAGCAGCGACCACGCGCAGTAGCCGCGCACGTCGGCGCCGGCATCACGGGCGTCGGCGACCGCGGACAGGTGCTGGGAGTAGTAACTGGTCCGGTCCAGATCGGGCACGGAGCCGTCGACGACCTCGTCGTCGTACGCCGCTCCGTTCTCCATGATCACCAGCGGCAGATCGGGGTAGCGGCGCGACAGGTCGACGAGGGTGTCACGCAGCCCGGCGGGGTCGACGAGCCAGCCCATCGCCGTCACCTCCCCCGCCTGCGGGACACAGTCGATGCCCTCGGTCGCGACCCGGCACTGGGCCATGTCCTGACCACGCGGATCGTCGATGGCCGCCTCTCCCTCGCCCAGGGCTCTGACGGTGGTCGTCGTGTAGTAGTTGACGCCCAACAGGTCGAGACGGACGTGCGCGGTGTCGACGTCGCCGTCGTGGACGAACGACCAGTCCGTGACGTGCGCGGTGTCGGCGATCAGGTCCTCCGGATAGGCGCCGTCGAGCATCGGTCCCGTGAACGCGCGGTTGTCGAGCGCGTCGAGGCGGCGCACGGCCTCACGGTCGGCGTCGCTGTCCGGATCGGCCGGGCGCAGGGCCATGAGGTTGAGTGCCGCTGACACCTTTGCCGAGTCACCGAGCTCCGCCCGGATCGCCCGTGCGGCGAGGCCGTGGCCGAGGTTGAGGTGGTGCACGGCCGCGAGCGCGGCGGCCGGGTCGCTGCGCCCGGGCGCATGCACCCCGAAGCCGTACCCCAGATACGCCGAGGTCCACGGCTCGTTGACCGTCGACCAGGTGTCGACGAGATCCCCGAGTTCGGCGGCCACGTGCGCGGCATAGTCACCGAAACGCTGCGGAGTCTCGCGCCCGGCCCAGCCACCGCGGTCCTCCAGCCACTGCGGCAGGTCCCAGTGATACAGCGTCACCAACGGGCTGATGCCGGCCTCGCGCAGCCCTTCGAGCAGCGGCCGGTAGAAGTCGGTGCCGCCGCGGTTCCACCCGCCGTCGGCGGTCGGCTGGAACCGCGGCCACGCCAACGAGAGCCGATAGGTGTCCAGGCCGAGCTCGCGCATGATCGCGATGTCCTCGCGCCAACGGTGGTAGTGGTCGCACGCGACGTCGCCGGTGTCGCCGCCGAGCACGCGGCCGGGAGTGTGGCTGAACGTGTCCCAGATCGAGACGCCGCGGCCACCCTCGCGGGCACCGCCCTCGATCTGGTAGCTGGCCGTGGCGGCTCCCCAACGGAAGTCGGACGGGAAACGGGCGGCGAGGTCGGCGGAATCCGCGATGGGGTAGCGCTCCATGGCGACCATCATGCCGGGGCCCGGCGCGTTCATACCTCGAATCGGTACCCGACACCGGGTTCGGTGATCAGGTGCCGCGGGTGCGACGGATCCGCTTCGAGCTTGCGCCGCAACTGCGCCATGTACACCCGCAGGTAGTTCGTCTCGTCGGTGTACGTCGGGCCCCAGATCTCCCGCAACAGCTGCCGGCCCTCGACCAACTTGCCGCGGTGTCGCACGAGCATCTCGAGGAAGTGCCATTCGGTCGGGGTGAGCCGCACGTCGACGCCGTTGCGCGCGACCTTCCGTGCGGCGAGGTCGATGCGCAGCATGGGGGTTTCGACGATCGGATCGGCGCTGGGCCCGGACGCACCGCGACGCAACCCGGCGCGGATCCGGGCGAGCAGTTCATCCATGCCGAACGGTTTGGTCAGGTAGTCGTCGGCACCGGCGTCGAGCCCGTCGACCTTCTCCCATTGGGAGTCGCGCGCCGAGAGGATGATGATCGGCACGGCGCTCCACCCGCGGATGCCGGCGATGACGTCCTTGCCGTCCATGTCGGACAGGCCGAGGTCGACGATGACGAGGTCCGGTGGCGCAGCGGCCGCCGCCCGCAGCGCGGAGGCCCCGTCGGCCACCGCCTCGACGGTGTAGCCGTGCGCCTTGAGCGTGATGGCCAGGGCGCGGCGCAGTCGCTCCTCGTCCTCGACGACGAGCAGGCGGGTCATCGGGCGCGTGGCACGGTGATCGTCATCGTGAGCCCTCCTTTCGGGGTGTGCGCGGGCGCGACCGTGGCGTCCATCGCCTCGAGCAGGCCGCGGACGATGGCCAGGCCGAGCCCGACGCCGTCGCCGGATTCGTCGAGTCGGTGGAACGGGGCGAACATCGTCTCCCACTCCCCCTGGTCGACGCCCTGGCCGTGATCGATGACGTCCACCGCCAGCGACGTGTCGTCGACGACGCGGCCGCGCACGGTGACCGCGCTTTCCGGCCGGTTCCAGCGCCGGGCGTTGTCGACGAGGTTGGCGACGGCTCGTTCCAACAGCCCCGGGTCGACCCAGGCCGGCGGCAGGTCCTCGGGCACGGCAATCTCGACATCATGGGCGTGCAGCGACACCAGAGCCCGGGCGACCACCTCGTCGAGCCCGATCGCGCGCGGGTGGACGGACAGCGCTCCTGCCTGGATGCGGCTGAGGGCCAGCAGGTTGTCGACGAGCGCGGAGAGGTGATCGGCGCCGTCCACGATGGAGTCGAGCAGCTCGCGGGTCTCGCTTGGCTCGAGCGTGATTCGGGGTTCCCGCAGCGCCGAGGCCGACGCCTTGATCCCGGCGATGGGCGTGCGCAGGTCGTGGCCGACGGCGGCGAGCAGGGCCGAGCGCACCCGGTCGGTCTCGGCGAGTTGCCGGCTGCGCGCGGCCTCGTCGGCGAGCTCGGCCCGCTCCCAGGCCTGGCCGGCTGAGGAGGCCAGCACCGTCAGGAGCCGTCGATCGGCGGCGAACAGGTCGGGTCCGAAGGTCACCAGTTCTCGTCCCGCCCCGGCCGCCAGTCGCAGCGTCGGCGCCTCGTCGGGAATCTCCCCAACCTGAGCCAACGTGTGCCCATCGGCCGCACGCAACGCGACTCCACTCATGGCGAACAGGGCCCGGACCTCCTCGAGCACGTGCTCGACGGGTGCGGCCGACATCTCGGACGAGGCGAACCGCGACGCCAGTTCGGCCTCGAGGCGCTTCTGCTCGACGGAGGCTCGTTCGCGCGCCCCGACCTCGACGGCGACGCTGACGACGAGGGCCGCCAGGAGGAAGACGACGATGTCGAGGGCGGCTCCCCCACCCTTGACCTGCAACGATCCGTAGGGCGGGGTGAGAAACCAGCTGGCGAGCAGCGACGCCGCGACGGCGGCGAGCAGGGCCGGGATCACGCCTCCGACGACCGCGAGGATCACCACGGCGAGTATGTAGATGAGCAACCCGCTCTCGCGGGGCAGGTGGGAGCGCAGTGGCACGAGGATCGCGGTGAGGATGGGCAGGCCCACCACGGTGCCCAGGAGGCCGGCGATGAGTCGGCGGCGGGAGAGGCCGCCGACCATGCCGCGCAGCAGCGCCGGTGACGCCGCGCCGGTCACGGTGCTCATGGGCTCAGGCTGCCATAGGCGTCGGCTGTTCGGCGTCACGCAGCTGGTACGGCACGCTGGTGACCACGACGCCGGGCACGGAGCGCAGTCGGGCCTTGAGCCACAGCGCGCTCTGGTTGTGCAGCACGTTCTCCCACCAGTGGCTCACGACGTACTCGGGGATGTAGACGGACACCACGTCGCGGGGGTTGCCCGAGCGAATCTGTGCGATGTGGTCGAGCACCGGGCCGGCCAGGTCGCGGTACGGAGAATCGAGCACGGTCAGGGGCACGGGGATGCCGCGGTCGGCCCAGTCCTTGAGCAGGTGGGCGGTGTCCTCCTTGTTCGTCTGGACGGTCAGCGCGGTCAGGGAGGCCGGCCGCGTCGCCCGCGCCAGCGCCAGCGCCCGCAGCGCCGGGGTCTGCAGGCCGGAGACGAGCACGACGGCGTGGACGTGGGCGGGCAGGATGACGCCGCTGGGCGTGGGGCGCAGGACCTCGGCGACGTGGCGGTAGTGGGCGTGGATCCCGACCATGAGCGCGAAGACGACTGGCATCGCCAGGACGACGATCCACGCTCCGTGGGTGAACTTCGTGACGAGCACGATGACGAGCACGACCGCTGTGGTGAGCGCACCGACGGCGTTGACGACGAGCCTGTAGCCGACGGCGCGCAGGGCCGCCGGGGTGCGCATGCGGCGACGCGCGTCGAGCCAGTGCTTGACCATGCCCGTCTGGGAGAGGGTGAACGAGACGAACACGCCGAGGATGTACAGCTGGATGAGCCGGGTGGTGCTGGCGTTGAACACGATGATGAGGAGGGCAGCCAGCGCTGCGAGGATGACGACGCCGTTGGAGAACACCAACCGGTCGCCGCGACGCGACAACTGCCGGGGGAGATAGCCGTCCTGGGCGAGGATCGAGGCGAGGATCGGGAATCCGTTGAAGGCGGTGTTGGCCGCGAGGATGAGGATCGCCGCGGTGAACGCCTGCAGCACGTAGAAGCCGACCGAGCCGGCCCCGAAGACCGCGCCGCCGAGTTGGGCGATGACGGTCTTCTGGGCGTAGCCGGCCGGAGCGCCGATCAGCGCGGCCGAGTCGTGCGCCACGTGGACGTGGCTGATCATGGCCAGCGCAGTGATCCCGACGAACATGGCCACGGTGATCAGGCCCATGATCGTCAGCGTGGCCGCGGCGTTGCGGCTCTTGGGTGGCCTGAAGTTCGGGACTCCGTTGCTCACCGCCTCGACGCCGGTCAGGGCGGTGCAGCCCGAGGCGAAGGCGCGCAGCAGCAGCGCGGCCACGGCCAGCCCGCCGAGTTGGGCGTGCGGGGCGAGGCTGAACGAGGCAGATTCGGCCACGGGAGGGTGGCCCATGAGGGTCCGCACGAGACCCAGACCCACCATGAGGAGCACGGTGACGACGAAGCCGTAGGTCGGCAGGGCGAAGGCGGTCCCGGCCTCCTTGACGCCGCGGAGGTTGAGCAGCGACAGGAACGCGATGCCGCCGACCGCCAGGGGGACCGCGTACGGAGCCAGCGCCGGGAAGGCCGAGGTGAGGTTCGCGACTCCGGCCGCGACCGACACGGCGACGGTGAGCACGTAGTCGACCATGAGCGCGCTCGCCGCGACGAGGGCGGCGTGCCGGCCGAGGTTGGCCTTGCTCACGGCGTACGCCCCGCCGCCGGACC
>NZ_BCRE01000101.1 GCF_001552435.1 Kribbia dieselivorans NBRC 106261
GGTCGGCGGCGCCGGCGGCGCGGGCCGCCTCGATGGCCGGTGCCCAGGCCCGCTCGTCCTTCGGCGCGACGATGACCACGGGGGTGTGACGGCCCCAGTCGAGGTCGGCGATGTGCTTCGCCGCGCGAGTGGGGGAGTCCTGCAGCACGACCGGGTCGGGGAGCGCGCGGGCCTTCGACGGGGAGACCGTCGCCGACGTGGTCGAGTTCCCGGTCGGGCCGGAGGCGTCACCGCGGGTGCACGCGGCGGCCAATCCGGCGGCCAGGAGAACGGGCGGGGCGGCGAGCAGGGTGCGGCGCGACAGGGTTCGGCTGGGGGCAGTCACGATCCACCACGGTAACCCGGATGGGCAGGTGGGTCACATCCGTGCGCTGCCGGATGAATGACGTTGTCTCCGGGCTCACTAGGATGGGGCCCGGCTGCCTCGGCGGCCGCATGACACGTCGATTCGAAGGACACCCCTTGCTGCGCACCCACGAAGCGGGCACCCTGCGTGCCTCGCAGTCCGGCCAGACCGTCACCCTCACCGGTTGGGTGGCGAAGCGACGCGACCACGGCGGGGTGGCGTTCCTCGATCTGCGCGATGCCTCCGGGGTGGCGCAGGTCGTCGCCCGTGACGAGGTCCTCGAGGCCGCCGCGCACGACCTGCGCAACGAGTTCTGCATCAAGGTCGTCGGCGAGGTGACCCCGCGTTCGGAGAAGGACGTCAACCCGGCGCTGCCCACCGGCGAGATCGACGTCGTGGCCTCGAGCATCGAGGTGCTCAGCGAGGCGGCGCCGCTGCCGTTCCAGATCGACGAGCGCGTCAACGTCGGTGAGGAGGCCCGGCTCAAGTACCGCTACCTGGACCTGCGCCGCCCCGGGGCGCACTCGGCCGGGCACGGGCTGCGACTGCGCTCCCAGGTCTCCCGGGCCGCGCGCCGCGTGCTCGACGGGCACGACTTTGTCGAGATCGAGACTCCGACCCTGACCCGCTCGACCCCCGAGGGCGCGCGTGACTTCCTCGTGCCCGCCCGCCTGGCGCCGGGGTCGTGGTACGCGCTGCCGCAGTCGCCGCAGCTGTTCAAGCAGCTGCTCATGGTCGCCGGGATGGAGCGGTACTACCAGATCGCGCGCTGCTACCGCGATGAGGACTTCCGGGCCGACCGTCAGCCGGAGTTCACCCAGCTCGACATCGAGATGTCGTTCGTCGACCAGGACGACATCATCGCGCTGGCCGAGGAGATCCTCGTGTCGATCTGGACACTCATCGACATCGACCTGCCCACCCCGTTCCCGCGGATGACGTACGCCGAGGCGATGCAGCGGTACGGCACCGACAAGCCGGACCTGCGCTTCGACCTCGAGCTGACCGACTGCACCGAGTTCTTCAAGGACACCCCATTCCGGGTCTTCCAGGCCGACTACGTGGGCGCGGTCGTCATGCCCGGCGGCGGATCGCAGCCGCGTCGCCAGTTCGACGCGTGGCAGGAGTGGGCCAAGCAGCGCGGCGCCAAGGGCCTGGCCTACGTGACCGTCGGCGAGGACGGCGAGCTCGGCGGCCCGGTCGCCAAGAACATCTCCGACGCCGAGAAGGCCGGTTTGGCGGCGCACACCGGTGCCACACCCGGCGACTGCATCTTCTTCGCAGCCGGAGCGCCGAAGCCCTCGCGAGCGCTGCTGGGTGCGGCCCGTCTCGAGATCGCCAAGCGCACCGACCTCATTGACGAGTCGAAGTGGTCGTTCCTGTGGGTCGTCGACGCGCCGCTGTTCGAGCCCGCCGGTGACGCGGTGGCCGCCGGTGACGTCGCGGTCGGGTCGGGTGCGTGGACCGCGGTGCACCACGCATTCACCTCGCCCAAGCCGGAGTACCTCGACACGTTCGACACCGACCCGGGATCGGCGCTGGCGTACGCCTACGACGTCGTCTGCAACGGCAACGAGATCGGCGGCGGCTCGATCCGTATCCACCGCAAGGACATCCAGGAGCGGGTGTTCGCAGTCATGGGTCTGGACGAGGAGTCCGCGCAGGAGAAGTTCGGGTTCCTGCTCGACGCGTTCCAGTTCGGCGCTCCGCCGCATGGTGGCATCGCGTTCGGGTGGGACCGCATCGTCATGCTGCTCGGCGGGTACGACTCGATCCGTGACGTCATCGCGTTCCCGAAGTCCGGTGGCGGGTATGACCCGCTGACCGACGCTCCGGCTCCGATCACCGCGCAGCAGCGCAAGGAGGCCGGCATCGACGCGAAGCCCGAGCCCAAGGGTGAGGCCAAGGAGAAGGGCGACGTGAAGGTCGAGGCGGCCGGTGCTCAGCCGGCCAGCTGACACCCTCCTCGGGGTCCTCACAAGCGCGCGCGTTGGGCCGCGCTTGTGAGGACCGAAACGGGGGGCGGCAGGCCGTCCATGGCTCGCCGGTGGTACGGGCAACTCGCGTGGCTGGACTCCGAGGAGAACGTCACGTGGCCGAAGATCCTTCTCACCGTGGGTGTCGGCGCCGCCTGCACGGTCGGGCTTGCCGTCTTGGGGCGATGGCTGGTTGCGGTGGGCGCGACCCTGCTCTGGGCACCGACGGCTGTCGGAATCTGGCGTCGGCGGGTTTCTTTGCAACGGCGCGGTGAACCGATCCCGGCCGAACCCAGCCGGCCTGTGGTCGCGGATGACGTACCAGTCCTACGGCAGGCCTTCGCCGTGGAGACGAAGCCCGGCTCATCAGGTCCCACGACTTTCGGCTGGGGCGTCGTCGCGGTGAGTCTGATCGCCGCCGTTGTGACGGTTGCCGGTGCGGTCGTCGGTTGGAAGGGGCCGTGGACCAGTGCCGTCGACTGGGGGATCTTGGCCATTGCGGTGAGCAGCGCAGTGCTTTCCGTGTTCGTGCTGGCCCTTGTCCGTGGGGGCTGGTTGGCGCGTCCGGCGTTCCTCACGCTGATGCAAGCGCTTCTGAGCTACGCCATCTGGTCGGTGCCGGCGTGAAGATCGAGTGGGTCCTGCAGTGAACACGTGACGCCGTTGGGCGAGCACGGCGTCGTTGGTGGCGCCCGGTGTCGTTGTGCCCCTACCCGGTGTCGTTGTGCAGGGTTGGCCCCCCCACCCGGGCGTCGGCCAACCCTGCACAAGGACACCGCCCCGGCCGATCGACACCGGGTGCGCACGTCGTCGCCAAGCCGAGGGGGTATGGGGTTGGACCCCGCTGGGGTCAGTCGTTCTTGGGCGGGCGGATCCCGGCGAGTTGGCGCGACTGGGCGACGAGTTGCCCGGTGGAGTCCCACAGCTCGACGTCCTCCTCGATGAGACCGCCGATGGCCGTGGAGGTCCGCATGCGCACCTGGATCCATCCCGGTGCCGGGATACCGCGCACATACCCGGTGAACGACAGCGTCGGCGCCCACCCCATGACCCCCAGATCGAAGGCCACCGGCGGGAAGCAGTCGAGGACGAAGAAGAGGTCGGCCGGCTGCACCACGCGGTCGTCGAGGAACCGGAACCACCCGCGGATCTCGCCCTGCCCGGACGGCTCGCCGCGCGCCCATCCGGCCGTCGCGGGGTCGATGCGTTGCTCGATGTGTTCGGCCAGCGGCACGTCGGTCTCGCCGCGCAGTTTCGCGGTGTCGGGCGTGCCGACACACTCCTGCGGGACCGGCATTGACGGCGGACTTGGTTGCAGCAGAACGGGTTCCGCGTGGGTGGCCAGATCTGAGAGGGTCAGCAGCGCCCGGAAGCGTTCGACCGGTTGGCCATCCTCGTCCTGGGTGATGCGCACCTGGGCTGCCGACACCCCACGACCTCGGCGCAGCAGTTCCGTCTCGACGCGCAGTGTGCCGGGGGTCGCCCGCGACAGGAACACCGTCGACAGCGCCACGACGTGCGGCTGCAGACCCTCGTCGGCTGCCCTCACCTCAAGGGCCCGCGCGGCGACCGACATGAGCACCCCACCGTTGATGGCCTTGGCGAAGCCCCACGAGTTGTCGACCTCGGTCGTGAAGACACTGGGGGCATCGGTGTGTCGCAGATCGAGGAGGTCTCCGAACGACTGGAGAGTGGACACGTGGGCTCCTTTGGCCGGTGGGCACGTCAGGAGCAGCCTACGGATGACACCGCCGAGACACCGAGATGGCCGCCCGTTTCCTGGCCGGTCACTTGGGGCGGTTAGCGTGGAGGGCGTGTCCGACGTGCCAGACCTCTTCGCCTCCGCCGACCAGAGCGGCAGCGGCGACGGGCGCACCCCGACCATCGACCCGCGGGCCCCGCTCGCTGCCCGGATGCGACCGCGCTCCCTCGATGAGGTGCGCGGCCAGGCCGACGTGCTGAGACCGGGCAGCCCCATGCGCCGCCTCATCGAAGGCGCCGGCGGCAATGCGGGCTCGCTGTCGGCCATCCTCTGGGGACCGCCGGGCACCGGCAAGACGACGCTCGCGCACCTCGTCGCGACCGCGGCCGACCGGGACTTCGTCGAACTCTCGGCCGTGACCGCTGGTGTCAAGGACGTCCGCACGGTCATGGACACGGCCGCGCGCACCCGCGCGATGTACGGCCGACAGACGGTGCTCTTCCTCGACGAGATCCATCGCTTCACCAAGGCACAGCAGGACGCGCTCCTGCCCGGAGTCGAGAATCGGCAGGTCATCCTCGTCGCGGCGACGACCGAGAATCCGTCGTTCTCGATCATCGCGCCGTTGTTGTCGCGGTCGGTGCTCGTCACCCTCGGGCCCTTGGCGGAGGACGAGATCCGGCAGGTCATCGACGCGGCGTTGACCGACGAGCGGGGCCTGGCCGGTGAATACGCCCTCGACGAGAAGGCCGCTGATCACCTCGTGGCGATGGCCGGCGGAGACGCGCGGCGTGCCTTGACGCATCTCGAGGCGGCTGCCGGAGTCGCGTTCGACGCGCGGGCCCAGGGCAGCGACGAGGACGCTACCGGTGACAGCGTGATCGACACGGACGCCCCGACCCCGATCAGGCTGGCGCATGTTGAGCAGGCCGTCGACCACGCGGCCGTGCGCTACGACCGCAGCGGTGACCAGCACTACGACGTGGCCAGCGCGTTCATCAAATCCATGCGCGGCTCCGATGTGGACGCGGCCCTGCACTACCTGGCGCGGCAGCTGGAGGCGGGGGAGGACCCGCGTTTCATCGCTCGGCGCATCGTCATCTCGGCCAGCGAGGACGTCGGCATGGGCGACCCGACCGCGCTCCAGACCGCCGTGGCGGCGATGCACGCGGTGGCGCAGATCGGGATGCCCGAGGCGCGGCTCATCCTGGCCCAAGCGGTCGTGCACAACGCCCTCGCGCCGAAGTCGAACGCGTCGTACCAGGCGATGAACGCCGCGATCGCCGATGTACGCGCGGGCAAGGGCGGGCCGGTGCCGACCCACCTGCGCGGCAGCGGGTACTCCGGGGCGGCTCGGCTCGGGCACGGTGAGGGGTATCGCTACACGCACGACGAGCCGGCCGGGGTGGGGGCGCAGCAGTTCCTGCCCGACGACCTGCTTGCGGCCGATGTGCAGTACTACCACCCGACGACCCGCGGTTGGGAGGAACGGCTCGGCGCGCGCTGGGCCGAACTGCGCCGGATCATCCGCGGCAAGCGGTGACCGCGCCCCAATCCTGACCCCGGACCTGACCCGCGACCGCCCCTGGCCCCGGACCCCGCGGTTCGAGGTATGACGCGGCGGGAATCCGCCGCGTCATACCTCGAACCGGGCAGGGCGACCTCGAACCGGGCGGGGGCGCGGGAGACCTAAGATGGACGGGTTCACCCCTTCGCTGTTCGAGGAGATCATGGAAACCGCCGAGATCCGCCGCCGTTGGCTGTCGTTCTTCGAGAGCAAGGGCCACACGGTGGTCCCATCGGCTCCGCTGATCCACGAGGACCCCAACCTGCTGTTCGTCAACGCCGGCATGGTCCCGTTCAAGCCCTACTTCCTCGGCCAGGAGACCCCGCCGTACCCGCGCGCCACGAGCGTGCAGAAGTGCGTGCGCACCGGCGACATCGACGAGGTCGGCAAGACCAGCCGGCACGGCACGTTCTTCCAGATGAACGGCAACTTCAGCTTCGGCGACTACTTCAAGCAGGGCGCCATCGAGATGGCGTGGGAGCTGCTGACCTCCTCGGTCGACAAGGGCGGCTACGGCCTCGACCCCGAGCGCCTCTGGGCCACGGTCTACCTCGACGACGACGAGGCGGTCGACATCTGGCGCGAGGTCATCGGGCTGCCCGAGGAGCGCATCGTGCGCCGCGGCATGGCCGACAACTTCTGGTCGATGGGCGTGCCCGGCCCGTGCGGTCCATGCTCCGAGATCTTCTACGACCGCGGCCCGGCCTACGGCGCCGAGGGCGGCCCGGCGGTCGACGAGGACCGGTACATGGAGATCTGGAACCTCGTCTTCATGCAGAACGAGCGCGGCGAGGGCACCGGCAAGGCCGACTTCCCGATCATCGGCGACCTGCCCAAGAAGAGCATCGACACCGGCATGGGCCTGGAGCGCATCGCCTCGGTGCTCCAGGGCGTCGACAACATGTACGAGATCGACGAGGTGTTCCCGGTCCTGGCCAAGGCCGCCGAGATGACCGGCAAGGAGTACGGCACGCGCTCGGGCCACGCCGCCGGCACGAGCCACCCCGACGACGTCCACCTGCGCGTCGTCGCCGACCACGTCCGCTCCTCGCTCATGCTCATCGGCGACGGCGTCACGCCCGGCAACGAGGGTCGCGGTTACGTCCTGCGCCGTATGCTGCGCCGCGCGGTGCGGGCCATGCGCCTGCTCGGGTACGACGATCCGGCCCTGCCGCACCTGCTGCCGGTCTCGATGGAGCGGATGAGCCAGTCCTACCCCGAACTGCGTGAGAACTTCGACCGCATCAGCGCCATCGCCTATGCCGAGGAGGTCGCCTTCCGCCGCACGCTGGCCCAGGGCACGACGATCCTCGACAACGCGGTCAACGCGACGAAGTCGGCCGGCGGCTCGACCCTCTCGGGCAGCCAGGCGTTCACGCTGCACGACACCTACGGCTTCCCCATCGACCTGACCCTCGAGATGGCCGCCGAGCAGGGCCTCGAGGTCGACCGCGAGGGCTTCACCCGCCTCATGCAGGAGCAGCGTGAGCGCGCCAAGGCGGACGCGCGGGCCAAGAAGGCCGGGCACGCCAACACCGAGGTGTGGCGCGACCTGCGCGCGCTCGGTGCGACCGACTGGATCGCCTACGACACGCTCACCACCGAGGCCACCGTGATCGGCCTGGTGCGCGACGGCGCGCAGGTCGCCGAACTCGAACCCGGCCAGACCGGTCAGGTCGTGCTCGACCGTTCGTGCTTCTACGCCGAGTCCGGTGGTCAGATCGCCGACGAGGGGGTCATCACGGCCGACGGGGTGCGCATGCGCGTGCGCGACGTCCAGCGCCCGGTCAAGGGTCTGGTCGTCCACACCGTCGAGGTCATCGACGGGCCGGTGCGCGTCGGCGAGCAGGCGCTGGCCGAGGTCGACCCGCAGTGGCGCGTCGAGGCGTGCCAGGCACACTCGGGCACCCACGTCGTCCACGCCGCGCTCCGTGAGGTGCTCGGCCCGACGGCGCTCCAATCGGGGTCGTACAACAAGCCCGGCTACCTGCGACTCGACTTCGCCTGGAACCAGGCCCTCTCGCCCGAGACCCGCAGCGAGATCGAGGAGGTCGCCAACCTCGCCGTCCGCGACGACCTGCCCGTCTCCGCGCAGTGGATGTCCCTGCCCGACGCGAAGGCCTGGGGCGCGCTGGCGCTCTTCGGCGAGACCTACGGTGAGGACGTCCGGGTCATCGAGATCGGCGGCCCCTGGTCGCGCGAACTCTGCGGTGGCACGCACGTGCGACGCTCCAGCCAGGTGGGCACCATCACGCTGACCGGAGAATCGTCCGTCGGCTCCGGGGTCCGGCGCGTCGAGGCGTTCGTGGGCATGGAGGCGCTGCGCTACCTGGCCAGGGAACGCGCGATCGTGCACGAGTTGTCGGGCCTGGTCAACGCGTCCTCCGGTGAGTTGACCGACCGGATCGGTGACATGATCACTCGCCTCAAGGACGCCGAGAAGGAGATCGCCCGGCTGCACCGCGAGCAGGTGCTCGCGGCTGCCGGCTCGCTGACCGACGCGGCCAAGGACGTGGCCGGCACGACGTTCGTCGGGCACCACGCGGCCGGCGCCTCGGCCGACGACGTGCGGCAGATGGTGCTCGACACCCGCGGGCGCCTGGGCGAGGAGCGCCCGGTCGTGGTGGCGGTCACCGGAGACGCCGACGACCGCCCGGTCATCGTCATCGCGACCAACCAGAGCGCCCGGGATGCCGGCACCAAGGCGGGCACCCTCGTCAAGGTCGCGGCCAAGGTGCTCGGCGGCGGTGGCGGCGGCAAGCCCGACATCGCCCAAGGCGGTGGCCAGGACGCCACGGCCGTCAACGACGCGCTCAAGGCCGTCGAGGAAAAGCTGGCGGGGGCCTGATCGGATGCGTCGTGGGGTCCGGCTCGGCATCGACGTCGGGGATGTGCGGGTCGGTGTGGCCACGTGCGACCCCGACGGGATGCTCGCCACCCCGGTCGCCACGCTGACGCGCGCCGCCGGCTCCGAACCCGGGGCCGGTGCCGCGCCGACGGCGACCGATGCCGACATCGTCGAGATCGCGGCGCTGGCGGCGGAATCACAGGCGATCGAGATCGTCGTGGGGCTGCCCCTCCTCCTCAGCGGGGAGCAGGGAACCGCGGCTCTCAAGGCGCGGCAGTATGCTCTCGTTCTGGCCGGGGCATGTCGCCCGGTCGAGGTACGACTCGTCGATGAGCGATTGACGTCGGTGGACGCCCACCGGGGACTGCGCGAAAGTGGGGTCGCGGGGAAACGCCAACGCGCCGTCGTCGATCAAGCGGCGGCCGTCCTCATCCTGCAGACTGCACTCGACCTCGAGCGCAGCAGTGGGCGAGCGCCCGGCGAAAGCGTGGGTGGCAAGCGGCGCAAGCCGAGAACCAAGGACAGGACAGGATGATCGAACCGCGACTGGACGAGACCATCTTCGGTGACCGACCGCCGCCGACGACGCGGGCGGAGCGTCGCTCCCGCGAGCCGCGCAACCGATCGGGTCGCACACGACTGGTCGTGCTGCTCGGGGTGGTTCTCATCGTCGCCGCCCTCGTGTTCGCCGTCGGGGCCCTGACGCCGATGTTCTCGAGCTTCTTCAGCCGCAACGACTACGCCGGCCCTGGCACGGGGACGGTCGAGTACACGGTCGAGGAGGGTGCCACCGGCAGTCAGATCGCCGCCGGACTGGCCAAGCTCGACGTCATCAAGACCCAGTCGTCCTTCATCGAGGCCGCCAACGGCAACCCGAGCGCCTCGAGTTCGATCCAGCCGGGCACGTACCAGCTCAAGAAGCAGATGAGCGCGAGCGAGGCGCTGGCCATCCTCGGCGACGCCAATGCGCGCGTCAGTTCGGGCATCACCATCCCCGAGGGCAAGTGGGCCTCCGAGATCTACGCGACGCTGGCGAAGTCGACCGGTCACAAGGTCGCCGACTACGAGAAGGCCGCCACCACGGTCACGTTGCCGAAGGGCATCACCGCCCCGGACCAGGCCAAGTACCGCCTCGAGGGCTGGCTCTTCCCGAAGACGTACAACTTCAGCAAGCAGGACAGCCCCAAGGCGCAGCTCCAGCGCATGGTCGACGAGACCACGCAGGAGCTCACCGACCTCAAGGTGCCGCGCGCGAAGTGGGAGCGCACCCTGACGCTGGCCTCGATCGTCGAGGGCGAGTCCTCGGGCAAGGTCGATCGCGGCAAGGTCGCGCGCGTCGTCGAGAACCGCCTCGTCGACCAGACCGGCCTGATCAACGGCCGGCTGCAGATGGACAGCACCATCCACTACATCACGCACAAGCGCGGCAACGTCGAGACGACCGACGCCGAGCGCGGGCAGGTCGACCCGTACAACACCTACCTCAACGCGGGCCTGCCGCCGGGGCCGATCAACAACCCGGGCGTGGCCGCGATCGAGGCCGCCGTCACGCCGGACCAGGGCACGTGGCTGTATTTCGTGACGATCGACAGCAACACCGGCGAGACCCTGTTCGCGTCGACGTTCGAGGAGCACCAGCGCAACATCCAGAAGTGGCAGAACGGCAAGTGACATCGCCGGTGGTCCACCGCGCCGCGGTGCTGGGTCACCCGGTCGATCATTCCCTCTCACCGGTGCTGCACGGGGCGGCGTACGACGCGCTCGGGCTGACCGACTGGGCCTATGGCCGCCACGACGTGACCCAGGAGCGTTTCGTCCCCTTTGTCGACGGCCTCGACGAGTCATGGCGGGGGCTGTCGCTGACGATGCCGCTCAAGGAGGTCGCGGCGCAGGTCGCCGACCGGGTCTGCGACACGGCGCGGCTCGCCGGCGCGATCAACACGTTGGTGCGCGTCGGTGACGGGTGGCACGCCGACAACACCGACGTCCATGGCCTCACGACGGCCTTGACGGAGGCCGGAGCGGTCGCCTCGACCGGCGACGTCGCGACGGTCCTCGGCGGCGGCGCGACAGCCCGCTCGGCCCTGTGTGCCCTGCGCGACCTCGGCTTCGGTGAGGTGATCGTGGCGGCCCGCACGCCCGAGAAGGCTCGGGCGGCGCTGGAGCGCACGGCCGCCGAACTCGGGCTGACGGTGGCGTACGTGCCGCTCGGGGAGTGGGCCACGCGGGACTCCGCGGTCGTGCTGAGCACCCTGGCGCCCGGCGGCAGCGCTGCGGCCGCCGAGGCGCTCTCGACCCGAGGGTCGCACTCCCAGACCCAGGCCGACGGTGCTACCCGGGCCCACGACGCTCCGGTCATGCTCGACGTGGTCTACGCGCACTGGCCGACCCCGCTGGCCCGGGCCGCGGCGCAGGCGGGCTTCATCGTCGTGTCCGGCCTGGAGATGCTCATCCACCAGGCCGTGCGTCAGGTCGAACTCATGACCGGGCACACCTGTGGCCCAGCGGTCGTGGCGGCCATGGCTTCCGCAGCGCGGACGGCGACCGCCCGCAACTGAGACGCGTGGGAAGATGCCCCACATGCGTTGGTTGACCGCTGGAGAGTCGCACGGCCAGGCCCTTGTGGCCACCCTTGAGGGGATGCCTGCCGGAGTGGGGGTCACCACCGGTGACGTCGCTGCCGCGCTGGCTCGCCGCCGGTTGGGGTATGGCCGCGGCGCGCGGATGAAGTTCGAGCAGGACGAGGTGACCTTCCTCGGCGGGGTGCGTCACGGGCTCACCCTCGGTTCGCCGCTGGCCGTGATGATCGGCAACACCGAGTGGCCGAAGTGGCAGACGGTCATGTCGGCCGATCCGGTCTCGGCCGACGCCTACGCCGCGTCCAACGACGTCAATGCGGAGAAGGAGATCGCCCGCAACAAGCCGCTGACCCGGCCGCGGCCCGGGCACGCCGACCTCGTGGGCATGCAGAAGTACGGCTTCGACGATGCCCGCCCGGTCCTTGAACGCGCCTCGGCCCGCGAGACCGCCGCGCGGGTCGCGCTCGGTGAGGTCGCCGCGAAGTTCCTGCAGCAGGCGTACGGCATCCGCCTCGTCTCGCACACCGTGGCCATCGGCACCGCCGGCGTCGGCGACGACGCCCCGCTGCCGACGCCCGAGGACGTCACCGCGCTGGACGCCGACCCGGTGCGCGCCTTCGAGGCCGCCGGCAGCGCGGCCATGGTCGCCGAGATCGACGCGGCCAAGAAGGACGGCGACACCCTCGGCGGCGTCGTCGAGGTGCTCGCGTACGGCTGCCCGCCCGGGCTCGGCTCCCACGTGCATTGGGACCGCCGCCTCGACTCGCGCCTGGCCGGTGCCCTGATGGGTATCCAGGCGATCAAGGGCGTCGAGGTCGGTGACGGCTTCCGCACGGCCGCGCGACGAGGCTCCGCCGCGCACGACGAGATGGAACGTGACGGCGACGGCGTCATCCACCGGCGCACCGGTCGCGCCGGCGGCACCGAGGGCGGCATGTCCACCGGTGACGTGCTGCGTGTACGGGCCGCGATGAAGCCGATCAGCACCGTCCCGCGGGCGTTGGACACCGTCGATGTCACCGGCACCGACCCGGCCACGGCGATCCATCAGCGCTCCGATGTGTGTGCCGTGCCGGCCGCCGGCGTCGTCGCCGAGGCGATGGTCGCGCTCGTGCTGGCCCAGGCCTGCGTCGAGAAGTTCGGCGGTGACAGCGTCGCCGAGACGGCCCGCAACCACCGTGCCTACCTCGACGCGATCCCGGAGATGATGAAGACGTGGTGACCGTCGCCCTCATCGGCCCGCCCGGGGCCGGCAAGACCAGCGCCGGATCGCGGTTGGCCAAGCAACTCGGCGTGGCGTTCCACGACGTCGACGATCTCGTCGAACAGGCGGCCGGGCAGTCGGTCTCGGACATCTTCGTGCTCGAGGGGGAGCCGCGTTTCCGCGAATTGGAGGCCGAGCAGACCCTGCGGGCGCTCGACGAACTCGGGGGAGTGGTCTCGCTCGGCGGTGGCGGCCCGATGACCGAGTCGATCCGGGAGGCGTTGACGCGTCATGTCGTCGTCTTCCTCGACGTCGATGTCAAGGACGCCGCGCACCGCGTCGGCTTCGACCAGTCCCGCCCGCTGCTCGCGGTCAACCCGCGCGCGACGTGGGTCAAGCTCATGCGGGAACGCCGCCCGATCTATGAATCGCTGGCGACGTTCACCGTCTCGTCGACCGGCAGCACCCCGACCAAGGTCGCCACGGCGATCCGCGAATGGCTCGAGGAGACCGGTCGGGTCACGCCGAGCGGGATCGTCGTCGAGGATGAGGAGCAGGCGTGAGCACGACGACGATCCCGGTCGGGTCGGACTACGACGTCACCGTCGGGCACGGGGTGCTCGATCAGGTCGCCTCGCATCTGCGCGACGACACGATGCGCGTGCTCGTCATCCACCCGGAGCCCTTGCCGCAGTACGGCCAGGCGGTCGCGGCGGCGCTGCGGGCCACGGGGCGTGAGGTCCTCGTCGAATCCGTGCCGGACGCGGAGCCGGCCAAGACGATCGAGGTCGCCGCGCGGCTGTGGGGGGTGCTCGGGCAGGCCGGGTTCACCCGCACCGACGCGGTCGTCGCCGTCGGGGGCGGCAGCGTCACCGACCTCGGGGGCTTTGTCGCAGCGGCCTGGCTGCGCGGCGTCGACGTCATCCAGGTGCCGACCACGGTGCTCGGCATGGTCGACGCGGCCGTGGGCGGCAAGACGGGCGTGAACACCGCCGAGGGCAAGAACCTCGTCGGGGCGTTCCACCCGCCACGCGCTGTCGTCTGCGACCTCGACACGTTGTCGACGTTGCCGCACGCCGACCTCGTCGCCGGCCTGGGTGAGGTCGTCAAGGGCGGATTCATCGCCGATCCGGTCATTCTCGACCTCATCGAGGCGGACCCGGTCGACGCCACCCGGGTCGGGCCGCGGCTGCGCGAGCTCATCGAGCGCAAGATCACCGTCAAGGCCAATGTCGTCGCCGCGGACCTCAAGGAGTCCTCGCTGCGCGAGATCCTCAACTACGGGCACACGTACGGTCACGCCGTCGAGCAGGCCGAGGGGTATCGCATGCGCCACGGAGAGGCGATCTCGATCGGCATGGTCTTCGCCGCCGAGCTCGCGCGCCTGGCCGGACAGCTCGGTGACGCCGACGTGGCGCGCCACCGCAGCGTGCTGACCGCCCTGGGTCTGCCGACGACGTACGCCGGAGCGTCGTGGGATCGGCTGCTCACCGCGCTGCGCCGGGACAAGAAGACGCGCGGAGCGACGCTCCGTTTCGTCACCCTGACCGGCGTCGGTCAGCCCACCCGGCTCGTCGGCCCGGAGCCGGCGTGGCTCGAGGCCGCCGACGCGGCCGTGCGCGCCTGAGGGTCGCGGGCCGCCCCGGCGCGTCGCCGCTGGTCCGTCGGGACCTGCGGTGGCTTGTAGGATTGACGGCAGCCCTCGCACGCCTCGATCGAAAGTGACACCTGTGGCAACCACGAACGACCTCAAGAACGGCATGGTCCTGCGGATCGACAACCAGCTCTGGCAGGTGATCGAGTTCCAGCACGTCAAGCCCGGCAAGGGCCCGGCCTTCGTGCGGACCAAGATGAAGTCGATCACCACGGGAAAGACGATCGACAAGACGTTCAACGCCGGCACGAAGGTCGAGACCGCCAACGTCGACCGCCGCACGATGCAGTACCTCTACAACGACGGCACCGACTTCGTGTTCATGGACCCGGACACCTACGACCAGATCATGGTCGCCCCGGAGATCGTCGGTGACGCGGCCAAGTACATGCTCGAGAACCAGGAGGCGGTGGTCGCGCGCAACGACGGCACGGTCCTGTTCATCGAGCTGCCCGCCTCGGTCATCCTCGAGGTCACCTACACCGAGCCGGGCCTGCAGGGCGACCGCTCCACCGGTGGCACCAAGCCGGCCACCCTCGAGACCGGCGCCGAGATCCAGGTCCCGCTCTTCCTCGAGACCGGCACCAAGGTCAAGGTCGACACCCGCGACGGGTCGTACCTCAGCCGCGTCAACTGAGGTGGGGGCTCGCACCAAGGCCCGCAAGCGCGCGCTCGACATCCTCTTCGAGGCCGAGCAGCGGGGTCTGAACGCGGCCGAACTCGTCCGCGAGCGACTCGCGAACCCGGTCACGAGCGATCCGCTCAACCCCTACACGGGCGAGATCGTCGAGGGTGTCGTGGCGCACTGGCTCGAAATCGACGACCTGCTCTCGACGTACTCGATGGGCTGGACGCTCGAGCGCATGCCCGACGTCGACCGCTCCCTGCTGCGGATCGGCGTGTGGGAGATCGTGTGGAACGACGACGTGCCGGACGAGGTCGCGATGAGCGAGGCGGTGGCCCTGGCCACCGAGCTCAGCACCGACGAATCGCCGCGGTTCATCAACGGACTGCTCGGTCGCATCAGCGACATCAAGCCGACGCTCGTCTGAGCGATCCGGTTCGTTAGACTCATCACCGGCCCGCTGGGCCGACTGACATCCTTTAACCACCGTCCCGTGAGGCGGAGAAGGAGGTCCTGACACCGATGTGTCCTGACTCTGCTGTGCCCGAAGGCGTCGGCGACGCCGAGAAACGCGTCCTGTCGGAGGCCGACATCGCGCGTGCGCTCAAGCGCATCGCCCACGAGATCCTCGAACGCAACCGCGGCGCCGACGACCTCGTTCTGCTGGGCATCCCGACTCGCGGCGTGACCCTCTCCGAGCGCCTGGCGGCGATCATCGCCGACGTCGAGGGTGTGAACGTGCCGCACGGCATCCTCGACATCACCATGTACCGCGACGACCTGCGCAAACAGCCGACTCGCGCACCGGTCCCGACGGTGATCCCGCCCGGCGGCATCGACGACCGGATCGTCGTGCTCGTCGACGACGTCCTCTTCTCCGGCCGCACGATCCGCGCCGCCATGGACAGCCTGGCCGACTACGGCCGCCCCCGGGCGGTGCGCCTGGCCGTCCTCGTCGACCGCGGCCACCGTGACTTCCCGATCCGCGCCGACCACGTCGGCAAGAACCTCCCGACGTCGACCTCGGAGCGCGTCAGCGTGCGGCTCAAGGGCATCGACGACGCGGAGTACGTGTCCATCTCCGCGGGAGGAGCGCGATGACCACCCCCACCGACACCAGCGCCGAGGTGGCGACCGGCGCGCCGCCGCTGTCGATGCCCAAGCACCTGCTGAGCATCGCCGACCTCGACCTGCCGGCCCTGCGCGCCCTGCTCGACACCGCCTCCCAGATGCAGGACGTGCAGCGCCGCGAGGTCAAGAAGGTGCCGACCCTGCGCGGCCGCACCATCGTCAACCTCTTCTTCGAGGACTCCACGCGCACCCGCTCCTCCTTCGAGATCGCCGGCAAGTGGCTCTCGGCCGACGTCATCAACGTCTCGGCCAAGGGCAGCTCGACCTCCAAGGGGGAGTCGCTGCGCGACACCGCCCAGACGATCGCCGCGATGGGCGTGGACGCGATCGTCATTCGCCACTCCGCCTCGGGCGCCGCCCACCAGGTGGCCGGCTGGGTCGACGCGCACATCGTCAACGCCGGAGACGGAACGCACGAGCACCCGACCCAGGCCCTCCTCGACGCCTACACGATGGAGCACGCGTTCGGCGGCTCGGTCGAGGGCCGGCACGTCGCGATCGTCGGGGATCTGACGCACTCGCGGGTCGTGCGCTCCAATCTGCTGGCCCTGGCCAAGCTCGGCGCGAGGGTCACGCTCGTCGCCCCGCACACGCTCATGCCCAGCGGCATCGGTGAGTGGGCGCAGACCGACGGGTTCGCCCTGGCCACCGACCTCGACGAGGTCATCGCCTCCGGCCCGGACGCGCTGATGATGCTGCGCGTCCAGCGCGAGCGGATGAGCGGCGGCTTCTTCCCGACACCGCGGGAGTACACGGTCCACTACGGCCTGACCCGCGACCGCCTGGCCACCGCGGCCGCCGCGAACGCCGACCTCGTCATCTGCCACCCCGGCCCGATGAACCGTGGCCTGGAGATCGCGCCCGAGGCCGCCGACGCGGCCCAGTCACGCGTGCTCGACCAGGTCGCCGCCGGCGTGGCGGTGCGCATGTCGGTGCTCTACCACCTCCTCACGACCGGCGGACTGGAGATGACGGCATGACCGACCTGCTCATCCGGGGTGCCCGACTCCTGGGCGATCGCACCGCCGACGTGCTCGTGGCCGACGGCCGGATCGTCGAGATCGCCAGTGATTCTCCGATCGACGCCGCCGCGGTCGCTGGCCGCAGCGTCGAGACGATCGACGCCGACGGGTTGGTCCTGCTGCCCGGCCTCGTCGACGTCCACACCCACCTGCGCGAGCCCGGTCGGGAGGACGCCGAGACGATCGCCTCGGGTACCCGCGCGGCCGCGGTCGGTGGGTTCACCGCGGTGCTGGCCATGGCCAACACCTCCCCGGTCACCGACACGGCGGAGGCCGCCGAGCGCATCCTCGACCTCGGGGCGCGCACCGGGCTGTGCGACGTCCACCCGATCGGGGCCGTCACCCACGGGCTGGAGGGGCAGCAACTTGCCGAACTCGGGCTGATGCACCGTTCCCGCGCGGCGGTGCGGGTCTTCAGCGATGACGGGCGCTGCGTGGCCGACAGCCGCGTCATGCGCCGCGCGCTGGAGTATGTGCGCTCGTTCGGTGGCGTCGTCTCCCAGCACGCCCAGGACCCGAGCCTGGCCGGGCCGAGCGCGTGCTGCCACGAAGGCGAGATCTCCGGGCGGCTCGGTCTGCCCGGCTGGCCGCCGGTGGCGGAGTCGAGCATCATCGCCCGCGACGCGATGCTCGCCGCGCACACCAACTCCCGTGTGCACGTCGCGCACGTCACCACCGCCGAGGGCCTCGAGGTCGTGCGCTGGGCCAAGGCCAAGGGCATCGCCCTGACCGCCGAGGCCACCCCGCACCACCTCTTCCTGACCACGGAGGAGTTGCTCGGCTACGACCCCGACTACAAGGTCAACCCGCCGTTGCGCCCGCAGGAGGACGTCGACGCCATCCGCGCCGGCCTGCTCGACGGGACGATCGACGTCGTCGCGACCGACCACGCGCCGCACGCCCGCCAGGACAAGGAGCACGCGTTCGTCGACGCGGCCTTCGGTGTCCTCGGCCTCGAGACGAGCCTGGCGGTCATCAGCGACGTCTTCGTTCGCACCGAACAGATGACCTGGCGCGACGTCGCCCGGGTCATGTCCCAGGCCCCCGCCCGCCTCGCCGGTCTGACCGACCACGGCGGCGACCTCGCCGTCGGTGAGGCCGCCAACCTCGTGCTCATCGACCCCGACGCGACGCTGACCGTCGACCGGTCAGCCTCGCAGTCCTACTCCCGCAACAACCCCTGGCACGGCCGCTCGTTCCGCGGAACCGTGCACACGACGATCCTCCGCGGAACGACCACCGCCCAGAACGGAGCCCCCTGTGACCTCACCCGTGTCTGACCAACCCGCCGTGCTCGTGCTCGAAGACGGCCGAACCTTCGCCGGTGAGGCGTTCGGCGCGATCGGCACCACCTTCGGCGAGGCCGTGTTCTCGACCGGGATGACCGGCTACCAGGAAACGTTGACCGACCCGTCGTTCCACCGGCAGGTCGTCGTCCTCACCGCCCCGCACATCGGCAACACCGGCTGGAACGACGAGGACTACGAATCGAACCAGATCTGGGTCGCCGGCCTGGTCGTGCGCGACCCGTCGCCGCGCCCGAGCAACTGGCGCTCCACGGTGTCGCTCGACGAACGCATGGCCACCCAGGGCATCGTCGGCATCAGCGGGGTCGACACCCGCGCACTGACCCGCCACCTACGGGAGCGCGGTGTCATGCGGGTGGGCATCTTCTCCGGCGAGGCCGCGACGCAGACCGGCGAGCAGCTGCTCGACCAGGTCCTCGCCTCGCCACAGATGGCCGGTGCGGACCTGGCCGCCGAGGTGAGCACGACGCAGGCCTACGTCGTCCCCGCGGTCGGCGAGAAGCGCTTCACCGTCGCCGCGATCGACCTGGGGATCAAGTCGATGACGCCCCAACGCCTCTCCGAACGCGGGATCGAGGTGCACGTGTTGCCCTACGACGCGACCTACGCGGACTGCCTGGCCGTGAATCCCGACGGGATCTTCTTCTCCAACGGGCCGGGTGACCCGGCCACCGCCGACCCGCAGGTCGCGGTCATCCGCGAGGCGCTGCAGGCCCGGATGCCGCTGTTCGGCATCTGCTTCGGCAACCAGTTGCTCGGCCGGGCCCTCGGCTTCGGCACGTACAAGCTCAAGTACGGCCACCGCGGCATCAACCAGCCGGTCATGGACCGCACCACCGGCAAGGTCGAGATCACCGCGCAGAACCACGGGTTCGCCGTCGACGCTCCGCTCGAGGGCGAGGTCGACACCGAGTTCGGCCGCGTGCGCGTCACCCACGTCGGTCTCAACGACGACGTCGTCGAGGGCCTCGAATGCCTCGACGTGCCGGCCTACTCCGTGCAGTTCCACCCCGAGGCCGCTGCCGGCCCGCACGACTCCGCCTACCTGTTCGATCGCTTCGTCGACCTCATGGCGCGCAACGCCCACTCCGAGAAGGGAATTCACGCCTGATGCCCAAGCGCAGCGACCTCAACTCCGTCCTCGTCATCGGCTCCGGCCCGATCGTCATCGGCCAGGCCTGCGAGTTCGACTACTCCGGCACCCAGGCCATCCGCGTGCTGCGTGAGGAGGGCCTGCGGGTCATCCTCGTCAACTCGAACCCGGCCACGATCATGACCGACCCGGAGTTCGCCGACGCCACCTACGTCGAGCCGATCACCCCTGAGGTGGTCGAGAAGATCATCGCCAAGGAGCGCCCGGACGCGGTGCTCGCCACCCTCGGCGGCCAGACCGCGCTGAACACCGCCATGGCCCTGCACGCCAACGGGGTGCTCGAGAAGTACAACTGCCCGCTCATCGGCGCCAACGTCGAGGCCATCGAACTCGGTGAGGACCGCGAGCGGTTCAAGGGTGTCGTCGAGCGCTGCGGCGCCGAATCCGCCAAGTCGGTCATCTGTCACTCGATGGACGACCTGCTCGCCGGCGCGGCCGAACTCGGCTACCCCGTCGTCGTGCGGCCCTCCTTCACCATGGGCGGACTGGGCTCCGGCTTCGCCTACGACGAGGAGGACCTGCGCCGCATCGGTGGCGCCGGCCTGCAGTACAGCCCGACCACCGAGGTGCTCCTCGAGGAGTCGATCCTGGGCTGGAAGGAGTACGAACTCGAACTCATGCGCGATCACAACGACAACGTCGTGGTCGTCTGCTCCATCGAGAACCTCGACCCGATGGGCGTGCACACCGGTGACTCCATCACCGTCGCCCCGGCGCTGACCCTGACCGACCGCGAGTACCAGCGGCTGCGCGACATCGGCATCGCGGTGATCCGCGAGGTGGGCGTCGACACCGGCGGCTGCAACATCCAGTTCGCGGTCAACCCCGAGAACGGGCGGATCATCGTCATCGAGATGAACCCGCGCGTGTCGAGGTCGTCGGCGCTCGCCTCCAAGGCCACCGGCTTCCCGATCGCCAAGATCGCCGCGAAGATGGCCATCGGCTACACCCTCGACGAGGTGCCCAACGACATCACGCAGGAGACCCCGGCGGCGTTCGAGCCGACGATCGACTACGTCGTCGTCAAGGTGCCGCGGTTCGCGTTCGAGAAGTTCCCGGCCGCCGACCCGACGTTGACCACGACGATGAAGTCTGTCGGGGAGGCGATGTCGCTGGGCCGCAACTTCACCGAGGCCCTGCAGAAGGCGCTGCGGTCGATGGAGCGGAAGGGATCGTCGTTCCACTGGAACGAGCCCACGCCGACCCTGGAGGAGGCCAACGTCATCCTCGGCCAGGCCGCGACGCCGACCGACGGGCGCCTCGTCCAGGTGCAGCAGGCACTGCGCGGCGGGCTCAGTGTCGAGCAGGTCCACGCGGTGACGAAGATCGACCCGTGGTTCCTCGACCAGATCGAGAAGATCAACACGATCGCGACCCGCATCGAGACGGCCGACGAACTCACCGCCGACCTGCTGCGGCTGGCCAAGCGGCACGGGTTCTCCGATGCGCAACTCGCCTCGCTGCGGCACCTCGACGAGGCGGTCGTGCGCGGGGTGCGTCACGCCCTGGGCATCCGGCCGGTCTACAAGACGGTCGACACGTGTGCGGCCGAGTTCGAGGCCAAGACCCCGTATCACTACTCCTCGTACGACGAGGAGAACGAGGTCACCGCGCGCGAGAACCCGGCGGTGATCATCCTCGGTTCCGGCCCCAACCGCATCGGTCAGGGAGTCGAGTTCGACTACTCGTGCGTGCACGCCTCCTTCTCGCTGCGGGCGGCCGGATACGACACGATCATGGTCAACTGCAACCCCGAGACCGTCTCGACCGACTACGACACCTCGTCACGGCTGTACTTCGAGCCGCTCACGCTCGAGGACGTCCTCGAGGTCGTGCATGCCGAGTCGCAGGCCGGCCCGATCGCCGGGGTCATCGTCCAGTTCGGCGGGCAGACCCCGCTCGGCCTGGCCCAGGCCCTCAAGGACGCCGGCGTACCGATCGTCGGCACCTCGCCGGAGGCCATCGACCTCGCCGAGGACCGCGGCCACTTCGGTCGTGTGCTCGCCGAGGCCGGTCTGGTCGCGCCCAAGCACGGCACGGCCTACACCGCCGAGGAGGCCGTCGAGGTCGCCCGGGAGATCGGGTACCCGGTGCTCGTCCGCCCCAGCTACGTGCTCGGCGGCCGCGGCATGGAGATCGTCTACGACGACACGACCCTCTCGGAGTACGTGACCCGCGCGGCGCTGGCCTCGCCGGAGCACCCGATCCTCGTCGACCGGTTCCTCGACGACGCCATCGAGATCGACGTCGACGCGCTCTACGACGGCGAGGAGATGTACCTCGGCGGGATCATGGAGCACATCGAGGAGGCCGGCATCCACTCCGGTGACTCCTCGTGCACCCTGCCGCCGTCGACGCTCGGCGACGGCGAGTTGGCCCGCGTCCGCGAGGCCACCCGCAAGCTCGCCGAGGGCATCGGCGTGCGTGGCCTGATGAACGTGCAGTTCGCCCTGGCCCAGGACGTGCTCTACGTGCTCGAGGCCAACCCGCGGGCCTCGCGCACCGTGCCGTTCGTGGCCAAGGCCACCGGAGTCCCGATCGCCAAGGCCGCCGCGCGCGTCATGCTCGGCGCGAGCATCGCCGACCTGCGCGCCGAGGGCGTGCTGCCGGCCACCGGCGACGGCGGCTCCCTGCCGCCGCACGCGCCGATGTCGGTCAAGGAGGCCGTGCTGCCGTTCAAGCGGTTCCGCACGCGCGAGGGCCAGGTCGTCGACACCCTCCTCGGCCCGGAGATGCGTTCGACCGGTGAGGTCATGGGCATCGACGACACCTTCGGCCTGGCCTTCGCCAAGGGCCAGCTCGGGGTGTCGGGGGACCTGCCGACCTCCGGCACGGTCTTCGTCTCGGTGGCCAACCGCGACAAGCGCGCGATGATCTTCCCGATCAAGCGGCTGCGTGACCTCGGCTTCTCCATCGTGGCGACCTCCGGAACGGCGGATGTGTTGCGGCGCAACGGGATCGAGGCCGAGGTCGTCGGGAAGCACTCCGAGCGGGCCGCGGGGGAGTCGAGCATCGTCGACCGGATCAATGCCGGCGAGATCGACATGGTCTTCAACACCCCCTCGGGTCAGCACGCCCGCGCCGACGGCTACCAGATCCGCGCGGCGATCACGGCGATGGACAAGCCGATCATCACGACGGTGCACGGCCTGGGCGCCGCGGTGCAGGCCATCGAGGCGCGCCTGTCGGGTGAGCTGACGGTCAAGCCGTTGCAGGATCACGCGTTGGCGCTGGACCTGTATGGCCGGAACGGGGCGCACGCGTCATGACCGGCGTGACCGAGCGGACCCGGACGATCGCGGCGCGGGAGGGCGCCGGGGTCATCCAGGTGCAGGCCGAACTCGTCGCCACGCGCCCGGTCGGGGCCTACCAGCACCTGACCTTCGTCGCTCCGGGGATCGCGGACCTGGCCCGACCGGGGCAGTTCATCGCCGTCGCGATCGGCGACGCCACGTCGTCGAAACTGTTGCGCCGGGCCTTCTCGATCCACCAGGTGACCCCGGCCGGCACGTACGGCGACACCGTCGAGGTCGTCGTGTCCGCAGCCGGCGCCGGGACGCAGTGGCTCACCGCGCAGCCGGCCGGTACCTCGATCGACCTCATCGGCCCGCTCGGCAAGCCGTTCCCACTGCCGACCTCGCCCGTACCGTGCGTCCTCGTGGGCGGCGGGTACGGCTCGGCTCCGTTGTTCTGGCTCGCGCAGGCGCTACGGGAGCGCGGGTGCCCGGTCGAGATCGTGCTCGGGGCGGCCACCCACGCCCGCCTGTTCGGCGCGGCCCTGGCGCGCACCGCCGCCGACGGCGTGACCATCACCACCGACGACGGCTCGGCCGGGGTCAAGGGCTGGGTCAGCGACGTGCTGCCGGAGGTGTTCGAGCGCTCGTCGGCCGCGGTCGTGTACGGGTGTGGGCCGATGGGCATGCTGCGCTCCATCAGTGAGCTCGCGGCCGCGCGCGGCATCGTCGCGCAGGTCGCCGTTGAGGAGGCCATGGCCTGCGGCGTCGGGGTGTGCATGACCTGTGTCATGCCGATCGCCGACGACGACGGGGTGACGAGCATGGTGCGCTCGTGTCTGAGTGGTCCGGTGTTCCGCGGCGATCGCGTGCGCTGGGACGCGTGGACTGACGGGATCTGTCACGTCCCCGACGACGCGCTCGGCTCGCCCGGATGGGCCGGCTCCGACCCGCTACCGGAGGGGGAGTCCTGATGGTCACCGCCGCTGCCGTCGACCTGTCCGTCGACCTGGCCGGAGCCCGGCTCGCGAACCCGATCATGACCGCCTCCGGGTGCGCCGCGAACGGCCCGGAGCTGCACCGTTTCATCGATGTCGCGCAGCTCGGCGCGTTCGTGACGAAGTCGGTCAAGGCGAACCCGCAGTCGGGTCGCGGGACGCCGCGCATGGCCGAGACCGACTCGGGCATGCTCAACTCCATCGGGCTGCAGGGCCCGGGCATCAACGCCTTCATCGAGAAGGACCTGCCGTGGCTGCGCTCCGTCGGGGCGCGGGTCATCGTCTCGATCGCCGGGTCGACAGCCGCGGAGTTCGCCACCGTGACCCGCAGCCTCGTCGCCGCCGAGGCGTTCGACTGCGTTGCCGCGATCGAGGTGAACATCTCCTGCCCGAACGTCGCCAACCGCGGGCTGGTGTTCGCGTGTGCCCCGGAGTCGTCACGACAGGTCATCTCGCTCGTGCGGGCCGAGGCACCGCACTCGGTGCCGTTGTTCGCCAAACTCACCCCGGATGTCACCGACATCGTCGAGATCGCCGACGCCGCGCTCGACGCGGGCGCGCACGGCCTGACGATGATCAACACCCTGCTCGGCATCGGCATCGACACCGAGCGGCTCCGCCCCCATCTGGCGGGCGTGACCGGCGGGCTGAGCGGACCGGCGATCCGGCCGGTTGCGGTGCGGGCGATCTGGCAGGTGCACGCCGCGATGCGGGCCGGTCGGTTGCCGCTCGCCCCGATCCTCGGCGTCGGGGGAGTGCGCACGGGCACGGACGCGCTCGAACTCGTCGCGGCCGGAGCCAGCGCGATCCAGGTGGGCACGGCGATCTTCAACGACCCGACCGCGCCGATCCGGGTGCGCGACCAAGTGGCCGACCTCATCGCCGGGCACGGCTTCACCCGATTCACCGACGTCGTCGGCATCGCCCACGAGAGGACCGCCTGATGCGCCAGACGCCCGCGGCCCACGAGGCTCCGTTGCCCTTCGGCGCGCGGCTCAGCGCGGCCATGGACACCCACGGCCCGCTGTGCGCCGGCATCGACCCGCACCGCGCGCTCGTCGAGCGCTGGGGTCTGCCGTACACGATCAGTGGCCTCGAGCGGTTCACCCTGACCTGTGTCGAGGCGTTCGCCGGCACGGTGGCCGCGGTCAAGCCCCAATCGGCGTTCTTCGAGGTCTTCGGCGCCCGCGGGATCGCCCTGCTCGAACGGGCCACCGAGGAGTTGCGTGCGGCCGGCACGATCGTTGTCCTCGACGTCAAGCGTGGCGACATCGGCACGACGATGGAGGCGTACGCGGCGGCGTTCCTGGCCGACGACGCTCCGGCCCCGGTCGATGCGATCACCGTCAACCCCTACCTCGGGTACGGCTCCCTGCGCCCGGCGATCGACCTGGCCCTGGCCACGGGGCGCGGCGTGTTCGCCCTGGCGCTGACGTCCAACCCGGATGGCCCGGCGGTGCAGCACGCGCAGCGGGATGGTCGGTCCGTGGCCGGGCACGTCGTCGACGGCGTCACCGGTGACAACTCGGCCGCGGCCGCGGCGGGGGAGTTGGGCTCGATCGGGCTGGTCATCGGCGCGACCGTCGGGTCGGCGGTCGGCGACCTCGGTCTGGACCTCGTGGCCGCCAACGCCCCCCTGCTGGCACCGGGTTTCGGGGCGCAGGGCGCGACCGCCTCGGACGCCGAACAGGTCTTCGGCCCGGCCCGCCGGCAGGTGCTCGCGGCGAGCAGTCGAGACGTGCTCCAGGCCGGCCCGGAGGTGGCCGCGTTGCGGGCTCGGGCGGCGGCCGTCGGCGAGGCCCTGGCCACCGTGCTCCGTTGAGGTGACCCCCGGCGTGTCGCGGGTGTGGCGGCGGCTAGGTTAGCCCTGCGCAGCACGCGCCGTCGGTGGCCCAGCCGATCGGAATCCCCCCTTGTACTGCGCCTGAGAGAAGGACGACCAGTGGCACTTCCCACCCTGACATCGGAACAACGCGCCGCGGCCCTGGAGAAGGCCGCCCTCGTGCGGCGTGAGCGGGCCGAGGTCAAGCACCGCCTCAAGTACGCTCGCGGCTCGATCTCCGAGGTCATCGCGCAGGGCAAGACGAACGAGGTCATCGGCAAGATGAAGGTCACCGCGCTCCTGGAGTCCATGCCGGGCGTGGGTCGGGTGCGGGCCCGGCAGATCATGGCCGAGGTCGGGATCTCGGAGTCGCGTCGCGTGCGCGGTCTGGGCGCGAACCAGATCGCTGCCCTCGTCGAGATCTTCGAGAAGGCCTGACCGGTCGCCAAGGATGGTCGTGGACTCGCCCAACTCCTCCCCGCGTCGCCATCGCCTCGTCGTGCTGGCGGGGCCCACCGCCGTCGGCAAGGGCACGGTGTCGGCGTACATCCGGGAGCACCACCCCGAGGTGTGGCTGTCGGTGTCGGTGACGACCCGCAACCCCCGCCCCGGTGAGGTCGACGGGGTCCACTACCGGTTCATCAACGACGACGAGTTCGACGACCTCGTCCGTGACGACGAACTGCTCGAACACGCCGTCGTGCACGGTCGCGCGTCGTACGGCACGCCGCGCACACCGGTCGACGAGGTTCTCGACCGCGGCGGCATGGCCCTGCTCGAGATCGATCTGCAGGGCGCGCGGCAGGTTCGCCAGAGCGCACCCGACGCGCTGTTCGTGTTCCTGGCCCCGCCGAGCTGGGACGAACTGGTCAAACGGCTCGTCGGTCGCGGCACCGAGACCGAGGCCGAGCGGGAGGCCAGACTGGCCACGGCGCGGGTCGAACTGGCCGCCCAGGACGAGTTCGACGTGACCATCGTCAACGACGATGTTCGCCGTGCGGCAGAGGAACTCGTACACTTGATGGAATCCCACTGAAACAGGAGTGACCCACACGTGTCCGTGACCCCGGAGAAGTCCGCCGAGCAGTTCATCGGCTCCGGCACCCAGGCCAACCCGATCGGCATCACCAAGCCGCCGATCGACGACCTGCTGCAGCACGCCGACAGCAAGTACGCCCTGGTGATCTACGCCGCCAAGCGTGCCCGCCAGATCAACGCGTACTACAGCCAACTGCAGGAGGGCCTGCTGGAGCACGTCGGCCCGCTCGTCGATTCCGACGTCGCCGACAAGCCGCTGTCCATCGCGCTGCGCGAGATCGACTCCGACCTGCTGACCATGGAGCCGACGGAGGCCTGAGGCCCCGGCACCACCGCACCTCGAGGGAAGGGTGAGGCGTGAAGATCGTCCTCGGTGTCACCGGCGGGATCGCCGCGTACAAGGCGGCGCTGCTGCTGCGACTGTTCACCGAGGAGGGTCACGACGTCACCGTCGTCCCGACCGACAACGCGCTGCGCTTCGTCGGCGCCCCCACGTGGGAGGCGCTGTCGGGCAAGCCGATCCAGACCGATGTGTGGAGCAACATCACCGATGTGCCCCACGTGCGCATCGGGCAGGAGGCCGACCTCGTCGTGGTCGCCCCCGCGACGGCCGACCTGCTCGCGCGGGCGGCGACGGGGTTGGCCAATGACCTGCTCACCAATGTCCTGCTGACCGCCCGCTGTCCGATCGTGCTGGCGCCGGCCATGCACACCGAGATGTGGGACCACCCGGCCACCGTCGCCAACGTGGCGACCCTCCGGGCCCGGGGCGTCACGGTCGTCGAGCCCGACTCGGGGCGGCTGACCGGCAAGGGCACCGGTCCGGGGCGTCTGCCCGAACCCGAGCGCATCCACGACGAGGCCCTCGCCGCGGCCCACGCCGGAGCGTCGAGTGGTGCCGGAGCGTCGAACGCGGCCGGGCCGTTGGCCGGCCGGCGCGTCATCGTCACCTCCGGTGGCACCCGCGAACCCCTCGACCCCGTGCGATTCCTGGGCAATCGATCCTCCGGCAAGCAGGGCCACGCGATCGCCGACGTCGCCGCGCGCCGCGGCGCGCAGGTGACGTTGCTCTCGGCGAACTCGGCCGAACCTGTGCCGGCGGGCGTGACCTGCATCCGGGTCGGGTCGGCGCTGGAGTTGCAGGAGGCGGTGACCTCCCGCGCCCATGAGGCCGACGTCATCGTCATGGCCGCCGCGGTAGCCGACTTCCGCCCGAAGCACTACGTCGACGCGAAGATCAAGAAGACCCACGACCCGGCCGATCCCGACGCCGCACCGACCGTCGAACTCGTGCGCAACCCCGACATCCTCGCCGGGCTCGTCGCCGACCGCGGGCATGCCCCCAGCCCGATCATCGTCGGGTTCGCCGCGGAGACCGGAGACGCGAACAAGTCGGTGCTCGAACACGGGCGCGAGAAGTTGGCCCGCAAGGGCTGCGACGTGCTCGTCGTCAACGAGGTCGGGGTCGACACGACGTTCGGCCAGGACGAGAACACCGTGCATGTGCTGCAGCGAGACTCCGACGACGAGATCGTCGCCGGCCCGGCGAACAAGCACGTCATCGCCGGTGTCGTGTGGGACGTCGTGGGCACGCTGCTGCCGAAGGCGTAACCCGGCGTCGTCGGTCCGCCCGACTTCGTCGTCTATTGTCGTTCTCTGCGGACCGATGGGTCCGCCGTCCACCATCGTCACACCGAGGGAGTCCGCGTGTCCGGTCGCCTGTTCACCTCCGAGTCCGTCACCGAGGGCCACCCCGACAAGATCTGTGACCAGATCTCGGACAACATCCTCGACGCGATCCTCGAGCAGGACCCCCACGCGCGTGTCGCGGTCGAGACCATGGTCACCACCGGTCTGGTGCACGTCGCCGGTGAGGTGACGACCAGCGCCTACGTCGAGATCCCCGCGCTGATCCGCAACCTCGTCGCGAACGAGGTCGGCTACGACTCCTCCGACAAGGGCTTCGACGGCCGCTCCTGTGGCGTGTCGATCTCCATCGGCCAGCAGAGCCCCGACATCGCCCAGGGCGTCGACACCGCGTTCGAGACCCGCACCGGCGGCGTCGACCCGAAGGAGAAGCAGGGCGCCGGCGACCAGGGCCTGATGTTCGGCTACGCGTCCAAGGACACCGCCGAGCTCATGCCGCTGCCGATCCACCTGGCCCACCGCCTCGCCGAGCGGCTCACCGCGGTGCGCAAGAGCGGCGAGCTCGCCTACCTGCGCCCCGACGGCAAGACCCAGGTCACCATCGAGTACGACAACGACCGGGCCGTGCGCCTCGACACCGTCGTGCTCTCGACCCAGCACGCCGACGGCATCGACCTGCGCGGGCAGCTCGAGCCCGAGATCCGCGCCCACGTCATCGACCCGGTCCTGGCCGAGTTCGCGGAGCAGGGCGGCACGATCTCCACCGACGGGTACCGCGCGCTCATCAACCCGACGGGCAAGTTCGTCATCGGCGGACCCATGGGCGATGCCGGACTGACGGGCCGCAAGATCATTGTCGACACCTATGGCGGCATGGCCCGCCACGGTGGTGGCGCGTTCTCGGGCAAGGACCCGTCGAAGGTCGACCGCTCGGCCGCCTACGCCATGCGGTGGGTCGCCAAGAACGTCGTGGCCGCCGGTCTGGCCGAGCGCTGCGAGGTGCAGGTGTCGTACGCCATCGGCAAGGCCAACCCGGTGGGGCTGTACGTGGAGACCTTCGGCACCGAGACGACGCCGCAAGACACGATCCGCGACGCGATCAGCAAGGTCTTCGACCTGCGCCCGATGGCCCTGATCGAGGACCTCGACCTGCTCCGCCCGATCTACGCCCCGACCGCGGCCTACGGTCACTTCGGCCGCCGCGGCACGACCAAGGCCGGGCTGCCCTCCTTCACCTGGGAGGAGACCAACCGGGTCGAGGAACTGCAGCGCGCCATCAGTTCGTGAAGCGATGTCGGTCCGCCTCGCTAGGTTGGCCGACATGACCGACGGCCCCGATTCGCCCCACGACAGAGCGCAGCAACTCGCCCTGCTGCGCTTCGTCGTGCGCGATCACCCACCGCCGCCGGCGACGGTGGGTGATCGGCGCTCCGATCTCGCGCCCGTCGATCCCGTCGCCGAGGTGCTCGTCGAGACCGGGCTGTCTCACCTCGACCGACCCTTCGACTACCTCGTCCTGGCCGACCAGCACGAGGCCGCCCAACCCGGGGTGCGCGTCAAGGTGCGCTTCGCCGGGCGTGACCTGCCCGGCTACGTCGTGGCCCGCAAGCCCCACGCCGACCATGACGGCAAACTCAGCCCGCTGCGCCGCGTCGTCTCACCCGAGGTGGTGCTCACTCCGGCACTGCTCGACCTCGCCACGGCGGTGGCCGCCCGCTGCGCCGGGTCGGTCGGCGACGTGCTGCGCCTGGCCATCCCCCCGCGGCATGCGCGTGCCGAGCAGGCGTTGGCGACCGAGGCACCCGAACAGCCCGAGCTGGATGGGGACCGCATCACCTGGGGCGAGTCCGGCCCACCGGCGTGGCGGCGCTACCCGGCCGGCGCGGCATTCCTCCGACGCGTGGCGGGCGGTGAGGCCCCACGGGCAGTGTGGAACGCGCTACCGGCCCCGTCGGGGGATCAGGACTGGCCGGCGGCGTTGGCCCAGGCGGCCGTCGTCACGCACCTCGGGGGTCGCTCGAGCCTGATCGTCCTGCCGGATCGTCGTGACGTCTACCGGGTCGACGGCGCGCTGACCGAGTTGGTCGGTCGGGGCCGGCACGTCGTGCTCACCGCCGATCAGGGCCCCCAGGCGCGGTACACCGCGTGGTTGAAGGTGCTGCGCGGGCACGTCGACATCGTCATCGGCACCCGCGCCGCGGCGTTCGCCCCGCTGCAGAATTGTGGCCTGGCCGCGTGGTGGGACGACGGTGACGACCTTCACGACGAACCGCGCGCGCCGTACCCGCATGTCCGAGAGGTCCTGCGCCAGCGCGCCGCCCTCGAGGGCAGCGCCCTGCTCACCGGCGGCTTCGCGGTCTCACCGGCCGTGGCCCGCCTAGTGGCGCAGGGGGAGTTCAAGGCCATCACGCCCCACCCGGACCGGAGCGCCGTGCCGCGCGTCCGCGTCGCCGGAGAGGGCGTCGACCCCGAACGCGACGGCCCC
>NZ_BCRE01000102.1 GCF_001552435.1 Kribbia dieselivorans NBRC 106261
GATCTCCGGGGCGGCCGTCGAGACCGCGCTCGGCAGCTACCCCGGCTTCCACACGACGACCCCGCCCGGGCGCGGCGCGATGTACGGGGCGTACACCCCGGCGTATGTGCCGCAGGGCGTGCCGGCCCACACGGTCGTGCTGTCCAACGGCGAGACCGAGCACGTCGACCCGCCGGCGCAGACCGCGCCGCTCGAACCGGCCGGGGTCGACAACGGCACCACGAGCGCCGGCGCGACAGCCAGCGACACGGTGCGTATCCCGCTGGGGCACCTGCTCGGCGGCCGCAGCGGCGACAAGGGCGGCAACGCCAACGTCGGGCTCTGGGCCCGCGACGACGCGGCCTGGACCTGGGCCCGGGACATGCTCACCTCGGCCGCGCTCACCGCGCTCCTGCCCGAGGCCGAAGGCCTACGCGTCACCCGCGCGGTCCTGCCCAATCTGCGCTCCCTCAATTTCGTCATCGAGGGACTGCTCGGCGAAGGCGTCGCCTACAACGCCCGCTTCGACCCCCAGGCCAAGGGCGTGGCCGAGTGGGTGCGCTCGCGATACGTCGACGTGCCCCGCCACCTGGTCGAGGCCCCGGAAACCCCCAAGGAGTTGGCATGAGCCACCAGGACTGGCGCAGCGAGGAACTCACCGCCCTGCGCGAGACCGTCTACGAGTTTGTCCGCCGCGAGGTGCTGCCGTACCAGGACGAGTGGGAACGAGCGGGCGAACTGCCGCGCGAGCTCTCGAGAAAGGCCGGTGACCTCGGGCTGATCGGAGCGTCGTTCGCCGAGGAGGTCGGTGGCGGCGGCGGTGGACTGCGCGAGATGCTCGTCGTCACCGAGGCGCTGCACGAGGCCGGCGCCGCCGCGGGGGTGCAGGCGTCCCTGTTCACGCCGGGCATCGCCTGCCCGCACATCGCCGCGTTCGGTTCCGCGGAACTCGTCGAGAAATGGGTGCGGCCGACGCTCGCCGGTGAGCTCATCGGCTCGCTGGCAATCACCGAGCCGGGCGGCGGCTCCGACGTCGGTGGCCTGCGCACGACCGCGCGGCGCGAGGGCGACGAGTTCGTCATCAACGGCGCCAAGACGTTCATCACCTCCGGCGTGCGGGCCGACTTCGTCACCGCCGCCGTGCGCACCGGCGGCCCCGAACTCAAGGGCGCGCGGGGCATCTCCCTCATCGTGATCCCCACGGACACACCGGGATTCGAGGTGACGCGCAAACTCGACAAGATGGGCTGGCGCTGCTCCGACACCGCGGAACTGTCGTTCACCGACGTGCGCGTGCCGGTCACCAACCTCATCGGAGCCGAGAACGGCGGGTTCGCGATGATCGGGTCCGGCTTCGTCTCCGAGCGGGTCATGCTGGCGGCGCAGGCGTACTCGCAGGCGCAGCGTTGCCTCGACCTGACCACCCAATGGTGCCGCGACCGGGAGACGTTCGGGCAGCCGCTCATCTCTCGCCAGCACGTGCAGATGACGCTCGCCGAGATGGCGCGGCGCATCGACGTCGCCCGGGTCTACACCCGCAACGTCGTCGATCGGGCGGTCGACGGTGACAGCGACCTCATCGCGGAGGTCTGCTTCGCCAAGAACACCGGCACCGAGGCCGGGGAGTGGGTCACCCACCAAGCGGTCCAACTGTTCGGTGGCGCCGGGTACATGACCGGCACCGAGGTCGAGCGGCAACACCGCGACATGCGGATCAACGGCATTGGCGGCGGCACGGTGGAGATCCTCACCGAGCTCGCCGCCCGACGACTGGGGCTGACCTCATGACGATCATCAGATCCACCCTCGACACCTCCTCGGAGACCTTCCGGGACGGCGCGGCGACCATGACGGCCAACCTGGCCGCACTCGACTCCGCATCGGCCGAGGCCGTCGCCGGCGGCGGCGAGAAGGCCGTGGCCCGACACCGGCAGCGCGGCAAACTCACCGTGCACGAGCGCATCGAACTGCTCATCGACCGCGACTCGCCGTTCCTCGAGCTGAGCCCGATCGCGGCGTGGGGCACGGAGTTCCCCGTCGGCGGCAGCATCGTCACGGGCATCGGTCAGGTCAGCGGAGTCGAGTGCCTCATCCTGGCCAACGACCCCACCGTCCGCGGCGGGTCGACGAACCCGTGGTCGCTGAAGAAGATGTTGCGCGCGCAGGACATCGCCCGGGAGAACCGGTTGCCGGTGATCAACCTCGTCGAGTCCGGCGGCGCGGACCTGCCGACCCAGAAGGACATCTTCGTGCCGGGCGGCGCGATGTTCAGGAACCTCACCCAGCTCTCGCGGGCGGGTATCCCGACGATCTCCATCGTCTTCGGCAACTCCACCGCCGGCGGCGCCTACCTGCCCGGCATGAGCGATCAGGTCATCATGATCGAGGAGCGCTCCAAGGTGTTCCTCGCCGGCCCACCGCTGGTCAAGGCCGCGACCGGGGAGATCGCCGACGACGAGTCCCTCGGCGGAGCGGCGATGCACGCCCGGGTCTCGGGCCTGGCCGACCACTACGCCGTCGACGAGCAGGACGCCCTGCGCCTGGGCCGACGGGTCGTGGCCCGGCTGAACTGGCACAAGGCCGGGCCGGCGCCGCGCGGGGACATTCGCCCCCCGCGGTACTCGCCCGAGGAGTTGCTCGGCATCGTGCCCTCGGACCTGAAGATCCCCTTCGACCCGCGCGAGGTCATCGCCCGCGTCGTCGACGACTCCGACTTCGACGAGTTCAAGGTCAACTACGGGTCGTCGCTGGTCACGGGGTGGGCACAGGTGCACGGCTACCCCGTGGGGGTCCTGGCCAACGCGCGTGGCGTGCTGTTCAGCGCCGAGGCCCAGAAGGCGGCGCAGTTCATCCAGTTGGCCAACCGGTACGACACGCCCCTGCTGTTCCTGCACAACACCACCGGGTACATGGTGGGCAAGGAGTACGAGCAGGGGGGCATCATCAAGCACGGCTCGATGATGATCAACGCGGTCGCGAACTCGACCGTCCCGCACATCTCCGTGCTCATGGGAGCGTCGTACGGCGCCGGGCACTACGGCATGTGCGGCCGCGCGTACGACCCGCGCTTCGTGTTCTCCTGGCCGAGTGCCCGATGTGCCGTCATGGGCGGAGCGCAGCTCGCGGAGGTGACGTACAGCGTGAGCAAGGCCTCGGCGCTCGCCCAGGGCAAGCCGTTCGACGACGAGGCGGCCACGATGCAGCGTGACCTCATCGAGCGGCAGATCACCGCGGAGTCGATGCCGATGTTCATGTCGGGGCGGGTGTACGACGACGGCGTCATCGATCCCCGCGACACCCGGACCGTGCTCGGCCTGAGCCTGTCCGCGATCCATTCCGCCCCGGTCGAAGGCACGGATGCCTTCGGCGTCTTCCGGATGTGAGAACCATGGCAACCACGAACCCCCAGATCACCTCCGTCCTCGTCGCCAACCGCGGCGAGATCGCCCGGCGCGTCTTCGCGACCTGCCGCCGTCGCGGACTGGCCACGGTGGCGGTGTTCTCCGACGCCGACGCGAACGCCCCGTTCGTCCACGAGGCCGACGCGGCCGTGCGCCTGCCCGGCCACGCCCCGGCCGAGACGTACCTGCGCGGCGACCTCATCATCGACGCGGCCCGCCGCGCCGGGGCGGACGCGATCCATCCCGGTTACGGGTTCCTCTCCGAGAACGCCGAGTTCGCGCAGGCGGTGCTCGACGCGGGCCTGACGTGGATCGGTCCGCCGCCGGCGGCCATCACCTCGATGGGCTCCAAGGTCGAGTCGAAGGCCCTGATGGCCGCCGCCGGGGTGCCGGTGCTGACGCGCCTGGAGCGCGAGGCCATCACCGAGGCCGAGTTGCCGGTGCTCATCAAGGCCTCGGCCGGTGGCGGCGGTCGCGGGATGCGCATCGTGCGCGACCTGGCCGATCTGGACTCCGAAATGGCGAATGCGGCCCGCGAGGCCGGATCGGCGTTCGGTGACGCGACCGTCTTCGTCGAGCGCTACATCGAGACCGGCCGGCACGTCGAGGTCCAGGTCATGGCCGACGCGCACGGCACCGTGTGGGCCCTCGGCGAGCGCGAGTGCTCGATCCAGCGGCGCCACCAGAAGGTCATCGAGGAGGCGCCCTCGCCGGTCGTCGACGCCGTCGGTGGCACGATGCGTGACGACCTGCTGACCGCGGCCCGGGCGGCGGCGGCTGCGGTCGGGTACGTCGGAGCCGGCACCGTGGAGTTCCTCGCCAACGACCAGGGCGAGTTCTGGTTCCTCGAGATGAACACGCGCCTGCAGGTCGAGCACCCGGTCACCGAGAACGTCACCGGGCTGGACCTGGTCAACCTGCAACTCGACATGGCGGAGGGCCACCGGCTGGACGGATCGGAGCCGTCGTTGCGCGGCCACTCGATCGAGGCGCGGCTCTACGCCGAGGACCCGATGGACGACTACGCCCCACAGATCGGGATCATCGACCGGTTCGAGGTGCCAGGGGTGAGTGCCGAGTTCGAGGTGCTCGACACCGTGGGGCTGCGACTCGACTCCGGCATCGAGGATGGCGGTGAGGTCGGCACGCACTACGACGCGATGGTCGCCAAGGTCATCACGTGGGCGCCGACGCGCGAGGAGGCCGCGAGCCACCTGGCCCAGGCCCTCGAACGCACCCAGCTGCACGGCCTGCGCAGCAACCGGGAGTTGCTCGTCGGCATCCTCACCGACGCAGATTTCCTGGCCGGCCGGTTCGACACCGGGTTCCTCTCCGCCGAGAAGGTCGAGACCTTGACGACCGGAGCGTCGAACGTCGCCGAGCCGGGGATGTTCCACCTCGCGGCGGCGCTGGCCGATGCGGCCCTGGCCCGTCAGGGTGGCGCCTTCGGTGCCGACCTGCCCAGCGGGTGGCGCAACGTCGTCTCGGCGTTCCAGACGCGTGCCTACACGACGAGTGCGGGGGAGTCGGTCGAGGTCGGGTACCGCCTGGGTCGCGCCGGTCTGGAGGTCGCCGACGGCGTACTGCCCGAGGGCGCCGGCGTGCAGCTCATCGAGGCGACGCCGCAGCGGGTGCGGCTCGAGATCGACGGCGTGATCAGGCCGTTCACGGTCAACCGGTACGGCACGACCAGTGATGCCGGCGATGCCGGTGGGGTGCGGATCTTCGTGGACGCGCCGATCGGATCGGTGACGTTGGAAGAAGTGCCGCGATACGTCGATCCGGCTTCGGTCGTCGCCGCTGGGTCGCTCGTGGCGCCCATGCCGGGCGCGGTCATTCGGGTCGCGGTCGAGCCCGGTGACCACGTCATGGCCGGTCAGCCGCTGCTGTGGCTGGAGGCGATGAAGATGGAGCACCAGATCAGCGCCAACGTCGACGGTGTCGTCGCCGAGGTGCGCGTCACCGTCGGTCAGCAGGTCGAGCCCGGCCAGGTGATCGTCGTCGTCGATGATGGGGAGCAGGCAACCAGCACACAGGAGGAATCGCATGAGTGAGTCGGACACCCGTCGCGTGCAGTACGAGGTGAGCGCCGGTCGCGCCGTGGTCACGCTGGATTCGCCGCACAACCGCAATGCCCTGTCCGACCAGTTGGTGCGCGAGCTGCGCTCCGCCTTGGAGGACGCGGCGGCCGACCCGGCGGTGCGCACGGTCGTGCTGACCCACACCGGCGGCACGTTCTGCGCCGGCGCGGACCTCTCGGAGGCCTCGGCCAGCGAGGTCGGCGACCCACAGCGGGCCCGCAGCGATCAGCTCATCGGGGTGCTGAAGGCCATCGTCACGTTGGACAAGCCGGTCATCGGGTTGATCAACGGTCACGTGCGCGCTGGTGGCATGGGCCTGGTCGGGGCGTGCGACATCGTCGTGGCCGGCCCGAAGGCGACCTTCGCCCTGACGGAGTCTCGTCTGGGTCTGGCCGCGTCGGTCATCTCCCTGGTCGTGCTGCCGCGCCTGACCAACCGCGAGGCGAGTCTGCTGTTCCTGACCGGCACGACGATCGACTCGGACGAGGCGGCCCGGATCGGGCTCGTGACGTTCGCGCTCGACGACCCGCAGGCCGGGGTCGACCAGATGGTCGCCACTCTGGCCAAGGCGTCACCGCAGGGGTTGCGCGAGTCGAAGCTGCTGGTCAACCACGATGTCGTGGCCGGGATCGAGGCCAACGCCGACCGTGTGGCGGAGCAGTCGTCGCGCCTGTTCGCCAGCGAGGAGGCCCGCGAGGGCATGGCGTCGTTCCTGGAGAAGCGCCCGCCGCGTTGGGCGTTGTGAGCGCCATGACCGATCAGGTCGCGGCGCGCGAGCCGCAGCAGGACCGGAGTCGGGCGACTCGGGAGCGGCTGCTCGCGGCCACGATCACGTGCTTGGCCACGAAGGGCTGGGCGGCCACGACGATGCAGGTCGTGGCCGCGCAGGCCGGGATCAGCCGGGGGGCGGCGCAGCATCACTTCCCCACCCGGGAGTTGCTCATCGAGGCGGCGCTCAGGTCGCTGTTCGACCAGCGGATGGAGGCGCTTCGGCAGGTCGATCCGCCCCAGGGTTCCGATCGGGTGCGGTACGTGGTTCAGCTGGTCGTCGACGTCAACACGGACACGTTCTTCAAGGCAGCCGTGCAGGCCTGGACCGCCGCCGCGGCGGACCCCGCGCTGCTCGAGCACATTGGCCCGCTGGAGCGCAGGTTCGCCAGAGGCGTGCACGCCGTCGCCGTGGAGCTGCTCGAGGTCGATGACTCCGACCCGCGGGTGCGCAGCCTGATCCAGGGCACGCTCGACATGGCCCGCGGCCTCGGCCTGGCCGACCTGCTCAGCGACGACTCCAAGCGCCGGGCGCGCATCATCGCGGCCTGGAGCGAGCAGTTGCGCGACGCGCTGGCGAAACCTGCTGGCTAAAGGGTCGTCGGATCGAGGTCGAGCATCGTGCGGTCCAGGCGGGCGACGACGTCGAGAGCGGGGTGCACGTGGGGCAGTTCGTGGTCGAGGAAGTACGCGGCCGCGGCCCGCTTGCCACGGTGGTACGGCTCGTCCTGCGCGCCGGTGGCCAGCGCGACGTCGAGCCACAGCCAGGCGAGCACCGTGTGGCCGAACGCCTCGAGGTAGCGCCACGAGTTGGCCAGCGCGAGCTCGGGGTCGCGTTGGCTCCACACCTGCACCGTGACCTCCTCGATCCGCTCCCACGCGATCGCCAAGGCCGCCGCGCGATCAGCCCACAGCGTGCCCTCGGCCCGCCGTACCGTGCTCCGGATCTCGTCGGCCAGGAGCCGCATCGACTCGCCGTCGTACAGGCGGACCTTGCGACCCAGCAGGTCGATCGACTGGATGCCGTCGGTGCCCTCGTGGATCGGGTTGAGGCGGTTGTCGCGGTAGAGCTGCTCGACGTCGTGGTCGCGGGTGTACCCGGCCCCGCCGAGCACCTGGATGGCATGGTCGTTGGCCTTGAGGCACCACTGCGAGGTCCAGGCCTTGACGATCGGGGTGAGCAGGTCGAGCAGGCGGGACGCGCGGATGCGCTCGTCCTCGTTCGGCGCGGTCTCCTGCTCATCGACGAGAGACGCGCAGTAGAGCGCCAGGGCGAGCCCGCCCTCGACGTAGCTCTTGGAGGCGAGCAGCATGCGCCGCACGTCGGCGTGCTCGATGATCGGCACCGGGGGAGCTGCGGGGTCCTTGCCCGCGGTTGGCCGTCCCTGGCGGCGCTCGCGGGCGTAGTCGAGGGCGGTCAGATACCCGCGGTAACCCAGGGCCACGGCCCCCGACCCCACGCCGATCCGGGCCTCGTTCATCATGTGGAACATGTACGTCAGGCCCGCGCCGCGGCCGCCGATGAGAAAACCCCGCGCGCCCGGAGCGCCGTCGACCGGGTGGGTGCCATCGCCGAACGCGAGCAGGGTGTTGGGTATGCCGCGGTAGCCCATCTTGTGGTTGAGGCCGCTGAGGGAGACGTCGTTGCGCTCGCCGAGGGTGCCGTCCACCTGGGGCAGGTGTTTCGGCACGATGAACAGCGAGAGGCCCTTGACGCCGGGGGCATCACCGACGACGCGCGCCAGGACGAGGTGGACGATGTTCTCGGTGACCTCGTGCTCGCCGCCGGAGATCCACATCTTGCTGCCGACGATGCGGTAGGTGCCGTCGTCCTGGAGTTCGGCGCGGGTGGCGACGTCGGCGAGCGACGAGCCGACCTCGGGCTCGGAGAGGCACATCGTGCCCGACCAGCGGCCCTCCAGCATCGGCGGCACGTAGGTGGCGACCTGCTCCTCGCTCGCGTGGGCCAGCAGCAGTCCGGCGTTGGCCATGGTCAGCATGGGGAAGCTCGCGGTGGCGATGTTCGCGGCCTGGAACCACATGAAGCACGCGCGGTGGATGACGTGCGGCAGCTGGATGCCGCCCTGCTCCTCGTCGAACGCGGCCGAGACCAGGCCGGTGGCGGCGAAGGCCTCGAGCGCTTCGCCGACCTCGGGGATGATCGTCACGGTGGTGCCGTCGAACGAGGGCTCGCGGGCGTCGCCGGTCTTGAAGTGGGTGGCGAAGTGCCGACGCGCGACCTGCTCGGAGACGTCCAGGATCGACGCGAAGGTCTCGGCGCCGTGGTCGGCGTAGCGGGGCCGTTCGGTCAGTTTCGCGACGTTCAACCACTCGTTGAGCAGGAAGTCCAGGTCGCGGCGTGACAGCAGATCCTCGGCCATGTGTGCTCTCCCATCGGTGCGTGGCGGCGGTGCCGTGGGCAGCGTGTCAGCCGCGTGCCGGGAGGGTCAACTTCACTCGGTGCCGCGCGGTCGCTGACATGATGCGGGCATGACTCCGCTGCGCTGGACCGGAATCGACCACGTTCGGGTGTGGTCCCACGACGTCGAGGCGACGACCCGCGCCTACGCGCGGCTGTTCGATGCCGAACCCGACGCGCTCGGGGTGTTGCGTTCGGGCGGTGCCGGAGTCGCGATCGGCCCGGCTGAGGCTGATCGGTCCCCCGATCATCGTGGCGGGCTCGTCGAGGTGGCCCTGTCCGTCGTCGCCGACGAGGACGTCGCGCGACTGCTCATCCGCCGCGGCCTGCCGGTCGAGGAGCGCGGTGACGGCGAGTGTGTCGTCGATCTCGCCGGGCTGCGGATCGTCGTGGCGTCCGGGGGTGACGACGCTCCGCCTGTGGTGGCCGGGTCTGGCGTCACCGGGGCTGAGATCACCGGCCTGGATCACCTCGTCGTGCACACCCGTCGGCCCGATCGGGCGCTGGCGCTGTGGGGCGCGCGGCTCGGGCTCGATCTGCGGCTGGACCGCAGCAACAGCACGCTCGGGGTGCGGTTCCTGTTCTTCCGTTGCGGCCGCGACGTGGTGGAGGTCGCTGCTCCGTTGCCCGCCCACGGCGCTTCGGCAGGCGATCACACCGACGCCGAGCACGGCGGGCCCGACCGCACCGGCGGACTGGCGTGGCGCACCGCGGACCTCGACGCCACGAGGCTCCGGCTTGTCGACGCCGGTGTCGAGGTCTCGGAAGTGCGGGCCGGCCGCAAGCCGGGCACGCGCGTCGCGACGGTGCGTGAACCCGCCCTCGCCCTGCCGACGTTGCTCCTCGAACAGTCCGCGCCGAAGTCGTAACCCTCGCCGACGGCGTATGGGTCAGCCGGCAGTGGGCGTCTCGTCCTCGGCGTCGAGCAGGTCGGCCAGGGCCGCCTTGTCCTCAAGGTCGACGCCGGGCTGGAGGCCGCTGCCGCCGTAGGTCGGGATCCCCGCGTCGGAGGTTGGGCATTGCGGACCGGGCTCCACAGGAGCACTCTGTCACGTATGGCCAATGAGTCGCCTCAGGTTTCCGGCAGCGCGACGTTCCACGCCGGGGCCGACGCCTACGACCGGTTCATGGGGCGCTATTCACGCCCGCTCGCCACGGCGTTCGCCGACTGGTGCCTGCCCGCCGACGCGGGCACGCGCTTCCTCGACGTCGGGTGTGGGCCGGGTGCCCTGACCGAGGTGGCGGTGCAGCGGCTCGGAGCGTCGTCGGTCGTCGCGGTCGACCCCACGCCCGGGTTCGTCGAGGCCTTCCGGGCCCGCCATCGGGGAGTCGAGGTGCACCGCGCTCCGGCTGAGCACTTGCCCTTCGCCGGTGGCGAGTTCGATTGTGCCGCTGCGCAATTGGTGTTCCACTTCGTCTCCGACCCGGAGCGCGGTGCGGCCGAGATGGCCCGGGTCGTGCGCCCGGGTGGGGTGGTCGCCGCCTGCGTGTGGGACTTCGAGGAGGAGATGCACATGCTGCGCTCCTTCTGGGATGCCGCCCTCGCGCTCGATCCCGACGCGCCCGACGAGGCGCACATCATGCGATTCGGGCGCCCAGGCGAACTGACCGCACTGTTGCGTGGGGCCGGGCTGCAGCACGTCGCGGAGACCACCCTGAGGGTCCACTCGACCTACGCGAACTTCGATGAACTGTGGGCGAGTTTCCTGCTCGGCATCGGGCCGGCGGGGGCCTACGCCACCAGCCGCACACCCGAGCAGCAGGCGGCTTTGCGCGACGGGCTGTACGCGCAGTTGGGCCGCCCCACCGGGTCGTTCGCGTTGAGTGCGGTGGCCCGCGCCGTCCACGGCACCCGGTAGGCGACCCGACGAGACTCCGCCACTCGACCGCCCGGGCTCAGGTCATCGAGGTGGTCAGGTCAGGTCATCGAGTGCGGCGCGCGCCTTCGTCGCCCACACCGGCTCGGTGCCGTACCGCTGCGGTTTGATGAGCCGACCCGCCGCGCAGTCCTCGATGAGCTGGGCCAAACGGCGCTCCCGCGTGGCCTCTTGCTTCGCGGTGACCACCCACGCGGTCGCGTGCTTGCGATACGTCGCGGTGGCGGCGTCCCAGAAGGCGCGGGCGCGCGGGTCGGCCCGCAGCCGCTCCTCGTAGTCCTCCGGCCACACCGGAGCGTCGTTCTCATAGGTGTAGATACCCGAACGGTCCTCGCGCCGCGCGGCGAACGCGGCCAGCCCGGCCGGGTGCATCAGCCCGGCGGCCGTGAGCTCCTCCACGGCCGCGATGTTCACCGTGCTCCACGTGCTGCCGCGCCTGCGGGGCGTCCACCGTTGCCGACGTGAGTCCTCGTCGATCCGCTGCGAGACCGAGTCGATCCACCCGAAGCACAGCCCGACGCGGACGGCCTCCGCGTACAGCAGGCCCGGGTTCGGCATGTGCTTGCGCCGCAGTCCGACCCACACCTCGGTCGCAGTGTCGTGGTGGGCCTCGAGCCACGCGCGAAAGTCCGCGGCATCGTCGAAGAACACCGCCGGTCGCTCTGCCGTACCACCCTCGCGCATCAGCCCAGTCTGCCCAGCGCGGCGCTCGGTCAGGCGGGATCGCGGTCGTCGGGTTCGGTCTCCCACGGACGCTGCGGCATCGACAGGGCCACCGACGACGATGCCGAGCCGACCACCTCACCGGGCGCGCCGAACTCGGGCAACCCGGCCGCACCCAACTCCGGTATGACGTCATCACGCGGAGCCGTGGTCGCGTACGTGGCCTCCAGGTGCCGGTAAGACGGCGACACCATCGCGAGCGCCGCCACCACGGCCATGATCATCCCCGCCACGAGGAAGACCAGGGCGATCCCGCGCGACGTCGGGGTGCCGATGCCGAGCCACGGTTCGAGGGCCGCGCGACCCTCGGCCGACGCGGCGTACGGGATGACCCAGTTCGCCGTGATCGGCGCGATGAGGAAGGCCGTCAGGGGAGCGGCGGCGGTCTCCACGGCCATCGAGAATCCGAAGATCCGCCCTTGACGCTCCAGGGGGACCACCCGCTGGATCACGGTCTGCTCGGCCGCTTCGACGGCCGGCACGAGGCACATGTAGGCGAACAGGCCGAGGCCGTAGAGCCACCACCACTCGCGCGCGGTGAACAGGCCACCGATGAGACCCATGGCGATGACACACAGGAGCATCGTGCGCACGGGTTTCGGGCCGAGGCCGGTTCGCGCGATGGCGAAGCCGCCGAGGATGAACCCGACCGAGCTGGCGGCCATGACGAAGCCCCACATCTGCACCGAGAACATCTCCAGGCCGTACGGGTCCATGAGTGCCAGGTAGACACCGCCGACGAGGTTGTTGAACGTCGAGAAGATGATGAGGGCGAACAGACCGGCCTGGGCGCGGATCACCGCGAGCGAGCCGGCGAGGTCGACACGGCCGTGGTCGTCGCTCGCGGCCGCGGCGGGGACCGGCTCCTGCGGCATGCGGATGACGAGCAGGTGCACCAGCCCGGCGGCCACGACGAGGGTCGCGAGCACGAGGGTCCATCGCATGCCGAGGAAGCCGACCGACAGGCCGGACACCGCGCTGGTCGCCAGGAACGTGATGCCCTGGGCCGTGCCCACCAGGCCGTTGGCGCGGTCGCGCTCGGCGTCCGGGACGAGGATCGTCACGCACGTCGACAGGGCGATGTTGCGCAGGTGTTCGACGATCGCGCCGATGAGGATGAGCGCCGCGAAGATCCAGAACCACGGGCGCGACAGATCGGTGAGCCGGTCGTCGGGGACCTGCAGCGCGAACACCCCGGCGGCGGCGAACAACACGAGCGTGACGATCGTCGAGGCGCGCATCACGACGATCTTGCGGTGGTGGTCGACGATCGATCCGAAGAGGATGCTGCTCGCGGAGACGAACAGCATGTAGGCGCCGCCGACGATGCCGGTCGCGAGCACGGAGCGGGTCTCGAGGTAGGCCCAGAACGTCAACGCGAACCACAGAAAACTCGTCGTCAGGCCCGCCACCGCCGTGTTGAGCAGCAGGTGGGCGAAGGTGCGCCCGACGGGCGGAAACAGGGCCATGTGCACCAGTGTGGGTCACGGGTCCACACCCGCGGAAACGCTTTTCCGGGCGGAGCGCCGTGGGGCGGGTTACGACGCTCCGGCACCGGTGGTGCGCGGGTACATCGGCGTCATCTGCCCCTCGGGGTCGAGGCGCTCGAGCACGGCCTCGGAGATGTCGGCCAGTTGGCCAATCTGCTCCGGGGTCAGGGCGTCGATGACGTTCTCGCGCACGGTGGTGACGTGGCCGGGGGCGCTCGCACGCACCTTCGCCCACCCCTCGTCGGTCAGGCGCGCGTTCGTCGCTCGCTTGTCCTCGGGACAGGGGAACCGTTCGATCAGCCCCCGGTTCTCGAGGCGTCGCACGACGTGGGAGAGGCGGGGGAGCGTGGCATTGGTGCGGGCCGCGAGTGCGGTCATGCGCAGCGTCATGTCGGGGCTTTCGGAGAGCACGGCCATGGTGAAGTACTCGAAGTGCGTCAGGTCGGCGTCGCGGCGCAGTTGGGCGTCGAGGGTGGCCGGCAGCAACTCGAGCACCGCGATCATGCGCACCCAGGCGCTGAGTTCCTCGCTGGTCAGCCACTTCGTCTCCATGGACACATCCTCTCAAAAAAAAGTTGTCGGAACAACTAAATCGGTGCTAGCGTTACTTGAAGCAACAACCAATCGTGTCACCCACCACCCTTGAGGAGTACGTCATGAGCACCGTGAGCATCTTCGGAACCGGCAACATGGGTTCGGCCATCGCCAGCGTCGTCGAGCGTGGCGGCAACGTCGTCGAGTGCTTCGGCGAGAACGATGCCGCCAAGCCCGTCACCGGCGAGATCGTCGTCCTGGCCGTGCCGTACCACGCGCTGACCTCCATCGCCGCCGAGCGCGCCGAGCAGTTTGCCGGCCGGATCGTCGTCGACATCACCAACCCGGTGAACTTCGAGACGTTCGACTCGCTGACCGTCCCGACCGACTCCTCGGCCGCGGCCGAACTCGCTGCCGCCCTGCCGAACTCCCGCGTGCTCAAGGCCTTCAACACGACCTTCGCGGCCACGCTGGCCACCGGCAAGATCGGTGACCTGACCACCACCGTCCAGATCGCCGGGGACGACGCCGACGCCAAGGCCGCCCTGTCCGAGGTCGTCACCGCCGGTGGACTCAACGTCATCGACGCCGGCTCGCTCAAGCGCGCCCGCGAGCTCGAGGCGTTCGGTTTCCTCCAGATCTCCCTGGCTGCCGCCGAGAAGATCGCCTGGACCGGCGGCTTCGCCGTCCAGGCCTGAGTCCTGTGAGCGACTTCCCCGAGCCCAGCGTCGCCTGGCACCAGCCTGACGATTCGGCCCAGCCCTTGGTCGTGCTGCTGCACGGCCGCGGCGCCGACGAGTCGACGATCATCGGGTTGGCCGAGCACCTGCCCGCGGGCCTGTCGTATGTCGCCGTCCGAGCCCCCATTGCCGAGGGCGGCGGCTACGCCTGGTTCGCCAACCGTGGCATCGGGCGGCCGGTCGCCGAGTCGCTGGCGGCCACCATCGCGTGGTTCCACACGTGGCTCGATGAGGTCGCTCCGCCCGGTCGGCCGGTGGTGCTCATCGGGTTCAGTGGCGGAGCGGCGTTCGCCGGGGGAGTGCTTCTCGACGACCCCACGCGACTGGCCGGAGCGGCGATCCTCAAGGGGACCCTGCCGTTCGACGCCGGTGTGCCCACCGATGTCGGGCGCCTGGCTGGAGTCCCGGTCTTCGTCGCCCACAGTGACGCCGACCAGGTCATCCCGCTCGACCTCCAGCAGCGCACATGGATCTACCTCCACGGCGACTCCGGAGCCGTGACCACCTCCCAGCGCGACGCCGGCGGACACGGGGTATTCGCCGAGAACGTCACCGCGCTCAGCGATTGGCTCACCCAGACGCTGCCGTAGGCCCAAACCCCGCGGTTCGAGGTATTACCGACCGTTGCAGCGGTCGGTAATACCTCGAACCGGGGAGGGGCGTCTGGGCGCCGTCGCGCGCCCTGTCCCGCCATGCGGACACATAACGCAACATTTGCTCACGGCAAATAATGTGTGTCGCACGGTCACGAGACCCAGCGCGAAGCCCCGGCTTGCTGGGCGGCAACCCTCCACCGCTGGTGGGGTGCCCCGGATGACGACCGGGCCACGCTCAACCGAGCGCGGCAAGCACGGTTCCCCTTCGGGACTGACGAACAGGAGTACTCCCATGAGCACGACCACCACGGCAACGCCGTCAAAGTATCTGACCCAGGTCGACCTCACCAGCTCGCTGGTCACCGGCACCGCGACCCGCGTCACGAACCGCACGCGTCAGCACGAGTTCACCATCGACGAGCCGGCCAACTTCGGCGGTGAGGACTTGGGCGCCACCCCGGTCGAGCACCTCCTGGCGGCGCTCGGCGCGTGCACGGTCATCACGTACAAAACCTGGGCCACGAAGCTCGACATCCCGCTCGACGAGGTGGAGGTCAGCCTGCGCGGCGAGATCGACCTGCGCGGCTTCCTCGGTCTCGACGACGAGGTGCGCCCCGGCTTCGGCGGCATCGATCTGGGGATCACCGTGACGGGCCCGGCCTCGCAAGCCGACTACGTCCGTCTGGCCGAGGAGGTCGAGCAGCACTGCCCCGTGCTCGACAACCTCACCAACGGTGTTCCGGTACGTCGCACGCTGACCTTCTGATCGCTGCTCCGCACTGATCACACCGCACCCCCGCGGTTCACCCCCACGCGGTTCGAGGTATTGGCGACCGTTCCAACGGTCGCCAATACCTCGAACCGCGCGAGGGGCCCTGCGGGGCGTGAGGGGCGCGGGGTGAGCGGCGTGAGGGGGTCAGCTCGCCGCGACCCGCACCAGCTCGACGATCTTCGCCTCGACGTCGGCGTTCCAGTCGATGATGGCGAACGACGTCGGCCACATCACGCCGTCGTCCAGCGCCGCGACATCCTGGAACCCCAGGGTGCCGTAGCGGGCCTTGAACTTCGAGGCCGGCTGGTAGAAGCACAACACCTTGCCGTCCTTGGCGTAGGCGGGGAACCCGTACCACGTCCGCGGAGCCAAGTGCGGCGCCGTCGCCATGATCGTCGCGTGCAGGCGCTCGGCCAGGACCCGGTCGTCGTCCGGCATCGCGGCGATCGCCTCGAGGACCTCCGCCTCGGTGTTCTTGCCCTTCTTCGTCTTCTTCAGTTCCTCGGCGCGCTGCTTCATCGCGGCGCGCTCCTCAGCGCTGAAGCCGTCGCTCGGCTCGGTGCCGGCGTCGGTGTCCTTCGTGCTCATCGGTGCTCCCATCGTCGTGTCGGCCCTCATCTTCCTCCCAACCTCCCCGGTTCGAGGTATTACCGACCGCTGGAACGGTCGCCAATACCTCGAACCGCGCGGGACAGGGCGAACCGCGCGGGAGAGGGCGAACCGCGCGGGACAGAGATCGGCGACAATGCCGACATGACGATCACGACCAACACGATCGCCGACGGCCACGACGTGATCCGGGTGCGCGGCGCCCGGGTGAACAACCTGCGCAGCGTCGACGTCGATCTGCCCAAGCGCCGGCTGACGGTGTTCACCGGCGTCTCCGGCTCGGGCAAGTCCTCCCTGGTGTTCGGCGTCGTCGCCGCCGAGTCCCAGCGCCTGATCAATGAGACGTACTCGACGTTCGTGCAGTCCTTCATGCCCTCGATGGCCCGGCCCGAGGTTGATCGGCTCGACAATCTGTCGGCCGCGATCGTCGTCGACCAGGAGCGCATGGGCGCGAACTCCCGCTCCACCGTCGGCACCGCCACCGACGCGTATTCGCTCCTCAGGCTCCTCTTCAGCCGACTCTCGACGCCCTACGTCGGCCCTTCGGGCGCGTTCTCGTTCAATCTGCCCGAGGGCATGTGCCCGACCTGCGAAGGCACCGGCCGGGCCGCGGCCGTGGACGAGACCCAACTCGTCGACACGTCCAAGTCCCTCGCCCAGGGCGCGATCCTTGCTCCGAACTTCAACGTCGACAGTTGGTACTGGAAGCAGTTCGCCAACAATCCGAACCTCGATGTCGACAAACCCCTGCGCGACTACTCCGCCGACGAGTGGCAGGAGTTCATGCACGCCCCGGCCCGCCGCGAGAAGTACGCCGGGATCAACACCAACTACGAGGGTCTGCTCGTCAAGGTCAAGCGCATGTACCTCGACAAGGCCGCCGAACTCAAGCAGGCGCACATCAAGGCCTACGTCGAGCGCCTCGCCACCTTCGTCGACTGCCCCGAATGTGGCGGAGCGCGGTTGAACGAGTCCGCGCGCACCGCGACCGTGCATGGGGTGACGATCGCCGAATGCACGGCCATGCAGGTCGACGAACTGCGCTCCTGGGTGGCCGCGATCGAGGACACCGAGGTCGCGCCGGTCGTCGCCAACCTGAGCGAGATGCTCGGCGCGCTCGTCGAGGTCGGTCTGGGGTACCTCTCACTGGACCGCGAGTCCGGCACGCTGTCCGGTGGTGAGGCGCAGCGGGTCAAGATGGTCCGCCACCTCGGCAGTTCGTTGACCGACATCACCTACGTCTTCGACGAACCGACCGTGGGCCTACACCCGCACGACATCGACCGGATGAACGGCCTGCTGCTCGCGTTGCGCGACAAGGGCAACACGGTGCTCGTCGTCGAACACAAACCGGAGGTCATGGCCATTGCCGACCACCTCGTCGACCTCGGTCCGGGCGCGGGCCACGACGGAGGCACGGTGACGTACCACGGCGACCTGGCCGGGCTGCGCTCCTCGGCGACCATCACCGGCGAGTACCTGGATCGTCGGAACACCGTGCGCGACACTGCCCGTGAACGCTCGGGTGTCATCGAGATTCGCGGAGCGTCGTCGCACAACCTGCGCGATGTCGACGTCGAGATTCCGTTGGGTGTGCTCACGGTCGTGACCGGCGTCGCCGGGTCGGGCAAGTCCTCGCTGATCCAGGAGGGTCTGGCCGGGCGGGACGGAGTGCAGATCGTCGACCAGTCCGCGATCCGGGGGTCACGGCGCTCCAACCCGGCCACGTACTCGGGGTTGCTCGACCCGATTCGGACCGCCTTCGCCAAGGCGAACGGGGTCAAGGCCGGGCTGTTCAGCGCCAACTCCGACGGGGCGTGCCCGACGTGCGGGGGTCAGGGTGTCGTCTACACCGACCTGGCAATGATGGCCGGAGTCGCGACGCGTTGCCCGGATTGCGAAGGTCGCCGATTCCGGCCCGAGGTGTTGCAGTACACGCTGCACGACCTGACGATCGACCAGGTGCTGGCGCTGCCGGTCGCCGAGGCGGCGCAGGTGTTCACCACCGGGGTGCCCAAGCGGATCCTCGGGCGGCTGCTCGACGTCGGGTTGCCGTATCTGACCTTGGGGCAGCCGCTGACGACGCTGTCCGGCGGGGAGCGTCAGCGGCTCAAACTGGTCTCGTCGATGGGGGCGGATGCGGCGACCTACGTCCTCGACGAACCGACCTCCGGGCTGCACCTGAAGGACACCGAGAACCTCGTCGCGATGCTTCACCGGCTCGTCGATCAGGGGCACAGCCTCGTCGTCATCGAGCACAACCTCGCCGTCATCGGGCAGGCCGACTGGATCATCGACGTCGGGCCGGGCGCCGGGCACGAGGGCGGCACGGTCGTGTTCGAGGGGACGCCGGCGCAGATGATCGAGTCGTCGGACACCTTGACCGCTCAACATCTGCGGCGTTCCGTCGGCTGACCGGCAGAACCCCCACCGGTTCGAGGTATTACCGACCGTTGCAGCGGTCGGTAATACCTCGAACCGGGCGGGGGTGGGGCTCGGTCAGGAGGTGGCCTCCGTGGTGGAGGCCGTGGTGGAGGGCGACCGCAGCCCCGAGTTCGTCTGGTCCCGATGGCGTTGCTCGAGGTCGTCCTCACGCGGTTGCTTGAAGGTCAACGCAGCGATCAGTCCGAGGGCCGCGATGCCGACCAAGTACCACGCCGGTGAGGTCCGATCTCCGGTGGCACGGACGAGCCACGTGGCGACGAAGGGTACGGTGCCGCCGATCGCCGTCGAGGCGATCGTGTACGCCAACGACGATCCGGCCGCTCGCACCTGGGCGGGGAAGATCTCCGTCATCGACACGAGCGTCGTGGAGATGAGAGAGCCGAGCAGGAGGCCGAGCAACACCTGGCCGATGACGGCGCCGGTCGGCGAACTCAGGATCAGCCAGAAGATCGGTACCACCCCGACCAGAATGGCGGCGCTACTGGCGATGAGCACCGGACGTCGGCCGATGCGGTCCGAGAGCGCGGCCATGAAGGGAATCGGCAGCAGCGCTGCCACACCTCCGGCCACGGTGGCCATCAGCCCCACGGTGCTGCCGAATTTCGCGGTCTGGGCGATCAACGAGACCATGAAGGTCAGTACGGTGTAGAAGAACGCGGTGTGCAGACCGCCGAGGGCGATGGTGGTCCACAGTTCGCGGGGATAGCGCAGAGCGTCTCGGAGCGGCGTGCGAGAGATCTCCCCGAGCTCCTCCAGTTCGCGGAAAACCGGGGTGTCCTCCAGGCGCAAGCGGATGTAGAGCCCGATCAGGCCGAGCGGCCCGGCCAGCAGGAACGGGATTCGCCACCCCCACGACGCCATCGCCGAATCACTGAGGACGGCGGCCAGGAGGGTCACAATCAGGCTGCCGACGAGGAAACCGATCACGGCGAAGGACATCAACCAACTCGTGGTCCGGCCGCGCCTGCCTGGCTGCGAGTACTCGAGCATGAAGGCGGTGACCCCACCGAACTCCCCGCCGGCGGACACGCTCTGCAACGCGCGCAGGAGCAACAGCAGCAGTGGGGCAAGGACACCGATCGTCGTGTACCCCGGGAGCAGACCGATCAGAAAGGTCGAGCCTGACATCAACAGGATGACGATGACCAGGACCGGGCGGCGCCCGACCCGATCCGCCATCGGTCCGAAGATCAGGGCACCGAGGGGGCGGAACAGGAAGGTGAAGGCGAAGATCCCGAACGTGGCGAGCAACTGGGTGGTCGGATCTCCGGACGGAAAGAAGGTTGCCCCAATGTGGACGGCGACGAACCCATAGACGGAGAACTCGTACCACTCGACAAGGTGCCCGAAGCCGGTGGCGACGAAGACGCGGCGGTGGTTCACGGCGGAGGTGCCGGATGCGGTCACGCTGCTCATGACGCTCGAACCCCGTTCGGGTCGGTGTCGAGGGCCCAGGCATCAGCCATCGGCTTGTAGTCGACGTAGAGGGAGGTGTGCTCGGCGCCGAGGTGGTGGCCCAGGTGGCGGTGCATGACGTCGCGCCAGTGCCGCTGGATGACCAGGTGTTGATTGCGGCGCACGGCCCGGGGGCGTGACATCAGCCAGTCGGCGACCTCGTACGCGCGGTCGAGGAGCTTGTCACGGGGGACGACATCGTTGACCAAGCCATGCTTGAGGGCCTCTTCCGCGGTGAACTTCTCGGCCATCAGGGCCAACGCGTACCCGCGGCCGACGCCCATTCGCTCAGCGAAGACCAGGGAGTTTCCGTCACCTGCGACGTAATTGTTCTCGAAATGCGCGTCCTGGAACGTCGTGTTGTCCGAGGCAATGACGTAGTCGGCCATCAGTGCCCACTCGGAATGCACGAGGGCCGGGCCGTTGAATGCCGTGATGACCGGCATGTTGAGGTTGTAGAGGAACCCCTCGATGAGTTCGAACGCGTCGAGCCAAAAATGATCGAAGCTGTTGCGGTAGACGTCAAATCCCTTGAAGTCTCCCACGTCGCTGCTCATGGTGAACTCATCGCCGGTACCGGTGAAGATCAAGACCTCGTTGGTGCGGTCCTGGCCGATGTCGCGGTAGAAGAGCGGCTGCGCGTGGTGCCAGCGCAGGCTGAACTTCAACGGTCCGCCTTGGGTGTGCAGTCGGCAGAGCACGACGCCGTCGTCGCGCTTCTCGAGGTGGAAGAACTCCTTGTACTTCTCCTGCACCTCTTCGAAACTGATGGGCGTGACCCAGTCGGTCAAGGCCTCGGGAGCGTCGTAGAACGGATATGTCCGATCGGATTTTGGCATGGGTGTGTCCTTCTCATGAGGTGAATCTTTATGTGGGAACTCGCGTCGACGGAGTTATCGACGGTCGAGCAGGGTGACGCAACAGGCGGCCTCTTCGAGGCCCATGATTCCGCCGCCGTTCTCCACCATTCCGGTGCGTGCACCGCGAACTTGGCGGTCGCCGGCTTCACTGCGGAGTTGGGTGACGATCTCGTGGGTCATGGACAGGCCGGAGGCGGCGATCGGGTGTCCCTTGGACAGCAGTCCCCCCGACGTGTTGAGGGGTATGGCTCCGTCTATCGCGGTGGCGCCGGACTCCGCGAGGGGCCCGCCCTGGCCGATGTCGCAGAAGCGCAGCATCTCGGCCTGGTAGATCTCGCCGAACGCCGTGGCATCGTGAACCTCGGCGACGTCGATATCCTCTGGTGCGATGCTGGCGAGCTGATAGGCGCGATCGGCGGTTTCGCGCGTCAGGCTCGGCTCGTGAGGGCTGCGGTAGACCCCGCTGCGGAGGACGGCTGCGGCCACCCGCACGGCTCGGTCCCGAACCGTCGTCGGCAACCTCGCCAGGACGCCCTCGGAGCAGACGATTGCCGCGGCGGCGCCGTCGCCAACCGGCGCGCACATCGACCGGGTGAGCGGGTAGCTGACCTCGCGGTCGGCGAGGACCTCGTCGACGGTCATGGAGAACCGGTACTGGGCCAGCGGATTGGCGGCGCCATTGGTGTGGTTCTTGGCAGCGACGGCCGCGAGCTGGGCCTGAGTCGTCCCGAACTGGGTCATGTGGAACGCGGCCTGGGCGGCGTAGGTGTCCATGAACATCGTGCGGTCGGGGCCGAACTCGAGTTCGCGCCCGCCCTGCTGCGCCAGGGACCGGTATTCGGCCAGCGTTTCGTGGGGGTCGAGCGCATTCTCACCGGCGCGGTACATGGCCAGGGTCTGTTCCTTGGGTACGTCGGGTCGAAACGTCTTCTCGACCCCGACGGCCAGCGAGATCTCGGAGGTCCCGCTCAGGATGTCCTTGATCGCGCCATGCAGGGCCATCGATCCGGTCGCGCATCCGCTTTCGACATTGGTGATGGCCACTCGCCGTCGCAGCACACCCTCCTCCTCGAGTGGAACCAGGGTGAACTGACCGCGGGTGCTGTGCTGCCCCCAATAGTCCATAAGGACGTTTCCGAACCACACCGATTCGATGGCGTCACCGCTGACGTCTGCGTCGGTGATCGCGCCGAGGATCGCCTCTCGCGAGAGGTCGCGGAAGGAGCGGTCGGCAAAGCGTCCGAAGGCGGTGGAGTGGATGCCGATGATGTAGGCGTGGCTCATATCATCAACATCCCGCCGTCGAGGAGGATCGACTGCCCGGTCATCCCGTCGGACTCGGCCGATCCCAGGTAGACCGCCAAGTGGCCGCACTCGGTCGGATCGAGGAAACGACGAATCGGCACTCGGGACACCAGGTCGTCGTGAACGGTCTGCGGTGTCGTGCTGCCGAGACCGGCGTGGACGTCCTGGAAACCGTCGAGCAGATCCGTCTGCACCAGACCCGGGCAGATCGCGTTGACCGTGATGCCGTGCGGGGCCATCTCCAAGGCCACGCAGCGCGTCATCCCCACCACGCCGTGCTTGGCGACGTTGTACGCCGATTGGTTGCGCGATCCCCACTTTCCCGCCGTGGAGGCAATGTTGACGACCTTGCCGTAGCCGCGCTGAACCATGTCGGGCAGGACAGCCTGCATCAGGTGGAAGACCCCATTGAGGTTGACCTGCTGCACCCGGTCGTACTCGGCGAACGTGTACTCGAGAAACGGTTTGGCGATGTAGACGCCGGCATTGTTGATGAGCACGTCCACTGGACCGAGCCTCTCCCGTGCCTTCGCGGCCACGGCGAAGCAGGAGTCGCGATCGGCCACGTCGAGCGCCGCGGTCTCGATCCGGGTGCCGAATTGCGCCAGCTCGGCGGCGACCTCATCAAGGCGTACCTCGTTCGTCGCCGCGAGCATCAGATCGGCCCCCTGGCGGGCGTACTCCCGGGCGATGGCCAGGCCGATCCCGCGGGTGGCCCCGGTGATCAGCGCGGTGCGTCCGGCCAGCCGCCCGGTCGGTGTGACGGTCGCGGAATCACTCATCGCAGGTACTCCTTCTCGATCAACTGGGTCTTCGTCGTCGATCGCGCGAGGCTGTGCGGCTCGACCCAGTCGATCGCCGGCCGGATCTTCAGCGTGCGGTGCATCTCCTCGACGATGTCGCCCTCGAGCTGTCGGAGCTGCGTCACACTCAGCTCCGCCGCGCGCTCGACGCGCAACTTCAGCGGCGGCACCACGCGCGGTGGAGGCTCGGACAGGACGATCCGGAATTGGCCGGTCACCCGCGGGACGAAGGATTGGATGACCTTCTCCACGGCGAGGGGGTAGAGCATGACGCCCTTGACCTTGAGCATGTCGTCGCTGCGGCCGATGAACTCGTAACGCCACCCGGTCTTGCCGCAGGTGCACGGGCCCGTCCGGACGCGCATCAGGTCACCATTGCTCTGCCGAATCCCGAGCAGGCCGGGGGCATCCAGCGGGGTGTAGACCGCCAGGCCTTCCGCACCGTCCTCGAACGCGAGCGGTTCGTGCGTCTCCGGGTCGGCCAACTCCATCATCGCGAGGTCGTCCACGAGCCAGTGCATGCCGTCGTACTGCGGGCTTCCGCATGAGGCGCCGAGTCCGCCGGCGAAGTCATGGAGCGTCTCCGAACGCGGTCTCGATGCGCTCGCGAACCGCCGGTACGCCAGCCGCGCTCGCGGCCCCTCCACCGCAGCGCCGCACCGCCAGTCGTGTCGTCGTCGAGTCGCTGCGGGACCAGATCGCCAGCGGCGAGTTGAAGCGCGGTGAACGACTGCCCAGCGAGACCGACCTGGCCGCCCACTTCGGGGTCAGCCATCCGCCGGTGCGTGAAGCACTCCGGGTGCTCGAGGTCATGGGCCTGGTGGAGGTGCGTCATGGCAGCGGCGCCTATGTGACTGGGGACCCGCGTCAGTTCATCGCCAACTCCTTGCACACGCTGCTGCAAGTCGACCGCGTCGGCATCCTCGAGGTGCTGGAGATGCGCAAGGCGCTCGCCGCGTACTCAGCGGTCCGGGTGGTCGACCATGCCGGTGACGAGGATCTCGACCTGATCGAAGACCAAGGTAGGCGCCTGGCCGAGGCCGGAGAGTCCGCCGACTTCGAGCACATTGCCGATGCCGCCGTCGCGTTTCAGGTCAGCGTCTCCGCCGCGACGCACAACGCACTTCTCTTCGCCATCGATAGCGTCCTGGCCGAGGTGCTCGTCCGACTTCAGGTCGATGCCTTCGCCAAACGCAGCCGGTCGTTCTGGAAGGAGTGGTCCCTCCAGTTCGCCGCAGATCGCGCCGAGTTGATGGCTGCGTTCCGAGCGCGCGACAGCGAGCGAGCCGTTGCGGCCATGAATGCCTACCTGGAGCGGCAGCAGTCCAGGTTCTCATCCGACGAGACCTTGGCCACGGCACGGCTGTCCGACCCCGAGATCATGAGGGTCCTCGCCTCAAAGATGTGACCACCGAGGCGGCGGGCACCCCACCGG
>NZ_BCRE01000103.1 GCF_001552435.1 Kribbia dieselivorans NBRC 106261
GGTAATACCTCGAACCGGGGAGGGGCGGCGTACCGTGAACGACATGGCCACCGACGATGCCGTGACCGCTGCCGAAGCCGCCGCCGCCCTTCCCGGGTGGAGGGTCGTTCTCGACCAGATCCACCTGACCGTCGACTGCGGGGACTTCGACACCGCCGTGCGGTTCGTCAACGAGGTCGCCGCACTGGCGAACGAGGCGAACCACCACCCGGACGTCGAGGTGCGCTACAACCGCGTCCACGTGGCGGTGACCAGCCACGACGTGAAGAGCCTGTCCCGGCGGGACATCGCGCTCGGCCAGCGCATCACGCAGGTGGTCACCGACCTGGGGCTGACGCCGCAACCACACACGCTGACCACGGTCGAGATCGGCATCGACGCCCTCGACATCCCGAAGATCGTCCCATTCTGGGCGGCCGTGCTCGGCTACCGGATCCACGAGCAGGACGGCGAGGTCGACCTCGTCGATCCGATGGGGCTCGGCCCGTCGGTGTGGTTCCAACAGATGGATGCACCTCGGCCGCAACGCAATCGCCTCCACCTCGACGTGTGGGTGGCCGCCGACGAAGCGGAGCATCGTTTGGCCGCAGCCTTCGCCGCCGGTGGCACGCTCGTGCGCGACACCCGCGCGCCCTCGTTCTGGGTGCTCGCCGACCACGAGGGCAACGAGGCCTGCATCTGCACGTGGGAGAACCGCAGCGCCGACTGACCCGCGGCGCCGCCGAATAGCCCTCAGGCCAGCACACCCCGCATCGGCTGCAGCGCCACCGGCACGGGATACCCCGGCGCCGGATGCACCAGCATCCCGCGCTCCCACAGCAGGTCGAGGGTCGTGTCGAACACCTCACGCGCACCCGGCGCGGGCCCGATCTGCCCCACGACCGCCGCGAACAATGCCTCGACCGACACCGCCGACTCGGCCAACTCCCACACCAGCCCGGCCAACCCGTCGAGATGCACCGGCGTCGAGCCGACCAGCACAAGAATCCCCTCATCGGTACCGATCGCGTCGCGATACCGCCGCCGCACCACGGGTCGCGTGGCATCACGACGCTCCGCCTCACCGCGCTCCGCCTCACCACTGCTGGCCGGAGCGTCGTCGAGCCACCCCGGCCACGATCCGGCCGGCGGCGGCAGATGCGCCCAGTCGACACCGAGCGAACGACGCTCCGGCAAGGTCGTGATGAGCGAGACGCAGTCCTCGATCTCGGCGTACCGCAGCCGAAACGCGCCGGCGCCGTGTGTGACGGCCGCCGCCAACCTCGCCAGCGGCGCCGGCAGCGACGCGATCCCGCTCGTCTCCGGGATGATCGCCAGGCACGCCTCGATGACCCCGAGCGGTTCCAACACCGGCCGCCCCGGCTCACCATCGCGCGCCAGCACGACCACCGCGCCCAACTCCGCCTCCGGCAGGGTCGGACCCAGCCCGAGATCGTCGGGGGAGGGCTCGTCCTTGACCCAACGCTGCTCCCCATCGGGGATGAGCGAGGGTGGCTTCGGCCACGGCAGCACCCGCAGGTCGTCGGTCACCGCCACCGTCTCGTCGGACAGGTAACCCATGACCTGCCCCAACCGGCGCGACGCCGTCGACTTGCCCGTGCCCGTCGGCCCGGCCAGCATCACCGCCCGCCCGGAACGCAACTCCGCCAACCCGGCGGCGTGAACCATCAGCGCGAACCCGGTCTGGCGCGCAATGCTCGCCCGCGTCAGTGCCCGCGAGAGGTCGTACGACACACGCGCCGGGTCGGTCGAGACGAACGCGACCTTGTCCCGCTCGGGCAGGTCGCTCGGCGTGATCGAGGCGGAGTCTCGTGTCACGCGCATGGTGCGCACGGCCGGGTCCTCGCCCGGCACCGGCACGCCGTCAGGCCGCAGCACGGCCGGATCACAGCGCGACCACGCGTGTGCGAGCGCGGCCCGCTCGGCGTCGGGCAGCTCGCGCAGATCGACCCGCCAGGGGCACCCGAACGCCAGGACGTCCACGCTCTCCGGCACCACGAGCCGCCTTTCGTCGATGTCGCGCCTATCCTGCCACCACGCCGCGCGACTACCATCGGCCCCATGTCGCGACCCCATGCCGCCGCCCAGCTCGAAGACGCGTGGCACAACCAGTTGGTCGGCATGCTCGAACGCCGCGGCTGGGGCACCCGGGTGCTGGCGTACACCGGGTACGGCACGGGCGAGCACGTTCGCATCCTCGGTCGCGTGCTCATGACCCGGCGCCCCTACAACCCCGCGGCCGCACACGCCGGAGCGACGTGGCTCGAGTTGCGCAACGCCGACCGGGAGCGTCGTGGGTGGAAGTCGTTCTTCACCGCTCCGGCCGTGGGTGAGCCGGTCGAGGTGACCGCCGGTGATCGCACGGTCACGGCCTACACCGACCGCTCCGGCATCATCGACGTGATGATCACCGGCCACGGGCTCGAGGCCGGGTGGCACACCGTGACCCTGCGTTCCCCGCGCGCGGCCGATGCCACCGCGACGGTGCACATCGTCGGCGACGAGCAGACCTTCGGCATCGTCAGTGACATCGATGACACCGTCATCACGACGATGCTGCCGCGCCCGATGATCGCCGCGTGGAACACGTTCTTCAAGCACGAGTCGACGCGCAGCGCCGTGCCCGGGATGGCGACGTTCTACCGCGAACTGTTGGCGGTCAACCCCGGAGCGCCGATCGTCTACGTCTCGACCGGGGCGTGGAACACCGTGCCGCAGCTGATGCGTTTCTTCCGCCGTTCCGGGTACCCGATCGGCCCCCTGCTCATGACCGACTGGGGTCCGACGAACACCGGGTGGTTTCGGTCGGGGCAGGACCACAAACGCGCCTGCCTGCATCGCCTGGCGCGCGAGTTGCCGCAGGTCCAGTGGTTGCTCGTCGGGGACGACGGGCAGCACGACCCGTCGCTGTATGGCGAGTTCGCCGAGCAGCGGCCCGAGCGGGTGCGCGCCATCGCGATCCGCGAACTGACGCTGGCGCAGTCGGCATTGAGCCACGGTGTGGCGCCGGCCGAGTCGGTGCACGAGGCGCGCGTCGGCGGCGCTCCGGTCGTCAGCGCCGAGACCGGATATGCGCTGCTGCGCAAGGTGCGTGACGTGCTGGGGCTCCCCGCGCCGGCCGAGCCCGTGCTGCGCACGGAGCCGTGAGGGAGCGCCGTGCCTGAGTTGCCCGAGGTCCAGGCGCTCGTCGACTTCCTCTCCGACCGCTGCGTCGGCGAGCACGTCGCCCGCGTCGAACTCGCCTCCATCGCGGTGCTCAAGACGTTCGACCCGCCGGTCGACGCACTGGCCGGAGCGCCGATCGACGCGGTTCGTCGGCACGGCAAGTTCATCGACATCGACTGCGACGGAACGCACCTGGTGTTCCATTTGGCTCGCGCCGGATGGCTGCGCTGGTACGACGAGGTGCCCGCGAAGCCGCTGCGGCCGGGCAAGTCACCGGTCGCGCTGCGGGTGCGGTTGGCCAACGATTCGGGCTTCGACCTGACCGAGGCAGGCACGAAGAAGTCGCTCGCGGCCTACGTCGTGCGCGACGTCGCCGACGTGCCCGGGATCGCCGCGTTGGGGCCGGACCCGTTGGCCGACGAGTTCACGCTCGAGGCCTTCCGCGCCGTGCTGGCAGGCAAGAACGCGCAGGTCAAGGGCGTGCTACGGGACCAGTCGGTGATCGCTGGGGTGGGGAACGCGTACTCCGATGAGGTGTTGCACGTCGCGAAGATCTCGCCGTTCGCCATCGCCGCGAAGCTCGACGAGGCGACGGTGGAGCGTCTGTACACAGCCCTGCGCGAGACCTTGACCTCGGCGGTGGTGGCCGCCGCCGGCAAACCCGCGACCGACCTCAAGGACGCCAAGCGAGCCGGGATGCGCGTGCACGGCCGGACGGGCGAGCCGTGCCCCGAGTGCGGTGATGTCGTGCGGGAGGTCTCGTTCGCCGACTCGTCGTTGCAGTACTGCGCCACGTGCCAGACCGACGGAAAACCATTGGCGGACCGGCGGACGAGCAAGTTCCTCAAGTGAGTGCGGCAGGATGGGCCCATGACTGAAATGGGCCTGCAGGCGCCGACCGACCTCCCCGACGACGCCGTGATGATCGACGTGCGTGAACGTGATGAGTGGGACGCAGGCCACGCGCCGCAGGCGATCCACATTCCGCTCGGCGACCTGCCGGCGCGGCTGGGCGAGCTGCCCGAGACCGAGCCGCTGCCGCTGATCTGCCGCAGTGGTGGGCGTTCGGGGCGGGCCGGGCAGTGGCTGGCCGCGCAGGGCTACGACGTCGTCAATGTCGACGGTGGGATGAAGCAGTGGGCGGCCGACGGCAAGACGGTGGTCTCGGAGAACGGTGGCCCCGGCGTCGTCATCTGACGTGGCCTGAGCCGCGTAACCCTGACCACACCCTGAGTGGTCCCTGACCTTGTGGCGTTCGGGTGGCCGAGTCGCGTGATCACCGGTTGGATGGAGTCATGAGCACGCAAACATGGGGGCAGGGGTCTGCGGTCACTCTCGAGGCCGCCGAGCAACCCAACATCTCGAGATGGCTGTGGCTGGTCAAGTGGATCCTCCTGATCCCGCACTTCCTCGCGCTGTTCGTTCTGGCCGTGGGCGCGTTCTTCGTCTGGTGGTGGGCGTTCTTCGCGATCCTGTTCACCGGGCGATACCCGCAGACGGCGTTCACCTACATGCGCGGGGTGATGCGCTGGGCGTGGCGTGTGGACTACTACGGCTACCACGCGGCCGCCACCGACCAGTACCCGCCGTTCACCATGGATGACGTGCCGTCGTACCCGGCTCGGCTCGACGTGGCTTACCCGACGAAGCTCAACAACCTCATGCCGTTGGTCAAGTGGCTGCTGGCGATCCCGCACGTCATCATCCTGGCGATCATGTTCGGCTATTCGAACTCGTCCAGCGTGAACCGCGATGGTGAGGTCTTCTCGATCGGGCAGGACTGGCCCGGTGTGATCCCGATCGTCGTGTTCGTCATGTTGATCGTGGTGCTGTTCACGGGGAACTACGCGAAGAGCGTGTATGACTTCGTCGTTGGCTTCGACCGGTGGCAGTACCGAGTGGCGGCCTACATGCTGCTCATGACCGACGAGTACCCGCCGTTCCGCCTCGACCAGGGG
>NZ_BCRE01000104.1 GCF_001552435.1 Kribbia dieselivorans NBRC 106261
CACCTCCAGCGGCCGGCGCGGGGCCGGCGGTCCCTTGGGTGTGCGGGTCGAGCCGCCCAACGGCTTTGATCTCTGACCGTAGGATTGCCCGGTGATGCGCGTCGTCTTTGCCGGCACCCCCGAGGTGGCCGTCCCCTCCCTGGAGGCCCTGCTCGACTCCGACCATGAGGTCGTGGCGGTGGTCACCCGACCCGACGCCCCGGCCGGCCGCGGGCGCCGACTGCATCCGTCGCCGATCAAGGCCCGGGCGCAGGCGGTCGGGGTCGAGGTCCTCACCCCGACGACCCCGAGCGACCCCGAGTTCCTGACCCGGCTGCGTGAGATCGCCCCGGACGTCTGCCCCGTCGTCGCCTACGGCGCGCTGCTGCCGCCGGCCGCGCTCGAGGTGCCGACGCACGGCTGGGTCAACCTGCACTTCTCCCTGCTGCCGGCCTGGCGCGGGGCCGCGCCGGTGCAGCACGCGATCATCCACGGTGACGAGGTCACCGGGGCGAGCACCTTCCAGATCGAGCGGGGCCTCGACACCGGCCCGGTGTACGGGGTCATGACCGAGCAGATCCGCCCCACCGATACCGCCGGAGATCTGCTCGCCCGGCTGGCCGAGGGCGGCGCCGGTCTGCTGGTGCGCACCCTCGACGGCATCGCCGACGGCTCGCTGCGGCCGGTGCCGCAGTCGGCCGACGGGGTGAGCATCGCTCCGAAGATCACCGTCGACGACGCTCGCGTGACGTGGTCCCAGCCGGCCACGGCGATCGACCGTCGGGTGCGTGGGTGCACGCCGGCGCCGGGCGCGTGGACGACGTTCCGCGGCGAGCGCCTCAAGCTCGGTCCGATCACCGTGGCGACGCCCGAGGAGATCCCCGGTCACGGCACCATCCCGGCCGGATCGTTGCTTGTGACGAAGAAGGCCGTGTTCGTCGGGACGGGCACGATGCCGGTGCGGCTCGGCCTGGTCCGGCCGCACGGGAAGAAGGAGATGGCCGCCGCCGACTGGGCGCGCGGGGCGCGAATCGAGCAGGGCGAAGGACTGACAGATGACTGAGGGCAGGCAACCGCGACGCGACGGCGGGCGCGGGGACGCGAATCGCGGCGGTGGGCGAGGTCGTGACGGCTCGAATCGTGGCGGTGGGCGCGATCGCGACGGCCGTGGCTTCGGCTCGCGTCGCGATGATGCGGGCCGGGAGCGCTCGGGCAGCCGCGGGTCCGGCGGACCGCGCCGCGGCCACTCCCAGCACGCCCCCTCGGAACGTTCGCGACAGGGTGACCCGGCGCGACTGACCGCCTACGAGGTGCTCCGCGCCGTCGCCGACGAGGGCGCCTACGCCAACCTCCTGCTGCCGCAGGTGCTGCGCCGCCGTCACCTCCACGGTCGGGACGCCGGGTTCGCCACCGAACTGACCTATGGCGCGATCCGCATGCAGGGCCTCTACGACCGGATCATCGCGATCGCCGCGGCCCGGCCCGTCGCCTCGATCGACGCGAACGTCGTGGACACCCTGCGCCTCGGCGCCCACCAACTCCTGGGGATGCGGGTGCCCGAGCACGCGGCGGCCGACCAGACCGTCGCGCTGGCGCGGCAGGTCAACGGTGCCGGGGCGGCCACCCTCGTCAACGCGGTCATGCGCCGGATCAGCGAACGCAGCCGCGAGGAGTGGCTCGAGGCGGTCACCGACGGGGTGACCGACCCCATCGAGCGGCTCTCCATCGAGGAGTCCCACCCCACCTGGGTGCTCAAGGCCCTGCGGCAGGCGCTGCTGGGCCATGGCACCTCGACCGCAACCACGATCGATGCCGATCTCGCCGCCCTCGCGCACGCTCACAACGCTCCGCCCAAGGTCACCCTCGTGGCCCGACCGGGTCTCGCCACGCTCGACGAACTGACCGAGCGCGGCGGCGAACCCAGCCGGCTCAGTCGCGTCGGAGTGGTGCGCGAGTCCGGTGATCCGAGCTCCATCGCCGCCGTGCGCAACGGTCGCGCCGCGGTCCAGGACGAGGGCAGCCAACTCATCCCGCTCGCCCTCGTCGACGTGCCCCTCGAGGGCGCCGCTGCCGACGCGCCGTGGCTCGACCTCTGCGCCGGCCCGGGCGGCAAGGCCGGACTCCTGGCTGGGCTGGCCGTCCAGGCCGGTCGGGACCTCGTGGCCAACGAGGTCAGTGACCACCGCGCCGGGCTGGTGCGCCTGACGCTGCGCCCGGCCGTCGAGGCCGCCACGGAGGCGGGCACGACCATCGAGGTGCGCACCGGCGACGGCCGTGACGTTGGTGACGAGGAGCCGGCGCGGTACGCCCGGGTGCTCGTCGACGCTCCGTGCACTGGGTTGGGGGCCCTGCGCCGACGCCCGGAGGCCCGGTGGCGCCGCCAGCCGCACGACGTCTCCGATCTCACGCCGCTGCAACACGCCCTGCTCGCCAGCGCCATCGACGCGACCATCTCCGGAGGCGTCATCGCCTATGCGACGTGCGGCCCGCACCTGGCCGAGACGATCTTCACCGTCAAGGACGTGCTCAAGAAGCGCGACGACGTCGAGCTCATCGACGCCCGCGAGTATCTGCGTGATGCGAGCGGAGCGCCGATCGAGCACGTCGGCGACGGGCCGATGGTCCAACTCTGGCCGCACCTGCACGGCACGGACGGGATGTTCCTCGCGTTGCTGCGCAAACGCTGACGTAGGTGCTGACACAAGGGCCGCGCACACCGCGGCGGCGACGGCACGGGGAACTGCCCGGTACCACGTAAACTCCTCCGTCGTGCAGATCTCCCCGAGCATCCTCTCCGCCGACTTCGCCAACCTGCAGTCCGAACTCGAGGCCATCGGCAACGCCGACTGGGCGCATGTCGACGTCATGGACGCGCATTTCGTGCCCAACCTCACCCTCGGCCTGCCGGTCGTGGAGAGCCTGCTCAAGGTCAGCCCGATCCCGATCGACTGTCACCTGATGATCGAGGACCCCGACCGGTGGGCGCCGCCCTATGCCGAGGCGGGGGCGAAGTCGGTGACCTTCCACATCGAGGCGGCCACCGATCCTGTGACCCTGGCCCGCAACATCCGCGGGCAGGGCGCGCGGGCCTCCATGGCGCTCAAGCCGGGTACGCCCTTCGCGCCCTACCTGGACCTGTTGCCCGAACTCGACATGGTGCTTGTCATGACGGTCGAGCCCGGCTTTGGCGGTCAGTCGTTCATGGCCGACCAGATGCCCAAGGTGCGTCAGGTGCGTGAGGCCGTCGCCAAGCACGGCGGCGAGATCTGGATCCAGGTCGACGGCGGGGTGTCGGCGTCCACGATCGAGCAGTGTGCCGAGGCCGGCGCCGACGTGTTCGTCGCCGGCTCCGCGGTGTACGGGGCCGACGACGCGGCGAGCGCGGTCGACGAACTGCGCGCGCTGGCCTCCGCCCACTGGCACGCCTGAGTCGCCCGCCCATGAACGTGCTCGAGTGGATCTACCAGTCCGGATTCCCGGTCGGGCCCTACCGACTCTCGACCATGGAACTCATCGGCGTGCTCTTCGGCCTGGCCTCGGCCGTCGGCGGGATGAAGCGGCGGGTGTGGGCCTGGCCGATCGGCATCCTCGGCAACGTCATCCTCTTCTTTGTCTACATCAACGCCACGTTCGGCGCCGATCACCGCACCCCGCTCTTCGGTCAGTCTGCCCGGCAGATCTTCTTCATCGCCACGAGCGCCTACGGCTGGTGGCGCTGGCAGCAGGTGCGGGCGCGTCGCCGGGAGCACACCGGGTCCGCGAGCGAGGATGACGGCGCCGCGATCATCCCGCGATGGGCCACGGCCGGAGAACGGACCGGCCTGGTGCTGACGTGGGTGGCCGGGGTCATCGTCGTGCAACAGGTCTTCGCCATGATCGGTGCCGGCTGGCCGGCGCCGCGCTGGTACTACTGGTTCGACGCGTGGATCTTCATGGGCTCGCTCGTGGCCACCTATGCCATGGCCCGTGGCTGGAACGAGTTCTGGCTGGCCTGGATCGGCGTCGACCTCGTCGGGGTGCCGTTGCTGTGGCACAGCGGGTACATCCCCACGGCCGTGCTGTACGCGTTCTACTCCGTGTTCGTCATCTACGGCTTCGTCGTGTGGCTGCGGGCCACCCAGAACGAGGCGACGCGGCGGTCCGCGGATCGAACCCCGATCCGGTCCGGCCCGGCGGGGCCGTAGTGTTGCCTGACGTGAAGACGTTCGAGGAGCTGTACGCCGAACTGACCGAGAAGGCCGCGACCCGACCCGAGGGGTCGGGCACCGTCCGTCAACTGGACGCCGGCGTCCATGCCATCGGCAAGAAGATCGTCGAGGAGGCCGCCGAGGTGTGGATGGCCGCCGAGTACGAGTCGAACGATGCGGCGGCCGAAGAGATCAGCCAGCTCATCTACCACCTCCAGGTGCTCATGGTGGCCAAGGGCCTCACCCTGGACGACGTCTACACCTACCTCTGAGGAAGTCACGAATGTTGCGCGTTGCCGTACCCAACAAGGGGTCGCTGTCCGAGTCGGCCGTCACGATGCTCCGTGAAGCGGGCTACCGGGTGCGCCGGGACTCCAAGGAGCTCGTCGTCGTCGATGCCGACAACGAGGTGGAGTTCTTCTACCTGCGCCCCCGCGACATCGCCGTGTACGTCGGGCGGGGCACCGTCGACGCCGGCGTGACCGGCCGGGACCTGCTGCTCGACTCCGGTTCGGATGCCGTCGAGGCGATGGCGCTGGGCTTTGGCCGGTCGACCTTCCGCTACGCCGGACGGCCGGACGAGCACGCGAGCGTCGCCGACCTCGCCGGCAAGCGCATCGCCACGAGCTACGCCGGCCTGGTCGCCGATCACCTCGCCGCGAACGGCGTCAAGGCGGATGTCGTGCGCCTCGACGGCGCCGTCGAGACGGCGATCACCCTCGGGGTGGCCGACGCGATCGCCGACGTCGTCGAGACCGGCACCACGCTGCGCCAGCAGGGGCTGACCGTGTTCGGCGATCCGATCCTCAAGTCCGAGGCGGTCCTGATCCGCCGGCCGGACACCTCGGTGGGCGCGCTGGACGTGCTCCAGCGGCGCATCACCGGCGTGATCACCGCGCGGCACTACGTCATGCTCGACTACGACTGCCCGACCGATGCGGTCGAGCAGGCCACCGAGGTCACGCCGGGGCTGCAGTCGCCGACGATCTCGCCGCTGCAGGACGAGGGCTGGGTCGCCGTGCGCTCGATGGTGCCCCGCGCCGGGATGAACACGGTCATGGACCGGCTCTATGACCTCGGCGCCCGCGCGATCCTCGTGACCGACGTGGTGGCGTGCCGGCTGTGACCGACGAGAACCTGCCACTCGATGCTCCGTTCGTGCCGCGGCGCGGGCGGTGGGTCGCCGGGGCGATCTCGGCGGCCACCGCCATCATCTTCACCGTCGTTGCCATCCTGCTGCCCGGCCCCGACCAGGGCGGCGTGTGGCGCACGTCGGACAAGATCATGCTCATCGTCTTCGGTCTGGCGATGGCGGCCTTCCTGGCGCGCTACACCCTCATCAGGGCGGTCCCGCGCCCGGACGTGCTCGTCATCCGCAACCTCTTCGGCACCCGCGAGGTGCCCTGGGGCCAGATCGAGGCGGTGACATTTGGCGGTGGGATGCCCTGGCCGAAGCTCTACCTCGTCGACGGAGACGAGGTCGGTTGCATGGCCATCCAACGCGCCGACGGCGAGTTCGGCACCCATGAGGCCGAGCGTCTGGCCACGCTCGTCAAGCGCCACCAGAGGTCCTGACAACCCGCCGAGTGGTCATTTCGTGTGGGATATACCGGAGTTATCCCACACGAAATGACCACTCGGCGAGGGTTTCACCGAGAACTGGTGTCGATGACGACGTCGGCGCGCTGCTTGGGGGAGTCGGCGCGGAAGTACTCGAGCTCCTGCTCGGCCCAGCGCTCCCAGTACGCGCGGAACGACTCGTCGCGGGCCATCGCGCGCTCGAACCGCTCCTGAGCTGGCGCCTCGAGCCACACCGACAGGGCGACGTAGGGCGCCGACACCTTGGAGGCGGACCCGACGCCCTCGACGATGATGACCTCGGTGGCCGGTACCTGAACCGGAGCGTCGTGCCACGTGTCGTTCTCCCAGTCCCACCGCTGGTGCCTCGCGGGCATCAGCGCGGACAGCGGTACGAGTACCTGATCGACCACGCCATGGACCGCGCCGGCCAGGCCGTCCCACCCGGCGTACAGGTCATCCATGTGCACGACGGTCGCTCCGAGGCTGTCACCCAACCGCTGCGCGAACTGGGTCTTGCCAGCACAACTGGGCCCGTCGATGGCCACGACCACCGTTTCTCCGCACGAGGCCGGGAGTCGTCGGATGGTGTCGACCAATTGCTCGATACCGGCGGCGGCCTCGCTGGGGGCGGCGGTGGGAGTGCCTGACATGGGGCAAGCGTAGTAGCCGTATCGTGAACGCGTGAACCTTGCCGTACGAGTCATCCCCTGTCTTGACGTCGACGCCGGTCGCGTCGTCAAGGGCGTCAACTTCGAGAACCTGCGTGACGCCGGTGACCCGGTCGAACTCGCGCGGGCGTACGGCCACCAGGGCGCGGACGAACTGACCTTCCTCGACGTCACCGCCAGCAGCGGCAACCGGGAGACCACGTACGACGTCGTGCGACGCACCGCCGAGCAGGTGTTCATCCCGCTGACCGTCGGCGGTGGGGTGCGCACGCCCGAGGACGTCGATCGGCTGCTGCGGGCCGGCGCCGACAAGGTCGGCATCAACACCGGAGCCATCGCCCGGCCCGAGGTCATCTCCGAGATTGCCGAGCGCTTCGGCACGCAGGTGCTCGTGCTCTCGGCCGACGTGCGTCGCCGACGTGGGGATGACGGGCAGCCCGTCGGCGGTTTCGAGGTGACCACCCACGGTGGCCGCACCGGCACCGGTATCGACGCGGTCGAGTGGTGCGCCCGGGCCGCGGAGCTCGGCGCGGGGGAGATCCTCCTCAACTCCATGGACGCCGACGGCACCAAGGAGGGGTTCGACCTCGAACTCATCCGCCTCGTGCGCGCGGCGGTGCAGATCCCGGTGATCGCCTCGGGCGGCGCCGGCGCGGTCGAGCACTTCGCCCCGGCCGTGCGCGCCGGGGCCGATGCCGTGTTGGCCGCCAGCGTCTTCCACTTCGGCGAGATCACCATCGACGAGGTCAAGGACGCCCTGGCCGCCGATGGGCTACCGGTGCGGCACGGACGCAGCGACTGAGCGCGCCCGCGCCGCTCACAGGTGCAGATCGGCCTCGGTCAACGCCCGGAGCGCGGTATCGGGGCCGTCGATGGTGATGTCGGCCACGCCGCGGCGCCCGTGACAGAACAGCGCCAACTCCAACGGACGGCCGCGCAGCACGACCGTCCCCTTCGCCGTCGCGGGCCGGGCCTGGTGACGAGCGTGATCGGTGACGAGCACGACGCCCGCATCGACGTGGCGCAGCAGCAACCCGGCGCGGGCCGACAGGTGCCTCCACACGACCGCCTGCAGGTCGTCGGAGGCGTCGCGGCGCAGGTCGTCGGCGCCACCGCCGCGCAGCACGTCCTCGTGGTGGACGACGAACTCGAGCAGGTTGGCCTGGTCGTCGATGCGGGTGATTCGCATGGGGTTCCACCGCGGAGGACCGTGACGCACGGTGTCGACGAGCGTCGCGTAGGGCGTCTCACGGGCCAGCTTCCGCACGGCCCGGTCGGTGCGGTCCGCGAGCGCCGGCACGGCGATGCCGGCCGCGTCGAGGGGGCGCCGTTCCCGAATGATGAGGTGGGCCGCGAGATCCGCGCTCGTCCAGTCGCCGCACAGCGTCGGGGCGTGCGGGCCGACCACGAGCAGCGTGTCGCACAGGGCCTGCCGTTCCCGTTGCGCGTCTGCCGTCATGTCCCCATCCTGCCTGCTCACCGCTCCTGCCGTGCGGTGGACACGGCAGCCTGCGGCACAATGTCGGACGTGACCGACCCCGCAACACCCTCCCCGACCCTCGACCCTGCGATCGCCGACCGTCTCAAGCGAGACGACGCCGGTCTGGTGGCGGCGATCATCCAGCAGCATGACTCCGGTGAGGTGCTCATGCTCGGGTGGATGGACGACGAGGCCCTGCGGCGCACGCTCACGGAGGGCCGGGTGACGTTCTGGTCGCGCAGCCGCAACGAGTACTGGCGCAAGGGGGACACCTCCGGGCACGTGCAGTACGTGCGCAGTGTCGCCCTCGACTGCGACGGCGATGCCCTGCTGGTGCGGGTGGAGCAGATCGGAGCGGCGTGCCACACCGGCACGCGCACGTGCTTCGACTCCGACGACCTGGGCGCCGTCATCGGCGAGGTGCCGGCGTGAACCGGCCCCACGACGCTCCGGCCATCGCCCTGCCCGACCTCGAGACCGGCCAGATCTGGCCACCGTTGGACACGTTCGTCGAACTCGCCCGCGACCGGCGCGTCATCCCCGTCGTGCGACGCCTCGTCGCCGACGGCGAGACCCCGATCGGGGTCTACCGCAAGCTCGCCGGCGACGCGCCCGGCACATTCCTCCTCGAATCGGCCGAACAGGGCCGCTGGTCGCGCTACTCGATCATCGGCGCCGCCAGCCACGCCACCTTGACCGAGCAGGACGGCGAGGCGATGTGGATCGGCGATCCGCCCGCGGGTGTGCCGACCGGCGGCAACCCCGCGCAGGCCCTGCGCGAGACCGTCGCCGCCCTGCGCACCGCGCCCATCGAGGGCCTGCCGCCGCTGACCTCGGGCATGGTCGGGATGATGGGCTACGACGTCGTGCGTCGCTGGGAGCGGGTCCCGGCGACCAACCCCGACGTGCTCGGGCTGCCCGAGATCGGCATGGTCCTGGCCACCGATCTGGCCGTCCTCGACCACACCGACGCCTCGGTGCTCCTCATCGCCAACGCCATCAACTACGACGACTCGCCGCAGCGGGTCGAAACCGCCTATCAGGACGCCCTCGACCGCCTCGAGGCGATGACCGCCAAGCTCGCGCAACCGGCCCCGAGCACGGTCGCGACGATCGATCCGCAGGTGCGCGATGACGCCCTGGCCGAGGTCGTCAGCACGACGACGCAGGCGCAGTACGAGGCCATCGTCGAATCGGCGAAGGAGGACATCCGCGCCGGCGAGGTCTTCCAGGTCGTCCTGTCGCAACGGTTCTCCCTCGACTGCCCGGTCGACGCGCTCGAGGTCTATCGGGCCCTGCGCGCAACCAACCCGAGCCCGTACATGTACCTCGTGCGCCTTCCGCACCCGGACGGATCGGTCTACGACGTCGTCGGCTCCTCGCCCGAGGCGCTCGTCACGGTCACCGGCCGCCGCGCGATCACCCACCCCATCGCCGGCACCCGCAAACGCGGCAAGGACGCGGAGGAGGACCTCGCGCTCGGGGAGGACCTGCTCGGCGACCCCAAGGAGCGCAGCGAGCACGTCATGCTCGTCGATCTGAGCCGCAACGACCTGCAGAAGGTCTGCCGCGCCGGCACGGTCGACACGGTCGAGTTCATGGATGTGCGGCTCTACAGCCACGTCATCCACCTCGAATCCACGGTCGTGGGGGAGATGACGCCCGAGGCCACCGCCTACGACGTGCTCGCCGCGACGTTCCCGGCCGGCACGCTCTCCGGAGCGCCGAAGCCGCGGGCCTTGGCGTTGATCGAGCAGTACGAGACCTCCCGCCGTGGCATCTACGGAGGCGTCGTGGGGTACCTCGACTTCCACGGTGACCTCGACATGGCCATCGCCATCCGCTCGGCGCTCATCAAGGACGGCGTCGCGTACGTCGGCGCCGGAGCGGGGATCGTCGCCGACTCGGTGCCGCACCTGGAGTACCAGGAGTGCGTCAACAAGGCCGCCGCGGCGCTGCGGGCGGTCGCGTCGGCGCGGGCGTTGCGCACGTGGAGCCCCCACGCGGTGCTCGGCGAGAGCAGCGCGCGATGAGTCGCCTGAGCCGTCTGACCTCCAAGGGGAGCGTCGTCGTCCTGGCCATCGTCGCCGCGGTCGTGCTCATGGCCGCGGCCCGGCAGCCGTGGGTGACCGGCACGGTCAACGAGGTGGCTGCCAGTCGGGTCGAGGCCACCGGCTCCGAGGTTGCCACCGGCCTGGTCGCCCTGGCCCTGGCCGCCGTGGCCTCGGCCATCGTCGCGGCCACCTCCGGCCGGATCGTGCGCCTCATCACCGTCGTGCTGTTCTGGGCCTGCCTCGCGGGACTGGTGGCGACGACCGTGCGCGTCATCGCCGACCCGACCGGGGTGCTCGGCGGGATCGCCGCGGTGCGCACCGGGCTGACTGGGTCGATCGAGACCACCGCGCGGCTGACCGCCTGGCCGTGGGTGGCGCTGTTCGGGGAGGCCCTGTTCGCCGTCGCGGGCGTCGCCACGCTGGTCGGCATGCGCCGCTGGAAGGCCTTGGGCAGCCGGTACGAGGTCGACGGCCAGGACGTGGCGGGCGCCCGCGGCGAGCGCGTCTCCTCGGATTGGGACCGACTCTCGGCCGGGGACGACCCGACGCAGGACTGAGCCGGCTGCTCGCGGATCGACCTCCGGCATCGAGCATGCCGCGAACTCGTTAGGGTGGAGGCCATGCCCACCGTGCTCGACGACATCATCGCGGGGGTCCGTTTGGACCTCGCGGACCGCCAAGCGGTCACCTCACTGGCCGACCTCGAACGACAGGTCACCGAGGTCGCCCCGGCGCTCGATGCCGAGGCCGCCTTCCGTCGCGCCGGGCTGGGTGTCATCGCGGAGGTCAAGCGCCGCAGCCCGAGCAAGGGTGATCTCGCGCAGATCGCCGACCCGGCCGCACTGGCCGCGAGCTATGCCGCCGGCGGGGCCACCGCGATCTCGGTGCTCACCGAGCAGCGACGCTTCAACGGCACCTTGGCGGATCTTCGTGCGGTGCGCGGGCAGGTCGACGTCCCGGTGTTGCGCAAGGACTTCGTCGTCACCGAGTACCAGCTCATCGAGGGCCGCGCCGCCGGCGCCGACCTCGCGCTGCTCATCGTCGCCGCCCTGAGCGACGCGGAACTGAGCCGATTCCTGACGCTGACCCGCGAGCTGGGCATGACGGGCCTGGTCGAGGTGCACGACGAGGAGGAGACCCGCCGAGCGGTCGACGCTGGCGCCACCGTCATCGGGGTCAACGCGCGCAACCTCAAGACGCTCGAGGTCCACCCGGACACGTTCGCCCGCCTCGCTCCGCTCGTGCCCGAGACGAGTGTGCGGGTGGCGGAGTCGGGTGTACGCGGCATCGAGGACGCGCAGCGGTACGCCGACGAGGGCGCCGACGTGCTGCTCATCGGCGAGGCACTGGTGACCAGTGACGACCCAGCCGCGACGATCGCGGCCATGACGGCGATCCCCACCCGTGAGGTCGTCGTGGAGGTGGCGCGATGAGCACCCCGTCCACCGAGCAGCCGCGCGTGCCGGGTCGTTTCGGCCCGTTCGGCGGCAGGTACGTGCCCGAGGCGCTGATCCCGGCCCTCGAGGAGCTCGACGCCGCCCGGCACGAGGCGTTCGCCGATCCGGCGTTCGTCGCCGAGTTGGAGCACCTGCAGCGCACCTACATCGGTCGACCGAGCATCGTCACCGAGGTGCCCCGGTTCGCCGAGCACTGCGGGGGAGTGCGGGTCATCCTCAAGCGCGAGGACCTCAACCACACCGGGTCGCACAAGATCAACAACGTCATCGGGCAGGCGCTGCTGACCAAGCGCATGGGCAAGACCCGGATCATCGCCGAGACCGGCGCCGGCCAGCACGGCGTCGCCACCGCCACCGCCGCGGCGCTGTTCGACCTCGAATGCGTCGTCTACATGGGAAAGGTCGACACCGAGCGGCAGGCCCTCAACGTCGCGCGCATGAAGATGCTCGGCGCGAGCGTCGTGCCCGTCGAACTCGGCAGCGCCACCCTCAAGGACGCGATCAACGAGGCGCTGCGCGACTGGGTGACCAACGTCGAGAACACCCACTACCTGCTCGGGACCGTGGCCGGTCCGCACCCGTTCCCGGAGATGGTGCGCGACTTCCACAAGGTCATCGGCGAGGAGGCCCACGACCAGGTGCGTGAGCTGACCGGTGGGCTGCCCGACGCCGTCATCGCCTGCGTCGGCGGCGGCTCGAACGCCATCGGCATCTTCAACCGTTTCCTCCCCGAGGCCGACGTGCGCCTCATCGGCGTCGAGGCCGGCGGCGAGGGCATCGAGTCCGGGCACCACGCCGCGCGTTTCCAGACGGCGGTGCCCGGCGTGCTGCAGGGCGCGCTCAGCTACCTCATGCAGGACGAGGAGGGCCAGACCATCGAGTCGCACTCGATCAGCGCCGGCCTCGACTACCCGAGCGTCGGCCCGGAGCACGCGCACCTGCGCGACACCGGCCGCGCCGAGTACCGGTACGCCACCGATGAGCAGGCGATGGAGGCGTTCCAGCTGCTGTGCCGCACCGAGGGCATCATCCCGGCGATCGAGTCCGCCCACGCGCTGGCCGGGGCGATCGAGGTCGGCCGCGAGATCGCCGCGGAGCGCGGTGACGCCGCCAAGGACGCGGTCATCCTCGTCAATCTCTCCGGCCGTGGAGACAAGGACATGCACACCGCCGCCGCGTACTTCGGGCTCATCGACGGCGACATCACCGAAGGAGACGCATGAGTGCCACCGGCGTGCGACCTATCCTGGACCGTTGCCGCGCAGAGGGCCGGGCCGCGCTGATCATCTACCTGCCCGTTGGCTTCCCCGATGTGCAGACCTCGATCCGGGCCATGGTCGCCGCGGTCGAGGCTGGCGCCGACCTCATCGAGGTCGGGGTGCCGTACAGTGACCCGCTCATGGATGGGCCGGTCATCCAGCAGGCTGCGGCCACGGCGCGGGCCAATGGGGTGCACGTCGATGACGTGTTCACCGCCACCGCCGCGGTGCGCGACGCCGGGGCCACCGCCGTGGTCATGACCTACTGGAACATCGTCATGCGCCGCGGGGTCGACCGCTTCGCCGCCGACCTCGCCGCCGCCGGGGGAGCCGGGCTGATTACCCCCGACCTCGTCCCGGACGAGGCCACCGAGTGGATCGAGGCGAGCGACGCCCACGGTCTCGACCGGATCTTCCTCGTCGCGCCGAGTTCGACCGATGTGCGCCTGCGTGAGGTCACGAGTCACTGTCGGGGTTTCGTGTACGTGGCCTCGACCATGGGAGTGACCGGCGCACGCGCGACGGTCGGGGACGCCGCTCCGCGCTTGGTCGAACGTACCCGCGCGGTCACCGATCTGCCGTTGTGTGTCGGTCTCGGAGTCTCGACGCGCGAGCAGGCGGCCGAGGTCGCCTCGTTCGCCGACGGGGTCATCGTCGGGTCGGCGGCGGTGCGCCAGCTCTTCGCCGACGACGTCGAGCAGGGGCTGGCGGATCTGCGCTCCCTCGTCGGTGAGCTGGCTGCCGGGGTGCGCGAGGGTCGGACGTCGGTGGTCTGATGACCCGCGAGCGGATGCTGGACCTCGTCGGGCTGGCCGCGCGCCTCATCCTCGGGGTGACACTGGTCGTGGCCGGCTACCTGAAGATCGGCAGCCTGCAGTCCTCCGCCCGCTCGGTGCAGGCCTACCAACTGCTGCCGTTCGACGTGGCCACGTATGTCGGCTACGCCCTGCCCATCGTCGAGATCATCCTCGGGATCCTGCTCATCGTCGGGCTGTTCACCCGCACGGCGGCGATCCTCGGTGGGCTGCTCATGGTGGCCTTCATCATCGGCATCACCTCGGCCTGGGCGCGGGGGTTGAGCATCGACTGCGGGTGCTTCGGCGACGGCGGCATCATCAGCCTCGAGGAAGCCCAGCGCAAGTACCCCATCGACATCGCCCGGGACATCGGGCTGGCCCTGTGCGGCCTGTGGCTCGCGTGGAGGCCGGCCAGTTTCGCGTCCCTCGACCGGGCACTCTTCGGGCCACGAATCGTTGATTCCCCGGGAGCACCCACTCCCGAGCCGACCAGCCCAGACACACAGACCAGCCAGAGCACGCAGGAGTAGACCATGGCGGACAACCTCGATCGCAAGGCCAAGGCCCAGGCCGCGGCCCCGCGCCAAGGGCGTGGCCCCAACAAGATCGTCGTCGGCGGCATCGTCGCGATCGTCGCCATCATCGCGGTCGTCGCCGGGGTGATCCTGGCCGACCAGCAGAAGAAGACCACGACGACCGCCGGCGGGTCGGACCTGCCGGCCGGTGTCACCCAGATGGGCGGCCCGCTGGAGATCGCGGCAGGCAAGTCCGGGGTGCCGGTGTTGGACATCTACGAGGACTTCCAGTGCCCGGCCTGCTCCTCCCTGGAGAGCGCGGTCGGCCCGACGATCACCGACATGATCACCAAGAAGCAGATCACCGTCCGGTACCACGTCATGAGCTTCCTTGACGGCAACCTCGACCAGATCTCGCCGAACAAGCAGTCCTCCAACCGCGCGGCCAATGGGGCCATGTGCGCCGCCGAGGACGGCAAGTTCCTCGAGTACCACAACGCGCTGTTCCAGAACCACCCGCAGGAGGGCAAGGGCTGGACCGATGCCGAGCTCACGACCAAGGCCAAGGACGCCGGCCTCAAGGGTGAGTCGCTGACGAAGTGGGAGCAGTGCTTCGCGGGCAAGCCGTACAACCAGTACGTCGCCTCGATCGACGACCAGGCGGCCAAGGACGGCGTCACGGCCACGCCGACCCTGAAGCTCAACGGTGAGAAGCTCGACCTCGCCGCGGCCGGGATCAACAACGCCAACGACTTCCGCACGCACATCCTCGCCGCCAAGAACTGACCCGGCGCGATGACCCTGACCCTGACCCTCCCCGCCGCGGTGTCGGCCCTGGCGATGTCACCGACCTCGATCCCCAGCCCCACGGTGGGCGCGTTGCATCTGGGACCGATCCCCATCCGCGGCTACGCGATGGCGATCCTCGTCGGGATCGTCATCGCCGTGTGGATGACCCAGAAGCGGCTCGAACACCGCGGGGCGGGAGAGGGCTCGGCCATTGACCTGGCCTTCTGGGCGGTGCCGTTCGGCATCGTCGGCGGTCGGCTGTACCACGTCATCACCACACCCGAGCCGTACTTCGGCGCGGGTGGCCGGCCGATGGACGCCATCAAGGTCTGGGAGGGTGGCCTGGGCATCTGGGGTGCGGTCGCCCTCGGGGCGCTCGGCATGTGGTTCGGTGCACGTCGCATGGGCCTGAACTACCTCGACGTGCTCGACGCGGCGGCCCCGGGCGTGGCCGTGGCGCAGGGCATCGGTCGGTGGGGCAACTGGTTCAACAACGAGATCTACGGCAGCCCCACCGACCTGCCTTGGGGTGTGGTCATCCACCAATGGGACCTCGCCGCCGGGCGGGCCGTCACCGGCGCGGACGGCCAACCGATCGTGCTGGGCACGTTCCACCCGACGTTCCTGTACGAGTCGCTGTTCTGCCTCCTGCTGGCCGCGGTGCTCCTGGTCGTCGACTGGCGCACGGTCCTGGCCCGGGGTCAGGTCATGGCGTTGTACGTCGCCGGGTACCCGGTGGGGCGGATCATCATCGAGAAGATGCGCACCGACCACGCGAATGTCATCCTGGGTCAGCGGGTCAACGTCTGGGTCAGCATCATCGTCTTCCTCCTCGGCGTTGCCCTTTTCATGTGGTTCGGACGGCGTGAACGACGGCAGAGGGCGGCCCTCGGCTCCGCGTCCACATCCTGAAATCGATCTATCTCACTATTTGGTCACGACCTGAAACCGGGACCGTCCCAGTAGGAATATGTGCGAGCCGTGGATCTCCACGACGCTCTGTGACGCCCTCGACCCTGGTCGGCGACGGCGTCCCGATTCCGAGAAGGACGGTGAACCGTTGACCCTGTACTCGACCCTTCCGGCTGATCAAGGCCTGTACCGCCGCGAACTTGAACACGACGCTTGTGGCGTCGCGATGGTGGCGACCATGCGCGGCCACGCCGGCCACGACATCGTCGATCACGCCCTCCTGGCACTGACCAACCTTGAGCACCGTGGTGCCACCGGCGCCGACCCCCTCGTCGGTGACGGGGCCGGCATCCTCACCCAGGTGCCGGACGCGTTCTTCCGCGCGGTCATGGCCGACCAGGGCGTCGACCTGCCCCCGGCCGGTGCCTACGCCGTCGGCACGGCCTACCTGCCGCAGCCGATCCGTGACCGCGCCAAGGCGATGCGCACGATCGAGCACCTCGCCGCCGAGGAGGGCCTGGAGGTCCTCGGGTGGCGTGAGGTGCCCATCGACGAGGACGGCATCGGCCAGGCGGCGCGCGACTGCATGCCGCACTTCGCCCAACTGTTCCTCGCTGCCGACCACGACAGCGTCACCGGGAGCGCCCTGTCCGGCATGGAGCTCGAGGTGCGCGCCTTCTGCGTGCGCAAGCGGGCCGAGCACGAGGCCGAGGTGTACTTCCCCTCGCTGTCCGCCCGAACGGTCGTCTACAAGGGCATGCTCACCACCGCCCAGCTCGAGACGTTCTACCCCGACCTGTCCGACGAGCGGTTCGCCACCGAGCTCGCGCTCGTGCACAGCCGCTTCTCGACGAACACCTTCCCGAGCTGGCCGCTCTCGCACCCGTACCGCGTCATCGCCCACAACGGTGAGATCAACACGGTCAAGGGCAACCGCAACTGGATGCGCGCCCGCGAGTCGCAGCTGGTGACCGACACCATCCCCGGCGACCTCGACCGGCTGTTCCCGATCTGCGATCCGAACGGCTCGGACTCGGCCTCGTTCGACGAGGTGCTCGAACTGCTCAACCTGGGCGGCCGCTCGCTGCCGCACGCCGTGCTGATGATGATCCCCGAGGCCTGGGAGAACCACGCCACGATGGACCCGGCGCTGCGCGCGTTCTACGAGTACCACTCGATCCTCATGGAGCCGTGGGACGGCCCGGCCTGCGTCACCTTCACCGACGGCACGCTCGTCGGTGCCGTGCTCGACCGCAACGGCCTGCGCCCGGCGCGCTACTGGGTCACCGACGACGGCCTGGTGGTCCTGGCCTCCGAGTCCGGCGTCCTCGATATCCCGACCGAGAACATCGTCCAGCGTGGCCGTCTGCAGCCGGGCCGGATGTTCCTCGTCGACACCGCCAACCAGCGCATCGTGCCCGACGAGGAGATCAAGTCCCAGCTGGCCGCCGAGCACCCCTACCAGGAGTGGCTCGACGCCAACGTCACCAACCTCTCCGACCTGCCCGATCGCGAGCACGTCATCCACACCGCCCGTTCGGTCCAGCGCCGCCAGGTGACCTTCGGCTACACCCAGGAGGAACTGCGGATCCTCGTGGCGCCGATGGCCCAGACCGGGGGAGAGGCCCTCGGTTCGATGGGCACCGACACCCCGCTGGCGGTCCTGTCCGACAAGCCGCGGCTGGTCTTCGACTACTTCAGCCAGCTGTTCGCCCAGGTGACCAACCCGCCGCTGGACGCCATCCGCGAGGAGCTCGTCACCTCACTTGCCGCCACGCTCGGTCCCGAGGGCAACATCCTGGCCACCGGCCGCGAGGAGGGCGCGCAGGTCCTGCGCATCAAGTTCCCGGTCATCGACAACGACGAACTCGCCAAGATCGTGCGCGTGGCCGACGATTCCGACGACGACTCGCCGTACAAGCACCTCACGCACGTCGTGTCCGGTCTGTACGACGTGCTCGGTGGCGAGGAGGCCCTGCGCACCCGACTCGAGGGGATCTTCACCGAGGTCGACGAGGCCATCGCCGCCGGTGCCCGGTTCATTGTCCTCTCGGATCGAGACTCCGATCGTGACTACGCCCCGATCCCGTCTCTCCTGCTCACCTCGGCGGTCCACCACCACCTCATCCGCGAGAAGACCCGCACCCGGGTGGGTCTGATCGTCGAGGCCGGAGACGTGCGCGAGGTGCACCACGTCGCACTGCTCATCGGTTACGGCGCGGCCGCGGTCAACCCGTACCTGGCGATGGAGTCGGCTGAGGACCTCGTGCGCCGCGGCATCATCGACGTCTCCAGCGAGCAGGCCGTGCGCAACGTCATCAAGGCCCTCGGCAAGGGCGTGCTCAAGGTCATGTCCAAGATGGGAATCTCGACGGTCGCCTCCTACCGCGGCGCCCAGGTGTTCGAGGCCATCGGCCTGAGCCAGGAACTCGTCGACGACTACTTCACCGGCACCGTCTCGCGTCTGGGCGGCATCGGACTGGACGTCATCGCCGAGGAGGTCGCCGCCCGGCACACCCGCGCGTACCCGATCGCCTCCGACAGCCTGCCGCACCGCCCGCTGACCATCGGCGGCGAGTACAAGTGGCGTCGTGAGGGCGAGCCGCACCTCTTCGACCCCGAGACGGTCTTCCGGCTCCAGCACTCGACGCGCAACCGTCGCTTCGACATCTTCAAGCAGTACACCGCGCGCGTCGACGAGCAGTCCGAGCGCCTGATGACGCTGCGCGGTCTCTTCGAGATGCACCCGTTGGCCGGCCGCCAGCCGGTGCCGATCGAGGAGGTCGAGCCGATCAGCGAGATCGTCAAGCGGTTCAACACCGGCGCGATGTCGTACGGCTCGATCAGCCAGGAGGCGCACGAGACCCTCGCCGTGGCGATGAACCGGCTCGGCGGGCGCTCCAACACCGGTGAGGGCGGTGAGGACCTCGAGCGCCTCATGGACCCAACCCGCCGCAGCGCGATCAAGCAGGTCGCCTCGGGTCGGTTCGGGGTGACCTCGGTCTACCTGACCAACGCCGACGACATCCAGATCAAGATGGCCCAGGGTGCCAAGCCCGGTGAGGGCGGTCAGCTGCCCGGCCCGAAGGTCTACCCGTGGGTGGCAAAGACCCGGCACTCCACGCCGGGCGTGGGACTGATCTCGCCGCCGCCGCACCACGACATCTACTCGATCGAGGACCTGGCCCAGCTGATCCACGACCTCAAGAACGCCAACCCGTCCGCGCGCATCCACGTCAAGCTCGTCTCCGAGGTCGGCGTCGGCACGGTCGCGGCCGGGGTGTCCAAGGCGCACTCGGACGTCGTGCTGATCTCCGGTCACGACGGTGGTACCGGAGCGTCGCCGCTCACCTCGCTCAAGCACGCCGGGGGCCCTTGGGAGCTCGGTCTGGCCGAGACCCAGCAGACCCTCGTGCTCAACGGGTTGCGCGACCGGATCGTCGTGCAGGTCGACGGTCAGCTCAAGACCGGTCGTGACGTCGTCATCGCCGCGCTGCTTGGCGCGGAGGAGTTCGGCTTCGCCACCGCCCCGCTGGTCGTCTCCGGCTGCATCATGATGCGGGTGTGTCACCTCGACACCTGCCCGGTCGGCATCGCGACGCAGAACCCCGAGCTGCGCCAGCGCTACTCCGGCAGGCCCGAGTTCGTCGAGACGTTCTTCGAGTACATCGCGCAGGAGGTGCGTGAGCATCTGGCGGCGTTGGGCTTCCGCTCGATCGAGGAGGCCATCGGCCAGGTCGGCGCGCTCGACACCACCCGAGCGGTGAACCACTGGAAGGCCGCCGGTCTCGATCTCGAGCCGATCCTGGCCGAGGTCATCCCCGAGGAGGGGCAGGAGCGTCGTGCGGTGCACACCCAGGACCACGGCCTGGCCGCTGCCCTGGACCACCAACTCATCGCCATGGCCACCCGCGCCCTGCAGGACGGCGAGCCGGTGTTCGGCACGCTGCCGGTGCACAACGTCAACCGCACCGTCGGCACGATGCTCGGTCACGAGGTGACCAAGCGCTACCCCGAGGGGTTGCCGGACAACACCATCGACCTCACCCTGACCGGTTCGGCCGGCCAGTCGTTCGGCGCCTTCGTGCCGGCCGGCATCACCCTCACCCTCGTCGGTGACGGCAATGACTATGTCGGCAAGGGTCTGTCCGGCGGGCGGATCGTCGTGCGGCCGCCGGAGGGCGTGTCGTACGTCGCCGAGGAGAATGTCATCGCTGGCAACGTCATCGGCTACGGCGCGACCAGCGGCGAGATCTTCCTGCGCGGTCAGGTCGGTGAACGCTTCTGCGTGCGCAACTCCGGCGCGACCGCGGTCGTCGAAGGTGTCGGCGACCACGGCTGTGAGTACATGACGGGCGGCACGGTTCTTGTGCTCGGCCCGACCGGGCGCAACTTCGCCGCCGGCATGTCCGGGGGGATGGCGTTCGTGCTCGACCTCGACGAGTCCGACGTCAACCCCGAACTCGTGGACATCCTGCCGCTGACCGACGACCACCTGAACACGGTCGTCACCCTGCTCGAGGCCCACCTGAAGTGGACCGGCTCGGCGGTCGCCCAGCGACTCCTGGACCACCGGGACGCGCTCGGCGGCCGCTTCTCCCTCGTCCTGCCGCGCGACTACCAGCGGGTCCTGGATGTCCAGGCCGCGGCCGCCGCCGAAGGACTCGACACGCATGGTTCCGAGGTCTGGAACCGGATCATGGAGGCTTCCCATGGCTGATCCCCGCGGATTTCTGAAGACCCGGGAGCGGGAGCTCCCGGCGCGTCGCCCCGTGCCGGTGCGCATCAAGGACTGGAAGGAGGTCTACGAGGAGCAGGACGTCGCGCAGCTGCAGCGCCAGGCCGGTCGCTGCATGGACTGCGGCATTCCGTTCTGCCACAGCGGCTGTCCGCTGGGCAACCTCATCCCCGAGTGGAACGACCTCGCGTGGCGCGGCGACTGGCGTGACGCCATCGAGCGGTTGCACGCCACGAACAACTTCCCCGAGTTCACCGGTCGGCTCTGCCCGGCCCCGTGTGAGACGGCGTGCGTGCTCGGCATCAACCAGCCGGCCGTGACCATCAAGCAGGTCGAGGTCACCACCGTCGAGCGAGCTTTCGACTTCGGTGGTGTCGAACCGCTCCCGCCGGAGCGTCTCAGCGGCAAGACGGTGGCCGTCGTCGGGTCCGGCCCGGCCGGCCTGGCCGCGGCCCAGCAGTTGACCCGCGCCGGCCACACGGTCGCGGTGTACGAGCGGGCCGACAAGCCCGGTGGCCTGCTGCGCTATGGCATCCCGGAGTTCAAGATGGAGAAGTCGGTGCTCGACCGTCGACTGCACCAGATGACCGCCGAGGGCACCCGCTTCCGCAACAACACCACCGTCGGGGTCGACATCACCGCCGAGAAACTCATGAAGCGCTTCGACGCCGTCGTCCTCGCCGTCGGGGCCACCGTGCCGCGTGACCTGCCGGTCCCGGGGCGCGAGCTCGACGGTGTGCTGCAGGCGATGGACTTCCTGCCGCCGGCCAACCGGGTCGCGTTGGGGGAGGAGGTCGCCGACCGGGTGACCGCCGAGGGCAAGGACGTCATCGTCATCGGTGGCGGCGACACCGGCGCGGACTGCCTCGGCACGTCGCTGCGTCAGGGCGCGAAGTCGGTCACCAGCCTCGAGATCATGCCGCAGCCGCCGGCCGACCGGGCCGCCGGTCAGCCGTGGCCGACCTACCCGAACATCTTCCGCATCGCCTCGGCGCACGAGGAGGGTGGTGACCGCGTCTACGCCGTGTCCACCACGGAGATCCTCGGTGACGAGCAGGGCAAGGTGCGCGCGCTGAAGCTCACCGAGGTCGTCCGCAACGACCAAGGTGGTTTCGACCCGGTCCCCGGCTCCGAGCGAGAACTGCCGGCCCAGCTCGTGCTGTTGGCGATGGGCTTCCTCGGCCCGGAGCAGCAGCTCGCCGAGCAGTTCGGCCTCGAGACCGACAACCGCTCGAACATCGTGCGGGATCGCAGCTACATGACGAACGTGCCCGGCGTGTTCGTCGCCGGTGACTGCGGCCGCGGCCAGTCGCTCATCGTGTGGGCCATCGCCGAGGGCCGCGCCGCGGCCAACGGCGTCGACGCCCACCTGATGGGTTCCTCGCAGCTGCCCCGCCCGATCGAGCCGACCGACCGCCCCCTGACGGTGTGAGCCTGGTCACGAGTTCCTTTCACTCACGTTAGGGTTGAGCCCATGCGCAGAGCCAAGATCGTGTGCACACTCGGTCCCGCCACGAGTTCCTTCGAGCAGATCGTCGCGTTGGTCGAGGCCGGGATGGACGTGGCCCGTCTCAACCTCTCCCATGGCAGCCACGCGGACCACGAAGAGGTCTACCGCAACGTGCGGCGGGCCGGTGACGAGGTCGGTCACGCCGTCGGCGTCCTCGCCGACCTGCAGGGCCCGAAGATCCGCACGAAGCGATTCGCCGACGGCCCGGTGATGCTGGTCAAGGGCGAGCGTTTCACCATCACCACGCGCGACGTGCCCGGTGACCTGCACGAGGTCGGCACGACGTACGAGGGACTGCCCGGCGACGTCCGACCAGGCGACATGATCCTCGTCGACGATGGGAAGATCGCGCTGCAGGCCGTCGAGGTCACCGAGACCGACGTCGTCACCACGGTCGTCGAGGGCGGGCGCATCTCCAACAACAAGGGCATCAACCTGCCCGGGGTCGCGGTGTCCGTCCCGGCGCTGACCGAGAAGGACCAGGAGGACCTGCGCTGGGCGATGCAGACCGGGGTCGACTTCGTCGCCCTGTCATTCGTGCGGCAGGCCTCCGATCTCGACGATGTGCACGCGATCATGGACGAGGTCGGCTTCCGGCGGCCGGTCATCGCCAAGATCGAGAAGCCCCAGGCGATCGACAACCTGCCCGAGATCATCGAGGCGTTCGACGGCATCATGGTCGCGCGCGGTGACCTGGGTGTCGAGGTGCCGCTCGAGGACGTGCCGCTCATGCAGAAGCACGCGGTGGAGCTGGCCCGCCGGGCGGCCAAGCCGGTGATCGTGGCGACGCAGGTGCTCGAGTCGATGATCGAGAACTCCCGACCGACGCGTGCCGAGGCCTCGGACGCGGCCAACGCGATCATCGACGGGGCCGACGCGCTGATGCTCTCCGGCGAGACAAGCGTGGGCAAGTACCCGATCGGAGCGGTCGAGGTGATGGCGCGCATCATCGAGACCACCGAGGAGGAGGGCCTCCAACGGATGGCATTGACCACGCGCCCGACGAGCAAGGCCGGCGCCGTGACCGGGGCCGCCGCCGAGATCGGTGACATCGTCCAGGCCAAGTTCATGATCACCTTCACACAACGCGGTGAGGCCGCGAGGCGGATGTCCCGCACCCGCTCGCGGATCCCGATGCTCGCCTTCACCCCCGAGCAGGCGACGCGGTCGTTCCTTGCCCTGGTCTGGGGAATCGAGACGTTCATCACACCGATGGTGACCCACACCGACGAGTACGCCTTCCAGGTCGACCAGATCCTCCTGCGGGAGAAGCGGGTCGAGGAAGGCGACCTGGTGGTCATCGTGGCGGGCTCGCCCCCCGGGATCCCGGGGTCGACGAATGCGGTACGCGTGCACCGCATCGGCGACGCCATCCACGGGCGCACCCAGGCCTACGCCGACCTGCGGTGACGAAGGGCCCGCCGTAGGTCGGTATGCTGACCTGTGCCGGCCGGGATGGTGGAACGGCAGACACGGAGCACTCAAAATGCTTTGCCCGCAAGGGCGTGCGGGTTCAAATCCCGCTCCCGGCACGATCAGACATCCAGAACTGGCGCCCCAACGCGCCCCAATCAGAAGTAAGGCGGGTCATCGATGACCGAGACCGAGACCACCGACGGCGCACGGGTCCTCGTCGCCGAGGACGAGGCGATCATCCGCCTCGACCTCGTCGAGATGCTCGAGGAGGCCGGTTTTGAGGTGGTCGGTCAGGCCTCCAACGGTGAACAGGCGGTCGAGCTTGCCACCGAGTTGAAGCCGGACCTGGTCATCATGGACGTCAAGATGCCGGTCATGGATGGCCTGACGGCGGCGGAGGAGATCGGCAAGAAGCACATCTGCCCGGTCATCATGCTCACCGCCTTCAGCCAGAAGGAGCTCGTCGAGCGGGCCCGCGACGCCGGTGTCATGGCCTACATCGTCAAGCCCTTCACCGCCGGTGACGTCAAGCCGGCCATCGAGATCGCGCTGGCCCGCTGGGCCGAGCTCAAGTCGCTCGAGGCCGAGGTCGCCGACCTGGGCGAGCGACTCGAGACGCGCAAGGCCGTCGACCGCGCCAAGGGTGTGCTGATGAAGCAGTTCAAGTTCAGCGAGGCCGAGGCGTTCCGGTGGATCCAGAAGACCGCGATGGATCGGCGCTTGGGCATGCGCGAGGTCGCCCAGGCCGTCATTGCCGGAGCGTCGCAGGCGTAGGTCGCGTGCGCGTTCGCACCTTCCCGAAGGGCCCGGTCGTCGACCGGGCCCTTCGGCGCGTCGTGCGCCGCGCTGCTCAGGCGCCGGTGTGTCAGGCGCCGGTGTGTCAGGCGCCGGGGGCGTTGTCGCGGATCAGGCAGGTGATGCGCGAGGTGCAGACCCGCTTGCCGTCCTCGTCGGAGATGACGACCTCGTAGGCGACCAGGGAGCGACCGAGCTGGATCGGGGTGGCCACGCCGGTGACCCACCCGGAGCGGGCCGCGCGGTGATGCGTGGCGTTGATGTCGACGCCCACGGCGACCTTGCCCGCACCGGCGTGACGGGCCGCGCCCATGGAGCCGAGGGTCTCGGCCAGGACGACCGAGGCGCCGCCGTGCAGCAGACCGTAGGGCTGGGTGTTGCCGTTGACCGGCATCCGGGCCACGAGCTGCTCGTCGCTGATCTCCAGGAACTCGATCTCCATCCGCTCGATGAGCGTGCCCCGCGAGTGCTCGGTGTGCGCCGCGATCTCGGGGTTCGTGCTCGGGTCCGCGGCGGCGGTGGTGGGCTCGGTCATGCGAGGCTCCTGCGTGGTGAGGGAACGGTGTACGCCGCCCATCGTGTCAGGTGGGTTCGTCCGGAGACCGACGGGTGGCCCCACGTTGTCGGTGCCCTCGCCTAGGCTGCCGTGTTGTGAGTCGACTGCTGCTGCTGGATGGACACTCCTTGGCCTACCGCGCGTTCTACGCCCTGCCGGTGGAGAACTTCTCGACGGCCTCCGGGCAGCACACGAACGCGGTGTTCGGGTTCACCTCGATGCTCATCAACGTGCTGCGCGACGAGGAACCGACGCACATCGGAGTCGCGTTCGACGCCTCCCGGCGCACGTTCCGCACCGAACAGTACGCCGAGTACAAGGCCACCCGCTCGGCGAGCCCGTCGGAGTTCTCCGGTCAGGTCGTGCTGCTCCAGGAGGTGCTCGATGCGCTGAACATCAAGCACATCTCGATCGAGGGCTTCGAGGCCGACGACATCATCGCCACCTGGGCGACCCAAGCCGGCGAGCAGGCGATGGAGGTGCTCATCTGCTCGGGCGACCGCGACGCGCTCCAACTCGTCACGCCGACGACGACGGTGCTCTACCCCCGCAAGGGTGTCTCCGACCTCGTGCGGATGACCCCGGAGGCGGTCGAGGAGAAGTACGGCGTGCCGCCGCAGCGGTACAGCGACCTGGCCGCCATGGTCGGCGAGACCTCCGACAACCTGCCAGGGGTGCCCGGCGTGGGCCCGAAGACGGCCGCCAAGTGGATCAACCAGTTCGGCGACCTGGACGGGATCGTCGGGCACGCGGACAAACTCACCGGCAAGGCGGGCCAGTCGCTGCGCGACCACCTCGACCAGGTGCTGCGCAACCGGCAGCTCAACGACCTCGTGCGCGACGTCGACCTGCCCCTGTCGATCACCGACCTCGAACGCGCGACGTGGGATCGCGAGAAGGTGCACGAACTCTTCGACGCACTCGAGTTTCGCGTGCTCCGCGAGCGGCTGTTCTCGACGTTCGAGACGACCACCGAGGAGGCCGCCGAAGGCATCGACATCGACGGTGAGGTGCTCGACTCCGCGACGGTCGGTGCGTGGCTGGAGAAGAACGCCGGCCCGGGCAGCCGCGTCGGTGTGCACGTCACCGGCACCTGGGGCCGGGGCACCGGAGACGCCACGGCCGTGGCGATCGCGGAGCCCGGTGGCGCGGCGGGCTGGGTCGACCTGACGGCCCTGGACCCGGCGGGCGAGGCGCTCGTCGCCGCCTGGCTCGGCGACGCCACCCGGGGCAAGGTCCTCCACGATGCCAAGGGACCGCTGCACGCCCTGGCTGCCCGTGACCTGCCGCTGGCCGGTCTGCAGTTCGACACCGCGCTGGCGGCCTACCTCGTCAAACCCGACCAGCGCACCTACGACCTGGGCGACCTCGTCGTCCGCCATCTCGGGCGCACCCTGGAGCGGGAGAGCACCGACGGCGGTCAGGGGATGCTGGCCTTCGATGCCGACGAGAACGCCGCGGCCCACGACGCGATGGTGCGGGCCAGCGCCGTGGCGGACCTGGCCGACGTGCTGGCGACCCAGGTCGAGATCACCGGAGGAACGAGGCTCCTGACCGACGTCGAACTGCCCCTCGTCGACGTGCTCGCGCGGATGGAGCACACCGGCATCGCCGTCGACCTCGACGCGCTGACAGGTCTTGAGTCGGAGTTCGCGGCGGCCGTGTCGCAGGCCCAGCAGGAGGCGTGGGATGCGATCGGGGGCGAGCAGGTCAACCTCGGCTCGCCGAAGCAGTTGCAGGTCGTGCTGTTCGACACGTTGGGCATGCCCAAGACCAAGAAGACGAAGACCGGGTACACGACCGACGCCGATGCCCTCGCCGACCTGTACGAGAAGTCGCCGCACCCGTTCCTGGAGGCCCTGCTGGCCCACCGGGACGCCAGCAAACTGCGCTCCACCGTCGAGGGCCTGATCAAATCCGTCTCCGACGACGGCCGGATCCACACGACCTATCAGCAGACCATCGCAGCCACGGGCCGACTGTCGTCGACCGACCCGAACCTGCAGAACATCCCCGTGCGCACGGAGGCGGGCCGGCGCATCCGAGAGGTGTTCGTCGTCGGTGGCCGGCCGGCCGGGGCGTACGAGGCCCTGATGTCGGCCGACTACAGCCAGATCGAAATGCGCATCATGGCCCACCTGTGCGGCGATCCGGGGCTGATCGAGGCCTTCAACAGCGGTGAGGACCTGCACCGGTTCGTCGGGTCTCGGGTGTTCTCCGTCGACCCCACCGAGGTCAGCGCGGAGATGCGTTCCAAGGTCAAGGCGATGTCGTACGGCCTGGCGTACGGGTTGTCCGCGTTCGGGCTCTCCCGCCAGTTGGGGATCTCGACCGCGGAGGCCAAGGACCTCATGGACGGGTACTTCAGTCGCTTCGGCGCGGTGCGCGACTACCTCCAGGAGGTCGTCGTGCAGGCGCGGGCCACCGGGTACACCGAGACGATGCTCGGGCGGCGCCGGTACCTGCCGGACCTCAACTCCTCGAACGGTCAGCGGCGGGCCATGGCCGAGCGGATGGCGCTCAACGCCCCGATCCAGGGCAGCGCCGCGGACATCATGAAGGTCGCGATGCTCCGCGTCGATCGTCGGCTCAGCGCCCAGGGGCTCACCTCGCGGGTGCTGCTGCAGGTGCACGACGAACTCGTCGTCGAGGTCGGCACCGGGGAACGGGACGTGCTCGAGACCCTCGTGCGGGAGGAGATGGGCCAGGCGATCGAACTGGACGTGCCCCTTGAGGTCAGCGTGGGCGTGGGTCGCTCATGGCACGACGCGGCGCACTGATCGGGCCGACGACGAGCACGAGCGCCACGACGAGCAACAGCGCGACGGTGACGACGCGCAACAGCAGGTAGAACTCGGTCAGGCCGGGGGAGTACGCCACGGCCACCGACACGATCGCGCCGAACCACAGCACGGGCGTGACCCGGCGGCGGTGACCGGCAAGTTCGCCGTAGACGACGACCTGCAGGAGGGCCAGCGCGGTCCCGAGCAGGGTGAACAGCCACAACGACCCGGTGATCCCGGCGTAGCGGGACCCGCCGATGAACTGGACGGCCAGCCACGGCAGGGCGACGACTCCGGCGGTGGCGAGGGCCCCCAGCGCCCCGACCGCCCCGAGCACGCGCAGCAGCGGACCGCGTGAGGTGGCCGTCGCCATGCCGGGGAACGCGACGATGAGCACGAACTGGGGAAGGAAGAGGGCGGCCTTGGTCAGGATGAGGCCGGCGGCGAACAGGCCCGCACGATGCTCCTCGGTGGTGGCCCGCACGAGGATGGGGTCGAGATTGGCGAAGGCGAAGAAGGCCAGCAGGGTGTGGGCGTCGGTGAGGGCCTCGCGCAGGCTGGTGCTCACCCGGCGTCGCCCGCCGCGGGCGGGGTCCGGCCGGGCGATGCGGTGCGCCGTGGCGAAGGCGGGGGCGCCGACGAGGGCGACCGGCACCAGGCCGATGGCGACGGCGACGGTCGCGACCGCAGTCGTGGGCTGCCACAGCAGGGCGAGTGTGCCGACCCCGAGACGGCCCACCGCGAACGTCAACTGCTGGGCGGTCAACCGGCCCCAGCGGCGCGAGCCCTGGAGAACGCCCGCCTGACCGCCCATGAGGGTCATCAGCGCGGCGCAGACGGCCGCGGCCACGGGCGTGGCGGGGGAGCGCAGATCGAGCACCAGGTAGCCCACCGGAGCGAGCACGAGCAGAACGGCCAGCACCGCGAGCGCGCCCTGTCGGGTGGCGGTGCGCACCTGGGTGATGACCGCGTCGACGGTGTGGGTGGTGTCACTGCCGGCGGCCGCGGCATCGATGACGCGGCTGACTCGGCGCGCGGCCATGGTCTGGGTGCCGAGCGAGACGACGTTGACGATGATGAGCACGCCCATGACGGCGGAGAACTCGCCGAACGCGGCGGGGCCGAGCAGTCGGGCTCCGACGAGGCTGAACACGTAGGTCGCGACGTTCATCACCAACATGGAGGCTGCCACGGCGGCCTCGCCGCTCCATTTGCCGAACCGCTGTTGCACCACCACAGGGTAGGTGGCGTCGGCGTCCGTAGAGTGCCGGTGTGTCCCGTGTCCTGTCGTCCGTCGTGGGGTCGCTCGTGTGGGCGCTCGTGGCGTCGCTCGTGGGTACGGCGTGGCTCCTGGGTCGCTGGCCGGTGCTCGGGCGCGGCCAGGTCGTCCTCTTCCGCGATGACGTCGCCGTGCCCGATCCGGTCCGGCCGGTGCGGTGGGCCCACGGCGACCCGGTCGCGTTGCGGGCCTGGCCGCTCGACGGTGTCACGTGGCTTTTCTCTCCGGTCATCGCGCCGGGGACGCAGCAACTGCTGGTCGTGGTCGCGGCCCTCGTGCTCGTCGGGACCGGTACCGGGGTGCTGGCCCACCGCGTGGCCTCGGCCCTGCCCACCGTGCCTCCCCAGGGAGCCGCCGTGGCCGCCGCGCTGCTGGCCGTGGTGAACCCGTACACGGTTGAGCGACTGCTGCTCGGCCAGGCCCCGACTCTGCTCGGATGTGCCGTCATCGGGTGGGTGGTGTTGGCTGCGCGCGGCACCTCGTCGGGGTGGCGTCGCGTGGGGTGGGTGGCGTTGGCGATGCTGCCGGCCGCGGTCACCCCCTGGGGTGGGGTCGTCGCGGTGGTGGTGGCCGTGGCCGCCCTGTGGCTGCCCCGCCCGGTGCCGCACGCCGACCGGGCGAGTGCA
>NZ_BCRE01000105.1 GCF_001552435.1 Kribbia dieselivorans NBRC 106261
CCAGGGCGGTGGCGGCCGGCAGCGCTCCGGCCAGGGCCAGGATCGCGGCGGCGCCAACCCGAACCGCGGTGCGGCCGGCGGCGCTCGAGGACGGGTGGGGCAGGTGGTGTCGAGGCATCACACTCCTGATCTTCGCGCCTCGGGCCGAGTTTCGCGACCAAGGGGCCGATTCCGGGATGGTGTCGTGACGCCGCAGAATCCGCGAACGCCGACCTGACCCACGAAACCGGCGGTAGCGTCGGTGGTCATGAGCGCGCCGACTGCCGTGCACCCCAGTGCCTTCGTCGGGCCCGGGGTCGAACTGGGGGTCGGCGTCGTGGTCGGCCCACTGGCGGTCCTGCTCGGGCCGACGACGATCGGCGACTTCGTGCGGATCGGACCGGGGGCGCATGTCGGTGGAGCGCCGGAGATTGCCTCGGTCCGCCAGAACAACGCGTGGGACGGCGACCTGGATCACCACGAGATCCGGATCGGCACACACACGAATCTGCGCGATGGCGTCGTCGTCCATCACGGCAGCCGACGCCCCACGCTCATCGGTGAATCGTGCCAGTTGTTCAGCCGCGCCTATGTCGCCCACGACGTCCAGGTTGGAGACGGGGTGACCCTGTCGGGTGGGGTCAGCGTGGGTGGGCACGCGACCATCGGCGACGGAGCCAACCTCGGCTTGAACGCGTGCGTGCACCAGTTCCGCTCGATCGGACCGGGGGCCATGGTGGGGATGGGCACCCCGGTGACCCGCGACCTGCCCCCGTTCTCCCTGGTGTTCGGCACCCCGCCGCGACTGCACGGCGTGAACCGGGTGGGGATGACGCGCGCAGGGGTGCACGAGGCGACCATCGAGCGGGTCGAGGCATGGCTGATGGCGGGCGCGGCTGCGGAGGCGCGCGAGGTGCTGGACGTGGACGACGTCACCGGAGTCGTCGGCGCGGCCCTGGCCTGGTGGCGGGATCTGCCGGAACGAGACTCCGTCACCGTGGCGGCGAGGGCCCGGTCATGAGCGGTCTGCTGCTCGTGGCGGCCAGCGGCCTGGCGCGCGAGACGGCCGCGGCGGCCCGGGCCACAGGGGTCGAGGTGTTCGGGTGCCTGGACGACGACGAGGGGCTGTGGGGGAGTGAGGTGGCCGCGGGGCTGCCGGTACTGGGCCCGCCGATGGAGGCGATGGACCACCCCGACGCCGCGCTGGTCGTCTGCGCCGGGAAGGGCGTCACACGGGCGCGACTGGTCGAACGACTCTCCGCCCAGGGGGTCGGTCTGGACAGGTATGCCACGGTCGTCCATCCCTCGGCCGCGCTGGAGGAGCCTGAGGCGATTGGCGCCGGGTCCATCGTGCTGGCCGGGTGCGTGTTCACCGCCGACGTGACCGTGGGGCGCCACGTCGTGTGCATGCCCACGGCCGTGGTGACCCACGACTGCGCGCTCGGCGCGTTCGCCACGCTCTGCGCCGGGGTCGTCCTGGGCGGCGGTGTGACGGTGCATCGGGAGGCCTATGTCGGGATGGGGGCGAGCGTCCGCGAAGGAGTGTCGATCGGTGTGGGAGCGACCATCGGCATGGGTTCGGTCGTGCTGCGGGACGTGCCGGCGGGAGAAACCTGGGCGGGTGTGCCGGCTCGACGCCTGTCCTGACGTCGCGTTCATTATCATGCCAGTGGCTGAATGTGGGGTTTGAGCCACCGGTTTGGGCGTTTTTTTTCGTGTTGTTCTCCGGTAATCGGGGTGGCGTGGCCGACGCGGTCCTATGGTGAAACGTCTGGGCCGATGGCCGTCCCAGGGTGGGGAGCGTCATGCGCCGTTCACACAGTGTCGTCAGAATGCTCATGGGAACCGTCATCACGGTCATCGTGATCGCCGCGATGCTGGTCGCTCCACGGGCGTCGGCCGCGACGGACCCGTGCGCTGGCCTGAGCGCGGTCGCCTGTGAGAACCTCAAACCCGGTGCCCCGCGCTCGGAGTGGGACGGCCAGAACGGGGCGGGGGATCCTTCGATCCAGGGCTTCGCCACGGACATGTCGGTCAACCGCGGGCAGCGGGTCGGCTTCAAGATCGACACCAACGCCTCGGCCTACACCGTCGGCATCTACCGGCTGGGGTGGTACTCCGGCCCGAACCATGGCGCCCGCCGGGTCGCGACCATCAGCCCCTCGACCGCGCTGCCGCAGCGACAGCCCACCTGTCTGACCCAGGCCGCGACCAACCTCGTCGACTGCGGCAACTGGGGGCTGTCCGCCTTCTGGGACGTCCCGGCCGATGCCGTCTCCGGGATCTACCTCGCCGTCCTCAAACGCACCGACACCGGTGGGCAGAGCCAGATCACGTTCGTGGTCCGCGACGACCTGAGCACCTCCGACCTCGTCTTCCAGACCGCGGACACCACATGGCAGGCGTACAACACCTACGGTGGCGCCAACTTCTACGGCGGCGTGAACGGACGCGCCATGAAACTCAGTTACAACCGACCCTTCTCCACGCGATCGGGTACCACGGAACGCGACTTCCTCTTCGCCAACGAGTTCCCGATGCTCCTGTTCCTCGAGCGCAACGGCTACGACCTCAGTTACATCAGTGGCATCGACACCGACCGTGCCGGGGCCCTGCTGCGCAATCACCGGACCTTCCTGTCCGTGGGACATGACGAATACTGGTCCGGGCGCCAGCGCACGAACGTCGAAGGCGCTCGCGATGCGGGGGTCAACCTGGCCTTCTTCTCCGGCAACGACGTCTACTGGAAGACCCGGTGGGAGCCGAGTATCGACGGCACCAACACCGCCAACCGCACCTTGGTCTGCTACAAGGAGACGTGGGACAACGCCGCCACCGACCCGTCCTCGGCGTGGACCGGCACGTGGCGGGACCCGCGGTTCAGCCCGCCCAAGGACGGCGGCCGCCCGGAGAACGCCCTGATCGGCACCGCCTACATGTCGAACAACACCGACCTGCCGATCACGGTCTCGGCCGCGGAGGGGAAGCAGCGGATCTGGCGCAACACGGCCGCCGCGACCCAGTCGACAGGCGGCAGTCTCCAGTTGGCGCCGCACACCGTCGGCTACGAGTCCAACGAGGATCTCGACAACGGGTTCCGGCCGGCCGGCCTGATCCGGATGTCGACGACGACCGGAGATGCGCCCGAGTACCTCCAGGACTTCGGCAACACCACCGCTCCCGGGACGACGACGCATCACATCACCATGTACAAGGCCGCCAGTGGCGCCAAGGTCTTCTCGGCCGGCACGATCCGGTGGTCCTGGGGGCTGTCGGACGACCATGACATCCTCGGTCCTTCGCCCAGCGCGGTCATGCAACAGGCCACGATCAACCTCCTCGCCGACCAGGCTGCGCAGCCCACGACGCTCATGGCCGGGATGGTCGCGGCCTCGGCCCCGTCCGACACGGCAGGGCCCACCGCGACGATCACGTCCCCGGCCGCCGGGGCGAGCATCGCCAACGGGACGAAGGTGACCGCCACGGGCACGGCGACGGACAGCGGAGGCGTCGTGGCGGGGGTCGAGGTCTCCACCGACGGCGGATCGACCTGGCACCCGGCCGGCGGCACCACGGCGTGGACGTATACCTACATCCAGAGTGGTTCGGGGGCGGTCGACCTGCGGGTCCGGGCGACCGATGACAGCCTGAACACCGGCGCGGTGACGACGCGCAGCGTCACCGTCAGTTGCCCGTGCTCCCTCTTCGGCGCCCAGACCCCCAAGAAGACCGACTCCGGTGACTCATCCGCGGTCGAGCTGGGAGTGCGGTTCTCACCGAACGTCAGCGGCGAAGTCACCGGCGTGCGCTTCTACAAGAGTTCGGCCAACACCGGCACCCACACGGGCACGCTGTGGTCATCCACCGGTACCCAACTCGCCACGGGCACATTCACGGGTGAGACGGCGACCGGTTGGCAGACCCTCAGGTTCGATGCTCCCGTGCCGGTCAGCGCCACCACTGAGTACGTCGTCTCGTACTTCGCGCCGAACGGTCGATATTCCGCCGACGCCAACTACTTCACCGCGCGGAGCCAGACAAGCCCACCGCTCACGGCTCCGGCGGCCACCGCGAGCGCCGGGCAGGGTGTGTTCGCCGGCAGCCACCGGTTCCCCACGAACTCCTACGGCAACACGAACTACTGGGTCGATGTGCTCTTCGACGATCGTGACCTCACGGCGCCGACCGTCGGGGGGCTCCAGCCCGTTTCGAACTCCACCAGCGTTGCGCCGACCGTCGCGCCGTCGGCCGTGTTCAGCGAGCCGGTCGACCCCGCCTCGGTGCGGATGTCGGTGACCCCCGCGGGCGGCACTGCCGTGGCCGGCAGTACAGGTTATGACGCTGCCACGCGTCGGGCCACGTTCACCCCCGGGGCCGCCTTGGACCGTGGCGCGACCTATACCGCCTCCGTGCGGGGCACCGATCTGGCCGGCAACGCCATGGCGGCCCCGGTGACGTGGTCGTTCAAGATCGCCGTGACCGATCCCGTACCGGGGCAGTGCCCGTGCAGCATCTGGAAGGACTCCGATGCTCCGGCCACGCCCAGTGTCTCCGACGCGGCCAACGTCGAACTCGGGGTGAGGTTCACCGCCGATGTCGACGGCCAGATCGACGGAGTGAAGTTCTACAAGGGTCCGCAGAACACCGGCACACACACGGGTTCCCTCTGGACCCCCTCAGGTCAGTTGCTGGCCAGTGCCACGTTCACGGGTGAGACCTCCAGCGGCTGGCAGACCGTGATGTTCACCGCGCCGGTGGCCGTGACCGCCGGCACGACCTATGTCGCCTCGTACCGCGCTCCGCAAGGGGGATACTCGGCGACGAGTGCAGGTCTGGCCAGCGCGGTGGATTCACCGCCACTGCACGCCACGGGTGGGGCGTACCTCTACGGCGGTGGGTTCCCGTCGCAGTCCTCCTCCACCAACTACTGGGTCGATGTCGTCTATGACGCGACCGACGTCGCTCCCACGGTCAATCGCACGAGCCCCGGGAAGGACGCCACGAGCGTCAACCCGAGTGCCGCGATCAGCGCGACCCTCGATGGCTTCGTTCGCAGCGGAAGCGCGAAGGTGACCCTGACCGGTCCCTCGGGTGACGTCAGCGGCACCACCTCGTGGGACGCCACGGCCAGAACCGTCACGCTGACTCCCGCTGCGGCCCTCGCGCAGGGCGTGACCTACACCGCGACGGTCAGCGGCGCGACCTCCTTCAGCGGGCAGGTCATGACCCCGAGGTCGTGGAGCTTCCGTGTCGTCGGGCCGAACGCCTGCCCCTGCGGCCTGTTCGACAGCACCGCGAGGCCGGCGATCATCGACGCCGGGGATGCGAAGGCCGTCACCCTCGGCACCCGCTTCTCGACGACGATTCCCGGTTACGTGACCGGAGTGCGGTTCTACAAGGCCTCCACGAACACCGGTACCCACACCGGATACCTCTGGGACGACACCGGCGCACAAGTGGCCACGGTGACCTTCACCAATGAGACGGCCAGTGGATGGCAGTCGGCGCGGTTCGCGCAGCCCGTTCAGTTGACCGTGGGCCGGACGTACACGATCGGCTACCACGCCCCGAACGGCAACTACTCGGCCACCGGCGCCTTCTTCGCCTCGCCGTGGGACAACGTCGTGCTCACCGCGCCCGTCGCCGCGGGCGTCTATTCATACGGAGCGCCCGAACGACCGACGAGTTCCTACAACAACGGGAACTACTGGGTCGACGCGGTGTTCGCGACGGGCACGGCGCCGGATACGACACCACCGACGGTCGCCGCGTCGACCCCGGTGGATGGCGCCACGAGCGTGCCGGTCGATGCTCCGCTCACGGCCACGTTCGACGAGGCCATCGATCCGGCCACGCTGCAGGCGACCCTCACGAGGTCGGGCACGACCGTCTCCGGGGCGACGGCCTACGACAACACGGCCAAGCGGGTCACGTTCACCCCGAGCGCCAGCCTGGCCCGAGGAACGGGCTACGCCCTGTCCGTCAAGGCCACCGACACCAGCGGCAACGCGATGGCTGCGTCCACGACGATCGGCTTCACCACGGTCAAACCCGACCCGACGCCGGGTGTGTGCCCCTGTGGTCTGTGGACCGATGCGACCCAACCCAACGTGCTCGCGGCATCGGACGCGAAGTCCGTGGAGGTGGGCATGGCGTTCTCGCCCGACACCGATGGTCGGGTGACTGGAGTGCGGTTCTTCAAGGCCCCGACGAACACGGGCACACACACCGGTTCCCTGTGGTCGGCCGGTGGGCAGCGACTGGCCACCGCGACGTTCACGCAGGAGTCGGCCAGTGGCTGGCAGACGGTCATCTTCGCCACGCCGGTCCAGGTCACCGCGGGGTCGACCTACACGGTGTCCTACCAGGCACCCAACGGGCGGTACAGCTACACGTTGGGTGCGCTCGGCACAGCCCGCGACGTGCCGCCGTTGCACTCCCCGGCGCAGGCGGGGCGCTACGTCTACGGCACCGGCTGGCCCGGTCAGGTCGTCGGCACGAGTTACCTCGTCGACGTCGTCTTCGATCGGTGACCGACCGTGCCGGCACCGGATTCCCCGGTTCGGCCACGCGCCGCGTCGAAGTGGGGTTCCATGGTTGCAAGGCGCTGTGGCACAGATCACATCACAGGCTAGTGCATGGGGAGCGTCGTGCGGTCCCATGGAGGAGGCAGATATGACCCTGCAGGTGGCGGTCATCGGCGCGGGGTACTGGGGCCCGAATCTGGTGCGCAACTTCTTGGCGTCACCGCAGTGGCGACTGGCGGCCGTGTGCGACCTGGACGAGGTGCGAGCGCGCGCGGTGGTCGGGGGCACGGTGGGGGAGAACTCGGTCGACATCGAGACCTCGCTGGAACGCCTGCTCGCCCGCGACGACCTCGACGCGGTGGCGATCGCGACGCCCGCCCACTCCCACCACGGCATCGTCATGGCGGCGCTCGCGGCGGGCAAGCACGTCGTCGTGGAGAAGCCGTTGGCCTCCTCCACCCTGGAGGCCGACGAGATGATCGCGGCGGCCCGCGATGCCGAGCGCGTCCTGATGTGTGACCACACGTATTGCTACACCCCGGTCGTCCGGCGCATCCGCGAGGCCATCCACTCCGGCGAGATCGGTGACGTGCTGTTCGTCGACTCCATCCGGATCAACCTCGGCTTGGTCCAGCCCGACGTCAACGTCCTGTGGGACCTGGCCCCCCACGACCTGTCCATCCTCGACTTCATCCTGCCCGGTGGCCTGCGCCCCGAGGTCGTGGCCGCACACGGCGCCGATCCCATCGGCGCCGGGCGCGCCTGCGTCGGATACCTGACGATGCCACTGCCCGACGGGGCGATGGCCCACGTGCACGTCAACTGGCTCAGCCCAACGAAGATCCGGCAAATGGTCGTCGGAGGGACGAAGCGCACGTTGGTCTGGGACGACCAGAACCCGCAGCAGCGCTTGAGCATCTACGACCGCGGCATCGACGTCGACCTCACTGCGCGCACCGCCGACATGTCCGATCGCCGGGCCGCCGGGGTGAGTTATCGGCTCGGGGACATGTACGCCCCCGCGCTCCCGGAGCGGGAGGCGCTCGCGGCCATGGTGACCGAGTTCGCCGCGGCCATCAGCGAGCAGCGCCCGCCGCTGACCGACGGGTTGGGCGGCCGGCGTGTGCTGTCGGTGCTCGAGGCCGCCACCCGCAGCCTCGACGGTGGTGGACGGTTGGCCGATGTGCCCCCGACGCCGCCGGTGGCCCACTGGGCCGACTCGTCGACGGTCGTGGCGTCATGACCGCACTGGCCGGCGCCCGGGCCCTGGTCACCGGAGGCGCCGGCACGGTCGGTTCGCACCTCGTCGACCACCTGTTGGCCGCCGGGGTCGCCCATGTCGACGTGCTCGACAACCTCGTCCGGGGCCGGCGCGCCAACCTGGCCGAGGCCATGGCCCACGGCCACGTGCACCTGATCGAGGGGGACATCCGCGACCGCGACCTCCTCCACGACCTGTGCCTCGGGGTGGACCTCGTCTTCCACCAGGCCGCCATCCGCATCACCCAATGTGCCGAAGAGCCACGGCTCGCCCTCGAGGTGCTCGTCGACGGCACGTTCAACGTCATCGAGGCCGCGGCGGAGTCCGGTGCCGACAAACTCGTGTTCGCCTCATCGGCCTCGGTGTACGGGCTGGCCGAGCAATTCCCCACCCCCGAGAGCCACCACCCCTACGACAACGACACGATGTACGGCGCGGCCAAGACGTTCAACGAGGGGATGGCGCGCAGCTTCCGGGCGATGCGCGGGCTCGACTATGTCGGGTTGCGGTACTTCAACGTCTACGGCCCGCGGATGGATGTGCACGGGCTCTACACCGAGGTGCTCGTGCGGTGGATGGAGCGCATCGCGGACGGAGCGCCACCCCTGATCTTCGGCGACGGCACCCAGACGATGGACTTCGTCTTCACCCGCGACATCGCCCGGGCCAACGTGCTGGCCGCCGGCAGCGACGTCGTCGAGGGCATCTACAACGTCGCCCGCGGCGAGGAGACCAGCCTGCTGGAGTTGGCCCAGACCCTGCTGCGCGTCATGGGCTCCGACCTCGGCGTCGAGCACGCGCCGGCGCGCGAGATCAACGGCGTGACCCGTCGCTTGGCCGACACCTCCGCGGCCCGCCGCGATCTTGGGTTCGTCGCCGAGGTCGGGCTCGAGGAGGGACTGCGTGAGCTGGTCGAATGGTGGCGCCCGCTGCGCTCCGAGATTGCGGCCGGGCGCAACGTCGCGAGCCGGAGCGCGGTGGCGACGTGAGTCGCATCAACGTCATGAAGCCGTGGCTCGGCGCGGCGGAGATCGAGGCCGTCGCCGCGGTGATCGAGTCCGGGTGGGTGGCCCAGGGGCCGAGGGTGGCCGAGTTCGAGTCCGCGTTCGCCGCCCGGATGCAGGCCGAGCACGCGGTCGCGACGACGAGTTGCACCACTGCGCTCCACCTCGCCCTCGTCGTGGCCGGAGTCTCGCGCGGAGACGAGGTCGTCGTCCCCTCGTTGTCGTTCATCGCCACGGCGAACGTCGTGCGGTACGTGGGGGCGACCCCGGTCTTCGCGGACGTGGATCCAATGACCGGGAACGTCACCGCGGACACCGTCAAGACCGTGCTCACCGACCGCACGACCGCAGTTATCGTCGTCGACCAGGGCGGGGTTCCGGTCGATCTCGATCCGGTGCGGGCGCTTTGCGATCCGCTCGGGATCGTCGTGGTCGAGGATGCCGCGTGCGGTGCCGGGTCGACCTATCGTGATCGCCCGGTGGGTGTCGGAGCGCCGATCGCGGCCTGGTCGTTCCACCCGCGCAAACTCCTCACGACCGGCGAGGGCGGCATGCTGACCACCAGTGAGGCGGAGTGGGCAGATCGTGCCCGCCGACTGCGTGAGCATGCCATGAGCGTGAGTGCCGCGGATCGTCACCGCAGCGTGCTACCGCCCGCCGAGGTCTACGACGAGGTCGGCTTCAACTACCGGATGACGGACCTGCAGGCCGCGGTCGGGATCGTGCAGTTGGGGCGCCTCGACGAGATCGTGGCCCGGCGGCGGGAACTGGCCGACCGGTATCGGGCGGCTCTGCACGGCGCTCCGGGGCTGCGGTGTGTCGAGGACCCGGAATTCGGCACCTCCAACGTCCAGTCGTTCTGGGTTGAGGTCACTCCGGAGCACCCGCTGGGTCGCGATGGCGTGTTGGCGACCTTGGCCGACGCCGAGATCTCGGCACGCCGCGGCATCATGGCCGCGCACCGCCAGCCCGCCTATGCGGGAGTCGAGCACGCGCCGCTGCCCGTGACCGACCGATTGACCGACCAGACGCTGATCCTGCCGCTGTACCACGAGATGACGCCGGGCGATCAGGACCGAGTCATCGCGGCGCTGAGGGACACGGGACGATGACCATGGGTGTTCAATGGCCCCGGTGGGGCGAGCGACCGGCCACCGTGACGGTGGTCATCCCGTGCTACAACTACGGGCACTTCCTGCCCGAGGCCGTCGCCAGCGTGCTGGAGCAACCCGGCGTCGAGGTGGACGTCATCATCGTCGATGACGCCTCGACCGACGACAGCGCGGACGTGGCACACCGCCTGGCCGCGGCAGACCCGAGGGTGCGGGTCCTCGTCAATGAGCGCAATCTGCGGCATATCCGCACCTACAACCGGGGGCTGAGGGAGGCCACCGGGGAGTTCGTCATGCTGCTCTCCAGCGACGACGTCCTGACGCCGGGGGCACTGGCTCGGGCCGTGAACCTCATGGTGGCCAATCCTCGCGTCGGATTCGTCTATGGCCACCCGGTCTCCTTCGAGGAGACCCCGCCGCGGGCGGGTCGCGGCCCGTTCACCTGGACGGTGGTCCGCGGGCGCCAGTGGCGAGCCCTGACCTGTTGGCGAGGGCGGAACTTCATCCTGAGCCCCGAAGTCGTGATGCGTACGGCTGCACTGCGGGATGTGGGCTACTTCAACGAGGCCGCGCCGCATGCCGGCGACCTCGAACTTTGGCTTCGTCTGTCCCTCGACTGGGACGTCGGTCGGGTGAACGGACGGTCCGCGGCCTTCTATCGCGTCCATGCGGACAACATGCACGTGACCACGTTCGATGTCCTCAACTCGATGGTGGTCGACCTCGAACATCGCCGGGCGGCGTTCGGTGTGCTGGTCGGGCCGGACCCCGCCGGACTGCGACGGGCGCGACGAGGGCTGGCCAGGGAAGCGATGCTCCTGGCCCAGCGGGGGCTGGACGCGGGCGGCACGACGGAGGCTGCCGTGCGCCTGACCGAGTTCGCGAAGGAGACCTGGCCCGAGGCCACGAGTGACCGGAGGTACGCGGGGATCCGTCGGCGGCTCACCGATCGGGCCGAGCACCGGGTGCGAGCCGCCGACCGCGCCGTCGAGGTCCTGCGGGTCGGGCTCGACCGGCTTCGTTGGCAGGCCTGGCGGGCGGTGGGCATCTCGTGAGCCACGCCGATGTCATCCTGAGTCGCCAAGTCCGGGCGGGAGCGGTCTGGGGCGTGCTCAACATCGGGTTGTCTCGACTCATCCAGTTCGTCACCACCATCGTCGTGGCGAGGATCGTCGCCCCCGACGACTTCGGCGCGTTGGCCGTCGCCCTCGCCGTCTCGACCATCGCCCTGAACATCAGCGAACTCGGCGCCACCGCCGCCATCGGTCGAGGAGACCGTGAGGTCGGCCCGATCGCGCCCACCGTGTACTCCATCGCGCTCGGGACCAGCGCCATGCTGACCGCCCTCGTCTGGGTGACCGCCGCCCCCCTCGCGGGTGTGATGAATCAGCCTTCGGCCACCGACGCCATTCGCGTGATGTCGCTGACGATCCTCCTGGCCGGACTGTGCTCCGTGCCGTCGGCGGTGGTGTGGCGCGACTACCAGCAGCGCAACCGCCTCATCATCGACGTGACCGGGTCGGTGGTCACCTTGATCGTCGTGATCCCCATGGCCATGAGCGGATGGGGAGTCATGGCACTGGCCTGGTCCCGGGTCATCGGCGCCGCCGTGGCGGCACTCCTCTACATCGCCATGGCGGCACCGCGGTACCGGCCGGGATGGGATCCGACGGTGGCCCGCGAGGTGCTGCGTCTGGGCCTGCCGCTCGCCGCGGCCAACCTCGTGGTCTTCGTCACCCTCAACTTGGACTACGTCCTGCTCGGACGGTACGCCGGCCTGACCGAGGTGGGCATCTACCTCCTCGCGTTCAATCTGGCGGCCCTGCCCAGCAGCGTCCTGACCCAAATGATCCGCACCGTGGCGGTGCCGACCTTCGGCCGGTTGCATGCGGCCGGTCGCCTGGCCGAGATCGTGCCCTGGTCGATTCGGTCGATGGCGATCGTCGCCTTCCCCATCAGCGCCGTGCTCGCGGCGTTGGCCGAGCCACTGCTGACCATGTTGTACGGACCGCGATTCGCGGCCGGGGCGGTCGCCCTGGTGTGGTTGGCGTTCTTCGGCGCGGCCCGCGTGGTGACCGAGGTCCTCTCGGACGTGTGCCTCGGGGCCGGTCGGACCCGGATCATGTTCGGACTTCAGGTGCTGTGGTTGGTGGCGCTGCTCCCGACCCTCGTGGTGGCGATCCGGGCGCAGGGTGCCAGCGGGGCTGGCTGGGCACACCTTGTCGTGTGCGCGGGGATCATCCTGCCCGCCTACCTGGTCATCGTCGCGAGGGCGACGAAGGCTCGCTGGCCCGCCATGGCCCGGGCTGCGGTACCAGGGCTGATCGGTGCGGTCGCGGCCGGCCTCGTGGCCAGGTTGGTGGCCGACCGGATCGCCTCCGCCCCGCTCGCCGTGCTTGCGGGGGGCAGCGCCGGCGCGGTCGTCTATGTGCTGGTCGTGTGGCGGGAGCTGCGAGACCTGACGTCGTCGCTGATCACGTTGCGCAGTCCATCGGCAGGTCAACCCCAGGGGATGGCCTCATGAGCCCTGACCCCGTTCCGTTCGTCGACCTGGCCCTCCAGCATCGACGCATCGCCGACGAGGCTGCTGCGGCGATCCGGGAGGTCATCGACCGGGCCCAGTACACCCTCGGCCCCGACGTCGCCGACTTCGAGTCCGAGTTCGCCGCCTTCAGTGGGGTGGCCCATGCGGTGGGGGTGGCCAGCGGAACCGACGCCCTCGAACTGGCCCTGCGGGCCGCCGGCGTGCAGCCCGGTGACGAGGTGATCATCCCGGTCAACACCTTCGTCGCGACGGCGGAGGCCGTGGTTCGTGCCGGCGGACATGTGGTCGTGGCCGACTGCACCCCCGACCACCTCATCGACCCCGGCAGCGCCGCCCGGGCCCGGACCACCCGGACGCGGGCGGTCGTGGGGGTTCACCTGTATGGGCAGATGGCGCCGATGGAGACGCTCGAGGCGCACCTGCCCGGGGTGACCCTCGTCGAGGACGCGGCGCAGTCACAGGGGGCCACCCGGCATGGCCGACCCTCCGGATCCTGGGGGCTGGTCGCCGGCACGAGCTTCTACCCGGGCAAGAATCTCGGCGCCTTCGGAGACGGCGGTGCCGTGCTCACCGACGACGACGCCCTGGCCGAGACGGCACGCGCGCTGCGCAACCATGGCGGCATCCGGAAGTACGAGCACCGACTGATCGGGACCACCTCGCGGCTGGACACCATTCAAGCGGCCGTGTTGCGGATCCGACTCAAGGGACTGGACGCCGACAACGCTGAGCGGGAGCTGGCCGCCCGGCGGTATGCCGAGTTGCTCCGCGATGTCGATGGGGTCGACCTCCCGCAGGTGGCTGCGGGCAACACCCATGTCTGGCACCTGTTCGTCGTTGGGGTGGACCAGCGTGACCGGGTGCAGGCCGCGTTGGCCGACGCCGGAGTGGGCTGTGGGATCCACTATCCGCTGCCCATCCATCGGCTGCCGGCCTTCGCCGATCGGGTCATGGTGGCCCCAGGTGGTGTGACGCAGGCCGAGGCGGGCGCCGAGCGGATTCTCTCGCTGCCGATGTTCCCCGGGATCACCCCCGACCAGCAGGAGCGCGTCGCCGACGTCCTGCGCCGGGCGGTGGCACGGTGATGATGAGGAGCGTCGGACGGGGACGTGAGCTGGTTCGGATCGCCCGCACCGGGGGGTCGGCCGCGGTGACCCGGCGTCTGGTGCGTCGTGCGGGGCTGGCGTTGGGGACCGCGTCGCTGGAGTTTCCCCTGCTGCCCGGGGACGTCACCGACGCCGAGCGAGCCCAGGCCTGGGTGCCTGCGGAACGGTCGACGCCGTCCGAGTCCGGTGCGACCGTCGCGTGGGTCATGGCGCCGCCTGGCCCGGGTTCGGGCGGGCACACCACGATCTTTCGGATGATCGCCGCGCTCGAGGCGGCCGGGCACCGGTGCCTCATCGCCCTGTACGACCGATGGGGCGGACAGGTGTCCCGCCATGAACGCACCATCCGCGATCACTGGCCGCAGGTGCGAGCGCGCGTCCTGAGTCTGTCCGACCTGGTCGCGGGCGGGGGAGCAACCGTCAGTGTCGCGACCTCGTGGCCGACCGCCCACGCGATCGTCGCCCGTCACGTGCCCAGCCGCGCCAGGGCCTACTTCGTGCAGGACTTCGAGCCGTGGTTCCACCCCAAGGGCGCCGAGCAGGCCCTGGCCGAGGACACCTACCGCTTCGGCTTCAGCCTGCTGGCCCTCGGCGAGACGGTCGCGACGGCGCTGCGTGGCCTCGGTCTGGAGGCCACCTTGGTGACCTTCGGGTGTGACAGCAGCACCTACACCCTGACCAACCCGACCGGGCCGCGGGAGGGCGTCTCCTTCTATGCGCGTCGAACCGTGGCGCGTCGGGGCTACGAGTTGGGGGTGCTGGCGTTGGCGCGACTGCACGAACTCCGGCCGGACGTGCCGATCCACACGTACGGGGAAGCGCGGTTGACGTTGCCGTTCCCCCAGGTGGAGCACGGTCTCCTCAGCCCGGCCGAGCTCGCCGACCTGCACAACGCCACCGTGGCGGGGTTGGCGCTCTCCTTCACGAACATCTCCCTGCTGCCCGACGAGATGCTGGCGGCGGGTGCCTGCCCGGTGGTCAACGACTGCGCCGAGTCCCGAGCCGGGCTCCCGCATCAACGGGTGGCATTCGCGCCACCGACTCCCACCGGACTCGCGGCAGCCCTGATCGAACAGGTGGACCACCCGGCGGACCCCACCACCCTCGCGGCTTCGGCACGAGGCGAGGGGTGGGCGCCGGCCGCGAGGATCGTGACGGCGCAGATCGAGAGGCTCGCCGGGGTGAGGACCTGATGGAGGTCGCCGTGACCGTCGTCATGGTCACCTGGAACAGCGCGGACCACGTGGACGACGCCCTGACCAGCCTCCAGTCGGGTCTCACCGGGTTGTCGTGGCGGTTGGTGGTCGCCGACAACGCCTCGTCCGACGACACGATCGAACGGGTCCGCCGACGTGTTCCCGGTGCGACCGTCGTGCAGACGGGGTACAACGCCGGGTACTCCGCCGGGATCAATGCGGCCCTCGCGGTGGCTGGAGCATCGGCGGCCTACCTCGTTCTCAACCCCGACGTCATCGTGGGACCGGGCGCCATCGCAGCGCTGTCGAACGAACTGTCACGCCCCGGTGTCGGCATCGCCGTGCCCCTCATCCGCGATGAACGGGGGCAGGTGTCACCGTCCCTGCGACGCGACCCCACCGTCCTCCGGGCCATGGGCGAGGCGCTTCTGGGCGGATACCGCGCCGGTCGACTCCCTCGCCTGGGTGAGCTGGTCATCGACCCTGACGCGTACCGACATGCCACGAACGTTGATTGGGCCTCGGGAGCGGTGATGCTCATCTCGCACGCCTGCGCCCAGCGGGTGGGGCCGTGGGACGAATCGTTCCTGCTCTACTCGGAGGAGACGGACTTCGCCCTGCGTGCCCGGGATAGTGGCATTCTCATCCGGTTCTGCCCGGACGCCGCGGTCACCCACATCGGCGGTGACGCCCACGTCTCATCGGCCCTGTACCGATTGCTCGTTCACAATCGCGTCCGGCTCTTCCGGAAGCGACACGGGAGGGCTCGATCGGTGGGCTTCTGGATGGCCGTGACACTGAACGAGTTGCTGCGCTCCCACCGCCGGGTGAACCGGGCCGCGTTGCGCGCGCTGATGCGTCCGCTGACCCAGCCCGTGGTCCCGGGACTGGGGCAGCGATGACGACGCGGACGGTGCCGGGGAACACGCCCGGACGGGTCAGCACCGCGCGAACGACGGAGGAGGTCGAACGGCTGCGACCGCAGTGGCCGTCCGCCGACCTCGCGGACATCGATGCCGACATCGACTTCCTGCTGGCCGTCCTGCGCGGCATGGAGGGCACGTCGCGCCCTCACGTCGTGCGCATCGAGCGTGCGGGTCGGCCCGACCTCTGGGGGATCGCCCGGATCGAATCGATGGAGCAGCCGCTGCGCCTGGGCTACAGCGTGCTGGCCCGCCCCTCCCTGCGCGCCCTGGTCGTGTGTTTCGGCGGCATCCACGGCGCTGCCTCGGCCGAGGACGAGGGTCTGGTGTTGGCCGAACTCCTCAGGGAACTGCGCTCCGGCCATGCGGACCTGGTGCTGTTGCGCAACCTCGATGTGGCGGGCACCCTGCTCGCCACCGTGAGCCGGGCGGTCACATGGCCCGAGCGCTCCCACGGTCTGACGGAGACGGACCGGTGGGTGACCGACACGACCGGGACGTTGGTCGACATCCTGTCCGCTCACTCCGGCAAGTCCAGGCGGCGGATCCTGGGCAAGGACCGCGCCTTCGTCCGCGAGTTCGGCGACCGGCAACGCGTGCGCGTCTTCACGGAGCCGTCGGGGGCAGCACAGTTGCGTGCCGATATGGTCACCGTGGCCCAGCGGTCGTACCAGGAGCGGTTGGGCGCGGCCTACTCCGACTCCGTGCTCGAACGTGAACTGGTCACGACCGGTTTGGCTCAGGGATGGTTCCGCGCCTGGGTGCTCTACGTCGATGACCGCCCCGTGGCGTTCTGGTCCGGAACCGTCTTCAACGGGGTGTTCACCACGTGGTCGCCGGGATTCGACGAGGAGTACGCGCGACACGCGGTGGGTCGATTCACGATGTTCCGCATGATCGAGGACCTCTGCGCCTCGGCTGACGTCCACACCCTCGACCATGGCAGCGGTGACGCGCAGTACAAGCGGGAGTTCGGCAGGAGCGTCGGTCGGCACGTGGATGTCCATGTCGTTGCCCGCCGCCCGAGGCCGCTGGCGTTGAACGCGGCGATGGGCACGCTGGGCGTGATCAACACCCAAGGTCGTTCCGTCGCCGGCAACTCCGAGATCGGTCGCCGTGCCAAGCAGATGTGGCGAAAGCGGGGGCGCTCAGGGTGATTTCCCGCCGAGTGTGACCTCGGCCCCGGCCGTGGGCCCCTCCACCCAGATGTTGCCGATCCACTCGTTGCCATCGCCGGTTTCCCAGTGGGCCACCGCGCCGTAGTGTCCGCCGGTGGGGAAGAATCGGGTGGAGAACTTGTTGTCGGTCACCTTCACTCGGCTCGACGTCGCGGTGCCGGGCCGACCTTGGGGGCCGTAGATCACATAGCCACCACCGGCGATGAGATTGTCCTCCACCACGATTCGCGTGGCCGGTTGTGTTCCCACTCCGATGAAGACGGCGGAGGTCTGGGGATTCGGGTTGAGGATCGTATTGTGCCGGAGGGTGATTCCACTGTTCCCGGAGAACTCGACGCCATCGTTGTGGGCTCCGGGGAATGTGCCGAGATCGTGGATGAAGGAGTCCTCGAGCGACGATCCGTTGCCGATCTTGATGCCGTCGGGGCAACCGGACAGATCCAGTCGCCGGAAGGTCGAGTGGCCGGCGTTGTCGCCGATGCACGCCTGGCTCCGGCGATCACCGACGACGGTGACGTCCTCGATTTTCGTGCCGGTTCCCTCGATGAAGACGGCCCAATAGTCCGAGCTGCGTACCTTGACGTTCCGCACGGTGACGTCATCGGCCGAAATGACCAACGTGCCGGACACATCGAGGTCCTTCAGCGTCGAACCGTTCTGGGTCACCACCACACGTCCACGTCGCGGGGTCAGCGTGCCGCGGGCTCCGGTGGAGGTGCCGTCGGGATAACTCGAGACGTCGAAGGCCGGTGACGACACGGAGGGAGACGTCGCGTCGGGAGTGGCCGGCCGGCTGGCTCCGCTCGAGCACGCCGTCATCCCCGCGGCGGCCATCACCCCAGCCGTCATCCGGGTCACCGTGCCAACCCCTCGGTTCACCCCAGACCCCCTCGTTCATGAGCGGGCGTCCGTGCCGCGCTCCGGGTGCGCAGCAGCCTACTCGTCGCCGGCGCCGAGCACCGGAAAGCCACGGTGATGCGACGTGGTCGCGCCACCGTGGCCTCCCGTCAGGGGCGATCCCGAACGATCACGGACCGGCCGGCTTGCCCGCGTTGGGGCCATCGGCCCAGGTGTTCCCGGTCCACGCGTTGCCCGCCGGATCCCAGTGGGCGACCAGGCCGTAGCTACCGGAGCGGGGGAAGTACTTCGTGGTGAAGACATTGTTGATCACGCGGATGCCCCGACCGGTGCCGGTGCCGCCGTAGATCGTGTATCCGCCACCGCCGAGGTAGTTGTCCTGGAGGAGACCCTCGGACGGGGAGTAGCGGGGGTCGCCGACCCACACGGCCGCGGTCTGGCTGATGTCATTGACGATGGTGTTGTGCACGATCTCCCAGCCGGTGTTGCCGTCGGCGGTGACGGCGTCGTTGTGTGCGCCGGCCTCCTTGAGCAGGTCATGGACGTAGGAGTCGCGCAGGGAGGAACCGCTCTCCAGCCGGATACCGTCCTCGGCGCCGAAGGCATTCACGCGGGTGGCGCTGAATTGGCCTCCGGCGGTGGCGGCCAGGCTGGCCAACGTGGACCCGGTGCCCTGGAGCGTCGTGTCCTCGATGACGGTGTTCTTGCCGTAGGTGAGAACCGCGTACGTGCTGCCCTTGGAGTCGACGTGGACGTTGCGCAGCGTCACGTTGTCGGCCCGGATGGTCAACTGACCGTCCACGTAGGTGTTGGCGATCACGGTGCCGGGAGTCGTGATCGTGCCGCCGGCCCGGCGTGCCGTGACGCCCTTCGCGCCCGTCGTCGACGCGTCCGAGTACCCGACCGGTGAGGTCGCCGGCTGCGTGGTGGTGGTCGGGGCGGGGGTGCTCGTGCTGGTGGTCGGAGCAGGGGTGCTCGTGGTCGTGGAGGTGGTGGTTGGCGCAGGTGCACTCGTGGTGGTGCTGCTGCTGGTTGGGCTGGGGGTGCTGGTCGCGGTGGGAACCGTGTCAGGGGCGAACACCACGTCCACGAGGTAGTTCGATTCGCGCCACACCGAGGTGGGCATGCCCGTCGAGTAGGTGTACACGCCCTGGGTGGCGGTCAGCGACTGGTTGGCGATCGGCTTCTGAGGGCTGAGGGCCCGGGCGCCGACGGCGTAGCGTCCGCGGGGGGCGGTGTAGGAGGCGACATACGTCGATCCCGCCGTGACGGCGACCGGTGACGTGAGCTGGGCGGTACGCCAGCCCGAGCCGGTGGTGGTGGTGAAGTCGACCGACGCCAGGAGACGTCCGTTGCTCGACCACAGCCGTCCGGTGTTCGGGCCGCTCGTGGCGTCGGCCTTGAAGAAGCGGATCGCGCTGATCACGCCGTCGCTGCTGGTCGTGAAGCGCGTGCCCAGCTGCACCGACGAACGCTCGGGGTCTGTCGAGTAGGCGGGTGCCGTCGTCGGCCAGATGGAGTAGGTGGTCGAGGCAGCTCGGGCCCCGCTGGGGGCGGTGACGACCAGGCCGACCACCACGAGGACCACGGCGAGAAGCCCGGTCATCCAGGTGACGGGGCGCAGGGCCGACGGGCGGCCACCCGTGGCTGATCGTTCAATTGGCATGGGGGAGTGGGGGAATGAGCGCATGGGATGTGGAAACCCTTCGCGGGGTGGAAGTTTCGGAAAATGTGTCGGGCGAAAGTTGGGCGAAGTGACGCTTGTCGAACCGTCAACCGCGACGGCGGTAACGTAACCGAATCGAGATCTATCGACCAAATTGGCCGAGGTCACCTCGCCGGTTTCGCCGCCCGTTGATTTCCGGTGATGTCGGGGCGTTGATTCGATGCCGACAGGGGGCCAATCGCCCCACAGAGTCCCAGGAGCACAAACGTCAGCCCCGTGAAGGTGGGGAAGGCAAACGCATCGAAGAAGGCGAATGTCATTCCGGCCCCAGCGATTCCAGCAAAGAGCGCCAGGGCGAGGGATCGGTCGACGGCAGTCGATGTCGCGCGTCGGCGGCAGCGAAGCGCCACGACCAATCCGGAGACCAGCAGGCCGAGCAGTGTGATCAAGCCCACCAGACCCATGTCGATCAAGGTCAGAAGGTACTGATTGTCGAGAATCCGGTACTCGGGGAGAAAGGTGGACAGTCCGCGGCCGGTCAAGGGGGTCTGCTGGATGAACGACCAGGCCAGCGCGTAGCTGTCGGTCCGCGAACGGGCGCTGCCATCGCTGCCGACACCGAGGAAGAGATCCGTGATGGTGCCCAGGAATCCGGGGATCAGCACGAACATGCCGAGGGCGCCGAGGGCCATGGCCCCGACCGCCCGGCGCCGCGCCTCCGGGGTCCAACTGGGCAGCACGATGATTGCGGTGACGAGGGCCCCGATGATGGCCGAGCGGGAGATGGCCAGGGGGATGGCGACGGCGATCGCCAGGACGGGAAACCAGCGGCGAAGTCGGCCCAGGTGCCCGGCGTGGAACAGAACATGAAGGGCCAGTGGCAACGTCATCGCCAGGATGGTGCCGAACTCGATGGGGTGGAGCGCCGTTCCGGCCGGTCGATTGAACCCGGCGCGCGTCTGGATGCTCACCAGACTCTGTGACGACGACAGGCCCGGGATGTCGATCAGGTTGGTGAAGGGGCGACCGGTGACGAACTGCGCCACACCCAACATGGCGAAGAGCCCCACCGCCAACACGATCCGCTGGACGATGACCTCCAGCCGGGCTCGATCCGGGATTCCATCATGGGCGACGAGAAGGACACCCAGCCAGCCCAGCGCGGAGAGCAACCCCACCTGCATCGCGTTGAGCTCGACGGAGCTCAGCGGGCGCATCACCCCGGCGACATAACTGGCCATCATGGCCGCGATCAGCAGGAAGGCCGCAGTCCGAACCGGTCTGGTTCGACGGTTGTCCTCCACCGGTGCGGCCACGCGATCCCACACCCACCACAGCAGGCCGGCCAGCCCCAACAATTGGGCCGGTGTTCCGGCGGCACCCAGCGGTGCCATGCCCAAGCGTGACGGGATGGCGAAGGCGAGGACGAGGTAGAGGGTCAGGAATCCGACACCGTCGCCGAAGGGGTGCCATCGTGGCGCCGACCCAGCGCGTCGCCCGGTGTTCACGGTGGCGAGGCTCGGCCGCCGTGCCGGACGCGGGCACCCACCCGTCGGGGAACGCGGCGAAGGAGGACGTCCACGGCGGCGATGCCGAACAGCACCACGAGGCCGGTGGCCCCCACCGCGACGATGAGGGACCGAAGGGGGCCCTTGATGCCCTGTGTCGGAGTCGATGACGTGGTGATCGTCGAGGTGGTGATGAACGCCCCCTGCGGGACATCCGCCTGCACCTGGAGCCGGCGCAGGGACTGTGGAAGCGCGCTGAGCACCAGGCCGAGATCACGGACCGAACCCTCGGCCGTGGTCGATTCCGCGGTCACCAGGACGATGGGCGCCGGGGAGTCCGGGTCGAGAGCCACGGTGAAGCTCCCAACCAGGCCCTTCTTCTGGAGGTCGGCCACGTGTTTCGGATCGGTCAGCGACCGTGAGAGGACGTCACCGGCCGGGGTGAGTCCGTCGAGCATGAGGTACGGGTTGGCCCCCTTGGGTACCGATGAGGCGGGTGGGAGGAGCAGCACCTCGCCGGTGGCGGTATACGTCGGGGGGTTGCGCTGCCACGTGAGGTAACCGGCCATCGCCACGACGAGCAGGCCCACGACGACGAGGTACCACCGGCGGAGGAGCACGTCCAGGACGCGGCTGACGAACATTCCTCCGCGTTCCGAGGTCTCGGTCACGTTCGCCACACTAACCGGCACGGCAGCAGGGCTGGCGGCCCTTTCTCGAAGTTCAACCGCGAGCCGGTGCGCTGGGGCCATGATGAGGTCGGAGGTGGTCGCCGGTGAGCCTTGCGTTCACGATCCGCGTGCTCCTGCGTCGGTGGTATGTCGTGCTCATCGGCATGCTCGCCGTGGTGCTGGTCCTGGCGGGAATCCGCGACTCGTCCGGGGTCTACTTCGCCCAGGTGAACGTGGTGTTCATGCCCCCGGTGGAGGCGGACGTGCCCAACGGGTTGCGCAACCCGTCGGAGAGTCTGATCGCCACGGCCGGCATCATCCAGCGCGAGGTCAGCGGCGGCAAGGCCCACTCCCAGGTGGTGTCCGAAAGCGTGACGATCGCCGCGGAGGGAGTGCGCACCGGGGAGCGCGTGCGGCTGCCCAACACCGGCGGCCAGTGGGCCAATCACTTCGACAAGGCCGTCTTGGACGTGCAGGCCGTCGACGTGACCGAGGTCGGTGCCCGCCGGCGACTCGACGCCCTCGTGGACGACATCGTGGCCACGCTCAACCGACGGCAGCAGCGGGCCGGGATCGACCCCACGATCTGGGTGCGGACCCGGCTCAGCCCGACCGACCCTGCGGTGGTTCACCTCGAACCCCACCGCACACAGGCCATGGCGATGACCGTGCTGCTCGGCGGCGGGCTGACGGTCGGGGCGGCCGCGGGCCTCGATGAGTGGCTCGACCGTCGCCGCACCCGGGTCCGCTGAAGGTCCATCGTCGCGGCGGCGTGCCCCACGTCGGGCCGCGACGGCATGATCGCGCGAACGGCGCTGTCCCCGCCGGGTGAGAGGATCACCCTCATGACTCGCGTGGAAACTGCCGCGACCGACGTGGCGCCGCTGCTCGATCTCGTCGCAGCCGCCCCGGATGTGGTGAAGGTCCTCGGGCACGCCACGCACACCGCCGAACTCGACGTCGTCGCCCCGCCAGGTCTGCGCGCCCCGCTCATCGCCGCCCTCGTGCGGGCCCAGCCCGATCGCGTCCTCCTCGCCGTCACCGCCACCGCGCGCGAGGCCGACGACCTCGCCACGGCGCTGCGTGCCCTGGTCGACCCCGTGCGCATCGCGACCTTCCCGAGTTGGGAGACCCTCCCGCACGAGCGGCTCAGTCCGCGCTCCGACACCGTCGGCAAGCGGTTGGCCGTGCTGCGCCGGCTCGCCCACCCCGACCCGGCCGACCCCAACTACGGACCGGTCAGCGTCGTCGTCGCCTCGATCCGCGCGGTGCTCCAGCCCATCGCCACCGGTCTGGGCGAGCTCGTGCCGGTCAGCCTCCACACCGGAGAGGAACGCCCGCTCGACCTCGTCGTCGACGCCCTCGTCGGCGCGGCCTACACGCGCACCGACCTCGTCGAACGCCGCGGCGACTTCGCCGTGCGCGGCGGCATCCTCGACGTCTTCCCGCCGACCGAGGAACACCCCGTCCGCGTCGAGTTCTTCGGCGACACCGTCGAGGAGATCCGATGGTTCAAGGTCGCCGACCAGCGCACCTTCGCGACGGCCGACCACGGCCTGTGGGCCCCGCCGTGCCGCGAGATCCTCCTCACCGAGAACGTGCGGGCCCGCGCGGCCGAGCTCGCCACCCAGCTGCCCGGGGTGGCCGACATGCTCGGCAAGGTCGCCGAGGGGATCGCCGTGGAGGGCATGGAGTCGTTGACCCCCGCCCTCGTCGACGGCATGGAGTCGCTGCTCGACACCCTCCCGACCGGAGCCGGCGTGGTCGTCGCCGACCCCGAGAAGGTCCGCGCCCGTGCGCACGACCTCGTCTCGACGAGCGCGGAGTTCCTCGACGCCAGCTGGCACAACGCCGCCGCCGGCAACGCCGTGCCCATCGACCTCGAATCCATCCTCGGCACCGCCTCACACTGGACCCTCGCCCAGACGCGCGAGCACGCCCTGACGCACGACCGCGCCTGGTGGACCCTGACCCCGTTCGGCGGGGACGAATCCCTCGAGGCGTTCCTCGACGACGCGGTCGACCACGACCAGATGACCGTCCGCATCGACGCCGCCGACGTCCACCCGTACCGCGGCGACACCGAGGCCGCGCTGAACGACCTGCGGGAGTGGACCGCCGCCGGCCAACGCGTGCTCGTCACCACCGACGGGCCCGGCCTGGCCGCCCGCGTTGCCGAGATCGCCGGCGAACACGGCATCACCGCCGGCCCGCTGCGCGACCTCACCCCCGGTGTCGTCGAACTCGCCGTGGCCTCCCTCGGTCACGGGTTCACACTGCGCTCCGGCCCGAACGACCCGCCCCTGACCGTGCTCACCGAGGCCGACCTGCTCGGCACGCAGAGCCGCGGCGGCTCGACCAAGGACATGCGCCGCGTGCCCTCCAAACGACGCAACCAGGTCGACCCGCTGCAGCTCAGCCCGGGCGACTTCGTCGTCCACGAGCAGCACGGCGTCGGCCGTTTCATCGAGATGGCGCAGCGCAACGTCGCCGGCGCGACCCGCGAATACCTCGTGCTCGAATACGCGTCGAGCAAGCGCGGGCAGCCCGGTGACCGGCTCTTCGTGCCCACCGATCAGCTCGACCAGGTCACGCGCTACTCCGGTGGTGAGGAGCCGACGGTCAACAAGATGGGCGGCTCGGACTGGCAGAAGACCAAGTCGCGCGCCCGCAAGTTCGTCAAGCAGATCGCCGGCGAACTGATCCGGCTCTACAGCGCGCGCATGGCCACCCAGGGCCACGCCTTCGCCCCCGACAGCCCGTGGCAGACCGAGCTCGAGGACGCGTTCGCCCACATCGAGACCCCCGACCAGTTGAGCACCATCGACGAGGTCAAGGCCGACATGGAGAAGCCGGTGCCGATGGACCGGCTCATTTGCGGTGACGTCGGCTACGGCAAGACCGAGATCGCGGTCCGGGCGGCGTTCAAGGCTGTCCAGGACGGCAAGCAGGTCGCCGTGCTCGTGCCCACGACGCTCCTCGTGCAGCAGCACCACCAGACCTTCGCCGAGCGCTACGCCGGCTTCCCAGTCGTGGTGAAGTCGCTCAGCCGCTTCCAGACCGACGCGCAGGCCAAGGAGGTGCTCGAGGGCATGGCCGACGGCAGCGTCGACGTCGTCATCGGCACCCACCGCCTGCTCAGCTCCGAGGTCGCCTTCAAGGATCTCGGTCTGGTCGTCATCGACGAGGAGCAACGCTTCGGCGTCGAGCACAAGGAGAAGCTCAAGGCCCTGCGCACCAGCGTCGACGTGCTCGCCATGTCGGCCACGCCGATCCCGCGCACCCTGGAGATGGCGGTCACCGGCATCCGCGAGATGTCGACGTTGGCCACGCCACCGGAGGAGCGTCACCCGGTCCTGACCTACGTCGGCGCCTACGACGAGCGCCAGGTCGTCGCCGCGATCCGGCGCGAACTCATGCGCGAGGGCCAGGTCTTCTTCGTCCACAACAACGTCTCCTCGATCGAACGCACCGCGGCCCGCCTGCGTGAACTCATCCCGGAGGCGCGTATCGAGACCGCCCACGGAAAGATGGGTGAGTCGCGACTCGAGCAGGTCGTGCTCGACTTCTGGGAGCGTCGTTTCGACGTGCTCGTCTCCACGACGATCGTCGAGACCGGCCTGGACGTGTCGAACGCGAACACCCTCATCCTCGACCGCGCCGACCGGTTCGGCCTCTCCCAGCTCCACCAGCTGCGCGGCCGGGTGGGGCGCGGCCGCGAGCGGGCCTACGCCTACTTCCTCTACCCGGGTGAGACGCCGCTGACCGAGACCGCCCACGAGCGGCTCGCGACGATCGCCTCGAACACCGATCTCGGCGCTGGCATGCAGATCGCGATGAAGGACCTGGAGATCCGCGGTGCGGGCAACCTGCTCGGCGGAGAACAGTCCGGTCACATCTCCGGGGTCGGCTTCGACCTCTACGTGCGGATGGTCGGCGAGGCGGTCTCGGAGTACAAGGGCGAGGACGTCACCGGCCCGACCGAGATCAAGATCGACCTGCCGGTCGACGCGCACCTACCGCACGAGTACATCCCGGGGGAGCGGCTGCGCCTCGAGGCGTACAAGAAGCTCGCCGCGGTCACCGACGAATCGGCGCTGGCCGAGATCGAGGCCGAACTGCGCGACCGTTACGGCGAGCCGCCGCAGCCGGTGATCAACCTCCTCGACGTCGCGCGGCTGCGGATCCTGGCCAAGCAGGCGGGCCTGTCCGAGATCGCCGTGCAGGGCGCCAACGTGCGGTTCGGACCGGCCGATCTGCGCGAATCGCAGCAGCTGCGACTGGCCCGGCTGTACCCGAAGTCGTCATTCAAGGCGGCACTCCGTACGATCGTGGTGCCCAAGCCGATGACGGCTCGCGTCGGGGGAACCCCGCTGCGGGATCGGGACGTTCTGGTGTGGGCAGCGGACCTGGTCCGCGCCGTGATGCTGGATGATATTGCTCGCACGTCGGGTACGAAGGACTCATCGCGAACGCGGTGAGTCAGAAGAAGGGACCACAGTGAAGGCTCCGATTCGCACTGCCATGCTCATCGTGGCGCTTGCCGGTTCGCTGGCGGCGTGCGGCCAGGCCAACGAGGCCATCGACGTCAACGGGACGTCGTTCAGCCAGACCGAGGTGCTCGCGACGACCGAACAGCTGGGCCCGGAGGTGCAGAACCTGACCTCCGCGCAGGTCGTGCAGGCGCTCGCATCCGCGCCGCTGCTCATCGACCTGGGCAAGCAGCACGGGATCGTCGTGACCGACGAGGCAGCGCGCACCGCGTTCCCGAACATCGCCGAGCCCAACCGCGGCACGCTCGAGATCAGCCGTTCGCTCATCGCCGGCCAGCACCTGCAGTCGAAGGTGCCCACCGCCCAGGCCGAACTGCAGCAGATGATCCAGTCCGCGGACATCGAGATCAGCCCGCGCTACGGCCACTTCGACAACAAGACGGGCTTCGGCCCGGCGCAGGAGAACTGGATCGCCCCGCCGCCGGCCGGCGCGCGCGACACCCCGCAGTGACCTCGGCGCCGCAGCCGCCGGTGACGACGGATCACTCGCCGTCACCGGATCACCCGGCCCCACGCGGCTCCGCCCTGCTCGAGGCCGTGGTCGTCATGGACCGACTGCGTTCCCCGGGCGGGTGCCCGTGGGATGCGCAACAGACCCACGAGTCCCTGCGCCGCTACCTCATCGAGGAGGCCCACGAGGCCGCCGAGGCGATCACCACCGGCGACCGCGACCACCTGGTCGAGGAACTCGGCGACGTGCTGCTGCAGGTGCTCTTCCACGCCCGGATCGGGCAGGAGCACGACGCTCCGTTCGACATCGACGACGTCGCCGGCGGACTGGTCGCCAAACTCACCCGGCGTCACCCGCACGTCTTCGCCGACGGAGACGCCTCGACCCCCGCCGAGGTCGAGGTGGAGTGGGAGAGGATCAAGGCCGCCGAGAAGGCCGCGGCGGCCGCACGACGCTCCGTCGATCGCCCCAGCCGCCCGGAGGTGCTCGACGGGATCCCCGCGACGCTCCCGAGTCTGCTCGCGGCCGTCAAGGTGCTCGGCCGGCTCGAGCGGCGAGGCGTCGACACCCTCGCCCGGACCGCCGACCGGGCCGCCGACGAGTCCGATCTCGGAGCGCAGTTGCTCGCGGTCGTCGCGCGCGCCCAGGCCGCCGGCGCGGACCCGGAGGAATTGCTCCGGTCTGCCGTCGAGGCCTTCGCGGCCGACCGATAGGCTCGGGACTGTCCCAGGACCCCAAGCTCAGGAGCACATCCGTGGCCAGCATTGACGCAATCGTCGCCCGCGAGATCCTTGATTCCCGAGGCAACCCGACCGTCGAGGTCGAGATCGGTCTCGACGACGGCACCGTCTCGCGTGCCGCTGTTCCCTCCGGCGCCTCGACGGGCGCCTTCGAAGCGGTGGAGCGCCGTGATGGTGACGAGAGCCGCTACCTCGGCAAGGGCTGCGAGGACGCCGTCAACGCGGTCATGGAGGACATCGCCCCCAAGCTGTACGGCTACGACGCCTCCGACCAGCGCCTGATCGACGAGGAGATGCTCGAGGCCGACGGCACCGACAACAAGGCCAACCTGGGCGCCAACGCCATCCTCGGCGTGTCCCTCGCGGTGGCCAAGGCCGCGGCCGGCTCGGCCGAGCTGCCGTTGTTCCGCTACGTCGGCGGCCCGAACGCGCACGTGCTGCCGGTGCCGATGATGAACATCCTCAACGGTGGTTCGCACGCCGACACCAACGTCGACATCCAGGAGTTCATGATCGCCCCGATCGGCGCAGAGTCGTTCCGCGAGGCGCTGCGCTGGGGTGCCGAGGTGTACCACGCGCTCAAGAAGGTGCTCAAGGATCGTGGTCTGTCCACCGGTCTGGGCGACGAGGGTGGCTTCGCGCCGAACCTCGAGAGCAACCGCGCCGCGCTCGACGTCATCATGGAGGCCATCAAGGCCGCCGGCTACGAGCCCGGTGCCGAGATCGCGCTGGCCCTGGACGTCGCCGCGTCCGAGTTCTACTCCGATGGTGCGTACCAGTTCGAGGGCACGGCCAAGTCGGCCCAGGAGATGACCGAGTACTACGCCCAGCTCGTGGCCGACTACCCGCTCGTGTCCATCGAGGACCCGCTGAACGAGGAGGACTGGGAGGGCTGGAAGGCCATCACGGACGCGCTCGGTGACAAGGTCCAGCTCGTCGGCGACGACCTGTTCGTCACCAACCCCGAGCGACTCCAGCGCGGCATCGACGAGGGCGTGGGCAACGCCCTGCTCGTCAAGGTCAACCAGATCGGTTCGCTGACCGAGACCCTCGACGCGGTCGACCTCGCCCACCGCAACGGGTACCGCTGCATGATGTCGCACCGTTCCGGCGAGACCGAGGACGTCACGATCGCCGACCTTGCCGTGGCCACCAACTGCGGTCAGATCAAGACCGGTGCGCCGGCCCGCTCCGAGCGCGTGGCCAAGTACAACCAGCTCCTTCGCATCGAGGAGGAGCTCGACGACGCGGCCGAGTATGCCGGGGCTGCGGCGTTCCCGCGCTTCAAGGCCTGATACTGGGGAGCATGCCCCGCAGTTCACGTCCCGCCACCGGGTCGGCGCGCAGTTCGTCGCGCCGGCCCGGTGGCGCGCGTCCGGGGCCCGGTC
>NZ_BCRE01000106.1 GCF_001552435.1 Kribbia dieselivorans NBRC 106261
TGATCCTGGCCGCGCACGGCACCCGCGCGGCGGCCGGGCAGACCGCCCTGACGAACGTGCTGACGGCGGTGCGTGCCCGCCTGGCCGGCGTCGACGTGCGGCTGGCGTACGTGGATGTGCTCGAACCCACTGTGGGAGAAGCGCTTTCGTCGTGTGACGTGAATGCGCCCGAGCCCGTCGTGGTGCCGTACCTGCTCACCGCCGGCTACCACGTCGAAGTCGACCTGCCCGAGGCCGTGGCCCACGCCGGTCGCGGCATCGTCACGCCCCCGCTGGCACCCTCACTCGCCGTCGTCGACGCGCTGGCGGACCGGCTCGCCGCCGCGCTGGGCGAGTCCGGGGCCGACCGCGCTCCGGATCACGTGTTGCTCGTCAGCGCCGGGTCGACCCGGGAGGCCGTCCACGACGTCTGGGTCGGGATCGCCGCCGACCTCGCCGACCGACTGCGTACCCCGGTCACGCTCGGGGCGCTCACCGGGGCCGGCGCGGTACCCGATCAGATCGCGCAGTTGCGGGCCGCCGGAGCCGCGCACATCGCCATCGTGGCCGGGCTCCTGATGCCCGGGTACTTCCACGGCACACTCCTGACCGCCGGGGCCGACACCGTGGCCGCGCCACTGGCCGACCACCCCCGACTCATCGACGAGATCATCGCCGCCCACGCCGCCGCTGGTTAGAGTGACCGCCATGCCAGCGACCCGCGCCGACGACGACGCCGCCTTCACGCCCGAGCGGGCCGACCGCGCTCCGCTCATGACCGCCCCCTGGTGGGGTGCCACGGCGCTGGTCGCGCTGCACTGGGCCGCCCTGCTTCTGGACGACGCGTTCCTCGTGGCGGCGACCAAACCGTTGGCCATGGTCGGGATCATCGCGGCCGCACTCGTCTCCGGATTGTTGCGTCGTCGTTGGGGCGCGGCCGCGTTCATCGGTTTGCTCTTCGGCCTGACCGGTGACGTGCTGTTGCTGTGGTCGGGGGAGACGGCGTTCCTGGCCGGGCTGCTCGCCTTCCTGTGCGGTCACCTCGCCTACCTCGTGGCTTTCCGTCGCCACGGTCTGCAGCAGTGGTGGGGCAACGGCGTCGGGCTCATCGCCGTCGTCGCCTGCGTGACCTTCAGCGGCGCGCTGCTGCCGACCCTGTGGCGCGACGGGGGAGTCGCCTCGGCGGGGCCGGTCGCGGCGTACATGCTCGTCATCGGCGCCATGTCGATCGCCGCGTGGGCCACCCGACGCGTCGCCGTCGGCATCGGCGCGAGCCTGTTCGTGCTCAGCGACACGATCCTCGCGATGAACGCGTTCGTGTGGACCGATCCGCCCGGGCCGTTGTCGGTCATGGTGCCCTACCTCATCGGTCAAGGGCTCATCGCCTGGGGCCTCTCGCGCCCGTGACACAGCCGCGCCCGGCACGCCGGGGCGCGGGCGGGTATTCTCGCGGAGTCTGAATCGAGAGGATGCAACGAACCCGATGAGCGAGACTCCGCACCGCTACACCGCCGAACTGGCCGGCCAGATCGAGGTCGCCTGGCAAGACCGGTGGGAGCAGGAGGGCACCTTCCATGCCCCCAACCCGTCCGGTCCGTGGGCGGAGCCCGACAAGGTCGCCGAGTTCGACAACGGTCACCTGCTCGTTCTCGACATGTTCCCGTACCCCTCGGGCGCGGGCCTGCACGTCGGTCACCCCCTGGGCTACATCGCCACCGACGTCGTCGCGCGCTACAACCGCATGCTCGGGAAGAACGTGCTGCACTGCCTCGGTTACGACGCGTTCGGTCTGCCCGCCGAGCAGTACGCCGTGCAGACCGGTCAGCACCCGCGGGTGACGACCGAGGCGAACATCGCCACGATGAAGCGTCAGTTGCGCCGTCTGGGTCTGGGCCACGACGACCGGCGCGTGATCGAGACGATCGACCCGGAGTACTACCGCTGGACGCAGTGGATCTTCCTGCAGATCCACAATTCCTGGTACGACGCCGAGGCCGTGCGTGCCGACGGTGGGCGTGGCCGGGCGCGCCCGATCAGTGAGCTCATCGCGCAGTTCGAATCCGGTCAGCGGGCGGTGCTCTCGGAGGACGGCCGCGGCTGGGCCGATCTGACCGGACCCGAACGTGAGTCGGTGCTTGAGCAGTTCCGCCTGGCCTACGCCTCCGAGGCCCCGGTCAACTGGTGTCCCGGGCTGGGCACGGTGCTCTCCAACGAGGAGGTCACCAACGAGGGCCGCTCCGAACGCGGCAACTACCCCGTCTTCAAGGCCAAGCTGCGTCAGTGGATGATGCGGATCACCGCGTACTCCGACCGTCTCGCCGACGACCTGGACCGGGTCGACTGGCCCGAGAAGGTCAAGCTCATGCAGCGCAACTGGATCGGTCGTAGCCAGGGTGCGCGGGTGACGTTCCACATCGGGGAGCACCCGGTCGAGGTCTTCACCACCCGCCCCGACACGCTGTTCGGAGCGACGTTCATGGTGCTCTCCCCGGAGCACCCGTTGGTCGCCGGTACCGACGGTGACGAGGCCGGAGCGTCGATCGTGGCCTCGTCATGGCCCGAGGGCACGTCGGCGGCGTGGACCGGCGGGCACGCGACCCCGACCGAGGCGGTCGAGGCCTACCGCCTGGCCGCCAGTCGCAAGAGCGATGTCGAGCGGCAGATGGACGCCAAGGACAAGACCGGTGTGTTCACCGGGGCGTACGCGACCAACCCGGTCAACGGCACGGCGATCCCGGTGTTCGTCGCCGACTACGTGCTCATGGGCTACGGCACCGGCGCGATCATGGCCGTGCCGGCCGGCGATGAGCGTGACTTCGCCTTCGCGCAGCAGTTCGGCGTGCCGATCATCGACGTCATCGCCCCGGCCGATCAGCCCGACTGGGCCGGGTCGGTCGCCGACGGCAAGGCGTTCACCGGCAACGGGGTCGCGATCAACTCCAGCAACGACGAGATCTCCCTCGACGGGCTCGCCGTCGACGACGCCAAGGCGCGGATCACCGCGTGGCTGGCGGAGCGCGGTCTGGGCGAGGCCACGGTCAACTACCGTCTGCGCGACTGGCTGTTCTCGCGCCAGCGCTACTGGGGCGAGCCGTTCCCGATCGTCTTCGACGAGGAGGGCACCAGCCACGCCCTGCCCGAATCAATGCTCCCGGTCGTGTTGCCGGACGTGCCCGACTACAGCCCGCGCACGTTCGATCCCGACGACGCGAACACCGCTCCGGAACCGCCGTTGGGTCGCCTCGACGACTGGGTCAACGTCACCCTCGACCTGGGCGACGGCCCGAAGCAGTACCGCCGCGAGACCAACACGATGCCCAACTGGGCCGGGTCGTGCTGGTACTACCTGCGCTACCTCGATCCGGAGAATCGTGAGGCCCTGGTCGACGCGGCCAACGAGCAGTACTGGATGGGGCCGCGGCCGATGACCGTGCCCGGCGCGCCGGCGGGGGTGACCGACCCCGGTGGCGTCGACCTCTACGTCGGCGGTGTCGAGCACGCCGTGCTGCACCTGCTCTACGCCCGGTTCTGGCACAAGGTCCTCTTCGATCTCGGTCACGTCACGAGTGAGGAGCCGTTCCGGCGGTACTTCGCGCAGGGGTACATCCAGGCCTTCGCGTACCGCGACCACCGCGGCCAGCCGGTGCCGGCCGCCGAGGTCGTCGAGGGGGCGCCGGACTCGAAGGGCGAGCCGACGTTCACGTGGAACGGCGAACCGGTCACGCGCGAGTACGGCAAGATCGGCAAGTCGCTCAAGAACGTCGTCTCGCCCGACGAGATGTATGAGGAGTACGGCGCGGACACCTTCCGCGTGTACGAGATGTCGATGGGTCCGCTCGAGTTGAGCAAGCCGTGGGAGACCAGGGCGGTCGTCGGGGCGCAGCGATTCCTGCAGCGGCTGTGGCGCAACGTCGTCGACGAGGAGACCGGGGAAACTCGGGTCGTCGACGCCGAGGTGTCGCGGGAGCTGTCGGTGCTGCTCAACCAGACGATTGCGGCGGTGCGTGAGGACTTCGCGACGCTGGGCTTCAACACCGCGATCGCCCGGCTGATCGAGCTCAACAACGCCGTGACGAAACTCGACGTCGTACCGCGCTCCGTGGCCGAGCCGCTCGTGCTCATGACCGCGCCGATCGCGCCGCACCTGGCCGAGGAGCTGTGGTCACGGATGGGGCACCCGGGCACGTTGACGCACGAACCGTTCCCGCAGGCCGATCCGGCCCTGCTCGTCGAGGACACGGTCACGTGCGTCATTCAGATCAAGGGCAAGGTGCGCGACCGGATGGAGGTCGCCTCCGACATCTCCGAGGACGATCTGCGCGAACTGGCGCTGGCTCGTGAGAAGGTCAAGGCGGCTACGGAGAACGGTGTTCGCACGGTCATCGTGCGGGCCCCGAAACTTGTCAACGTCGTTCCGGCCTGACCTGGAGGATTTGCCTGATGCGCACCGCGATCGTCACTGATTCCACGGCCTGCCTGCCGGTCGACATGGCGGCGGCGGCGGAGGTGACGGTGGTGCCGTTGCACGTCGTCGTCGATGGGGTGGATCACCGCGAGGGCATCGACGTGAGCAATGCCGAGGTGGCCGAGGCGTTGCGCCGTGGCGCGAAGGTCACGACGTCGCAGCCGTCGCCGGAGGAGTTGGAGCAGGCGTACACGCAGTTGGCCGACGAGGGCTACCAGGATGTCGTGTCGGTGCATATCAGCGGCGGGTTGTCGGGCACGGTCGGGTCGGCGGAACAGGTGGCGCGGCGGGTGCCGATCAACGTCCATGTCGTCGACAGCGGCACGCTCGGGATGGCGATGGGGTATCCGGTGTTGCGGGCGGCAGCGTTGGCGGCGCGTGGCGAGGAGGATGCCGAGGTTATCGCGGAGCAGGCGCGATGGGAGTGTGCGAGTTCGTATGCCGCGTTCTACGTGGACACGTTGGAGTACCTCGGCAAGGGCGGGCGGATCGGCAAGGCGGCGGTGTTCATGGGCACGGCGCTGTCGATCAAGCCGTTGCTCGTCGTGCGCAACGGCGTGCTGGCCCCGTTGGAGCGGGTGCGGACGGCGAGCAAGGCGTTGACGCGGTTGGTGGAGCGGGCCGTGGACGTCACCCAGGATCTGCCGGTGTGGGCGAGCACGGTCGACATCGCGGTGCACCACTTCGACGCGGCGGATCGGGCGCGCACCATGCTCGACATGCTTAATGAGCAGGTGCCCCGGCAGGGGCATCGGCAGGTCGTCGAGATCGGCGCGGTGGTCGGGGCCCACACCGGACCGGGCATCGTGGCCGTGGCGATCAGCCCGTACCCCGCGCGCATGGAGGACTGAGTCGCGCCGTGAGGCGGGGCGGGTTGTCCACACCTGCGGTGGCGGAGCGTCGTTGATCCACAGGTGACGATCGGGCTCGGACGCGGGTGGCTGGGGCTGCCTACGTTGTGGGCATGGACCTGCGACGAGGAAACCGCGCGCCGTCTCCGCGGTTGGTGGCGCTGCTCGAGGCCGGTCGGGAGTCGCGAGCTGCCGACCCCTGCGGCGACCGGAACAGCGCGAGTGAGCCGGCGCGCGAATCGGCGGCTGATCCGGCGGGAACGGCGGTAGCCTGGGCACCGAGCAGGGCCGACATCCTCGCGGCGGCGACGGCCGGGGCAGAGCGCGCGGCGGTTGACTCGGCCGCCGATCGTGGGGAGCGGGGTGGCCGGCACCGACGCCAGGTGCGAGATCTCGAGGAGGCTCCGCGCCCGGCTCCGCTGACCGTGCCGGGGGTGCTGCGCGGTGGGCGATATGCCGTGTCGGCGCAGGTCCTCGTCGGTCTCGTGGCGGTGGTGCTCGTCGTCGTGGCGGTGCTCGGCGTGCGGGTGTGGCTT
>NZ_BCRE01000107.1 GCF_001552435.1 Kribbia dieselivorans NBRC 106261
GGCTTGCTCAGCGGGCCAGCGTGCCCCACGCCGCGACCGGAGCCGCGAGTCAGCGGCCCGCGAAGGCGGGCGCGGCCGGCGACGAGAGGTCGGACGCGGCCGGTGAGGTCGCGGTGTCAGGAGGTTCGCCGACGGCAGGGGTAGGCGGAAAGGGTTCCCCGGGCGAACCGGGCTCCGCCTCGCCACCGGGAGCGGCCGCGGGGGCACCTGGGGCCGGGGGCAAGGTCGTCGTGCACGTCACCGGGCAGGTGCGCAGACCCGGGATCGTCACGCTGGCCGCGACGGACCGGGTGGCCGATGCGATCGAGAAGGCCGGCGGCGTGAAGTCACCGGCCGACACGGCGGCTATCAACCTCGCCCAGGTCGTCTCCGACGGGCAGCAGATCGTCGTGCCCAAACCCGGCGTGCCGGTGGCAGCGCCGAACTCCGGGGCTTCGAACTCCGGGGGATCGGCCGGAGGATCGGATGCGGGAGGTGCCGGTGGAGCACTGGTCGACCTCAACGCCGCCGATCAGTCCATGCTCGAGGAGCTGCCGGGAATCGGCCCCGTTCTGGCCGAGCGGATCATCGAATGGCGGACCCAGCAGGGGCGGTTCACTGCGGTCGAGGAACTGCAGGAGGTCACCGGGATCGGCGAGAAGTTGTATGCACAGATCTCCCCGAAGGTGCGGGTGTGAACCATCTCGATCGGTCGATCCCGACCATCGATCTGCGTCTGCTGCTCCCGGCGGCGGTGGCGTGGGCAGTGACGGCCACGACGATCGTGTGGGCGCCGGGCGACAAGGCGCGGTTGGCCGGCATGACGGCGGCCCTCGGTCTCGTCGTGGCGGTGGCGCTCATAGCGAGCGGCTCGCGCCCCAGATGTCGGTCGGTGGCGGTATGGACGGCCGCGACGGCGCTCCTGACCGTGCTGACGGTGTCGGCGTCGGCGGCGCAGGGAGCCAGCCGAATGGCCGGTCCGGTTGGGGACCTGACCGAGGCTCGCGCGAGCGTCGGCATCGAGGCGACGGTCCTGGCCGAGCCCATCCTGCGCACCGTTCCGAAGCGCGGCACGCGGATGGCCATCGTGCGCGTTCGCATCGACCAGGTCACCGGCCGCGGTCAGACCACCACCGTGCGCACCCCGGTGCTCGTGTTCGCGGACGAGTCCTGGGCGGCGCTCCACTGGCGCGACCGCATCCAGGCCCGTGGGCGGTTGGGGCCGCTGACCGATCCCGGCGAATTCCTGGCCGCGCTGCGCGCACATGGCGAGGCGACGCTCATCGGTGAGCCCGACCCGGCGCGGGCGGCCGCTGAACATATGCGGTCCGGGCTGCGGGCAGCCGTCGGTGGGCTGCCGCCCGACGCCCAGGGCCTCGTGCCGGGATTGGTCATCGGTGACACCTCGCTCACTCCGCCCGACCTGACCGAGGCGATGTTGGCCACCGGCATGTCGCACCTGTCGGCGGTGTCGGGCTCGAACGTCTCGCTCGTCCTCGTCTGGGCCATCGGACTGGCCCGCCTGTTCGGCCTCCCGCGACGGGTGCGGCCCTGGTTCGCGCTCGCCCTGTTGGCCTGGTTCGTCGTGCTGGCACGGCCGGAGCCCAGTGTCATCCGGGCGGCGACGATGGGCGCGATCGGCGTCATCGGGCTCAGTGCGTCCCGCCGCGGCGCCGGCGCACCGGTGCTGGCCGCGGCCATCGTGCTGCTCCTCGTGTATGACCCGTGGTTGAGCCGTTCGTATGGGTTCGCGCTGTCGTCCCTGGCGACGCTGGGGCTCCTGCTCTTCGTGCGGCCATGGGGAGAGGCGGTCAATACGGCGATCCGACGGGTCGTGCCACAGGTGGGGGAGCGGCTGACCTGGGTCGGCCCGGCGCTCGCCATCCCGGTGGCGGCCCACCTGACGACGGCTCCGGTCGTGGTCCTGCTCCAGGGATCGGTGAGCCTCATCAGCATCGCCGCGAACCTCGTGGCCGCGCCGTTCGTCGCTCCAGCCACCATCGGCGGCCTGGCCACGGCCATGGTCGCGTTGCTGAACCATCGCGCGTCGACGTGGGTGGCGTGGGTCCCCGGCGTGCCGGCCTGGGCGATCGGTCGGGTGGCCCGGATTGCGGAGTCGGTGCCGGGTGGGACGTTGCCGTGGCCGGACGGTCCCCCGGGAGCGTGGCTGCTGGCTGGCCTGACCGTGCTGGGGGTGCTGATGGCGCCGTGGGTGGGACACCGGGTGGGCCGTGGGGCGGCCCGGCGCCCGGTGGCGGTAAGTGCCGTGGCCGGGGTGACCGCCGCCGCGGGGCTGGTCCACGTCGTCGCGCCGCTGCCGTCGGAATGGCCGCCGCCGGGGTGGCGCGTGGTCGTCTGCGACGTCGGTCAGGGCGATGCGATCGTCGTCGCGACCGGCCCCGGCCGCGCCCTGCTCGTCGACGCCGGCCCGGACCCGGAGCTCATCGACGGTTGCCTGCGCAGACTGCACGTCACCCGCCTCGATGCCCTGGTGCTGACCCACTTCCACGACGACCACGTCCGCGGCCTGACCGGAGCGCTGGCGAACCGGGAGGTCGGACCGGTGTTCATGACGCCGGAGCAGGAGCCGGCCTGGTCGGCGGAGCAGACGCATCGCGAGCTGGCCGAGCGTGGGCTGGTCGCCGAGGTGCTCACGGTCGGCTCGACCCTGACGGTCGGGGAGGCGACCGCGCAGGTCTGGTGGCCGGCGCAGCGGATCACCTCCGGGTCGATCCCGAACAACAACAGCCTCGTCCTGGCCGTGGAGTCCGGCGGGGCGCGGGCTCTGCTCACGGCCGACGTCGAGCGCGAAGCCGCGCGGATGATCCTGACGAGACTGCGCCGCGACCCGGCCCTGGCCGCCTCGGCGGGCACGTTCGACCTGCTCAAGACGCCCCATCACGGCTCCGCGAACTACGACCCAGACTTCCTGGCGACGGTGGCGGCACCCGCGGCGGTCATCAGCGTCGGGCGCGACAACGAGTTCGGGCACCCGGCCGATGAACATGTCTCGTTTCTGGAAAGTGTGGGGTCGAGTACCACCCGTACGGACGAGAACGGTGATGTGGCTCTGGTGGCCACCCCGCAGGGGACGGAGATCGTCACGTCGCGGGGACGGGCTGCTCCGTCTCGTTCGAGTCCGGGTCGGACTCGTCGATGCGCCACCCGGCGTCGGCGGCGGCATCGATGAGGGCCGCTATGGCCGCCTTGACTGCCGGCACCCGCTCCAGGTCGGGGGTGGACACGACGTGGATGGACCGGGTCGACTCCTGCTTCGTCGCCACCGGCACGACATTCGGGTTGGACGCCTCGCGCAGGATGAGATCCGGCAGCAACGCCACGCCCAAGCCCTGTGAGACGAAGCCCAGTACGGCGGTGTAGTCCTCGGTCTCGAAGGCGACGTCGGGGGAGAACCCGGCTTTGTGGGCCATCTGAACCAGGTGCCCGCGACACTTCGGACAGCCGGCGATCCACGGGTCCTCCGCGAGGTCCTTGAGGTCCACGACGTCGGTCGTGGCCAGGGGGTGCGTCGGCGGGAGCGCCACCTTCATGTCCTCGTCCATAAGCTTGTACACCACGAGGCCATCGAGTTCCTCCTCGCGCGTCGGCGGCATCCCGGCGTAGCTGAAGGCGACCACGACGTCACAGTCACCGTTGCGCAGTGCCGTGATCGACTCCCGCGGCTCGGCCTCGACGAAGGAAACCTGGACACCGGGGTGGCGCTCGCGCAACTTGACCAGCGCCCGCGGCACGAGGGAGGCCGACGAACTGGGGAAGGCCATGAGGCGGACGCGCCCAGCACGCAGCCCGGCGATCGCGGAGACCTCGTCCTCGGCGGCCTCGATCGCGCTGAGCACGGACTCGGCGTACCTCGCCAGAACCTGTCCCGCCTCGGTCAACCGCACCGACCGCCCGGCCTTCTCGACCAGGGCCGTGCCGGTGCGCTGTTCAAGGCGCCGGACCATCTGTGAAACGGCAGGCTGAGTCAGACCAAGGACTGCCGCCGCGGCCGTGAAACTGCCTTCGTCGGAGATGGCCTTGATCACCCGAAGGGCTCCCGAATCGATCATCGGTCTCAGTTTACCCGGGCGTGTCGTCCCGCATAATGACGTGGTGATTGAGGAGATCGCCACACTGCTCCGTCGAGCGCCCGCGCTGGTGCTCAGCGGCGCCGGAATCTCCACGGATTCGGGCATTCCCGACTACCGCGGTCCGGACGGCACCCGGCGTGTCCGCCCGATGGAGTACGGCGAGTTCGTCCGCGATCCGGCTGCCCGACAGCGGTACTGGGCCCGCGCCTACGTTGGGTGGAAGCGATTCCATCAGGCCGCCCCGAACTCCGGTCATCGCGCCGTGACCGCGCTGCAGCAGGCGGGGGCGGTGGGGCACGTCATCACGCAGAACGTGGACGGATTGCATCAGCGGGCCGGGACCGACCACGTCACCGAGTTGCACGGCACCCTGACCCGGGTTGTCTGCCTGACCTGCGGGGACCGCACCGACCGGGCCACGCTCGATGACCGGATGGCGGCGGCGAACCCCGACTATGCGGTCGAGACCGACGAGATCCGCCCCGATGGCGATGTGGCGCTCGAGGCGCTGGACGTCGAGCGCTTCACCGCTCCCACGTGTCTGTCCTGTGGAGCCGACACCCTCAAGCCCGACGTCGTGTTCTTCGGGGAGAGCGTGCCGCGGGACCGGGTGGCGCACTGCTTCGCCCTGACCGACGACGCTCCGGCACTGTTGGTGATCGGGTCGTCGTTGCAGGTCATGTCCGGGCTGCGGTTCGTCAAGCGGGCGGCGGCGCGGCAGATCCCCGTCGTCGTCATCACGCGTGGGCCGACCCGCGGCGACGACCTCGTCACGCATCGCATCGATGGTGAGTTGGCCATGCACCTACCGCGCCTGGCCGACCTCGTGACGGCGCCGCCTCGCCCAACCCGGTTGCACCAGGTCTGAGGAGGCGGCGCCGAACCGATCGACGTCGGGCGTCAGATGCGTCGCAGGACGGCCGTGACCTTGCCCAGGATGGTCGCGTGGGTGCCGTCGATCGGCATGTACTCGATGTTGTGCGGCAGGAGCCAGACACGCCCGTCGATCCGCTTGAACGTCTTGACGGTCGCCTCGTCGTTGAGCATCGCGGCGACGATGTCGCCGTTCTCGGCGGTCGCCTGCTGTCGCACGACGACCCAGTCGCCGTCGCAGATCGCCGCGTCGATCATCGAGTCGCCGCTGACCTTGAGCAGGAAGAGTTGCCCCTCGCCGACGATCTGGCGCGGGAGCGGGAAGACGTCCTCGACGCTCTCCTCCGCCGTGATGGGCACGCCGGCGGCGATCCGGCCGAGAACGGGCACGTAGGTGGCGGCCGGCTGGTGGTCACCGATGCCGGTCAGGTCGATCTCGACATCGGCGTCGGTGGGGGAGGCTCCGCCGCGGTAACCGCGAATGTCGGTCGGTGCGTCAGACGAGGCGCGCCCAGCCGAGGCGTGCCCCCGGTACCCGGGGTCCTTGCTGGGGGTGTCGGGAGAGATCACCTCGATGGCGCGCGGCCGGTTGGGGTCGCGGCGCAGGTACCCCTTGCGCTCGAGGGAGGACAGTTGATGGGCGACCGAGCTCGGTGAGGTCAGGCCCACCTGCTCGCCGATCTCGCGCAGGCTCGGCGGGTAGCCACGACGGTCGACGGAGTTGCGGATCACATCGAGCACCTTCTGCTGGCGCACGGTCAACTGCCCGTCACCGCGATCGCGCTCCGGCAGGTGCCTGACGTTGTCCTCGTGACCTTCTCGGTACCGACCCATGCTCGACCCTCCACTCCGCCCTTGCGGGCTGCCCTCCGACGCCGTTGTGGAACGCCGATCCCCAAACGTTGTCGGTGGCTCCTGATGTGCTCTCTCCATGGACATCCTATGGGGCGTCGCCGCAGATATCAAACATCTGTTCGAGACCCCCCTTGCCATGGATCGAACAGGCGTGCTAGACATGATGTCGAACAGAGTTTCGACCCGGATCGAATGGAGATCGTGATGAGTGCAGTGGCGTGGGACCTGGACACCGCGACGCCGACGGCGCGCCGCCCGCATCTGCGACTGGTGCCCGAACTCGGTGCGCCGGCTTCGGCGCCGGTTGTTCGCCTCACGCGGCGCGGCCGACTGCTGCGTGCTGCGCTGGTGGCCGTGGTGATGGCCGCGTTGGCTCTGGGCCTCGTCGCATACGTCGGTGGGTCCGCCACGGCGCAGCAGCAGATCACCGTCGAGCCGGGTCAGACGCTGTCGGAGATCGCGGCGGTGCAGCTGCCCGACGCGTCGATCGCCGATGGCGTGGTGCGCCTGCAGGTGGCCAACAACCTCACCAGTGCCCAGGTGACGGCCGGGCAGCGCCTGGTCATCCCGCGCTGAGGTGAGGTGACCGCCACGGCCGTCGGGGCCGAGGCGGCGACGTTCTCCCGGGCTCCTCGACCCGGCCCGGGCCTCGGCGGCGCCGGCCACCCCTCCTCGGTGGTCGGCGTCGCTCTGTGTTGAGCGGGTGTGTCGTGCGGTGTGTCAGACAGCGTGTCGGGTGTGTCGGGCCGCTGACCTGCACGAATGAATTGGAGCGGCTGGAGCGTTGCATCGGTAGTGGCAATGTTGTCTAATCGTCACTACATCTAGTGGTTACACAGATGTAGTTCATCCACATCTAGTACACAGGGCGAGCGGGTTTTCCCCACCTTGTCCCCAGCTTCACCCACCGATTCATCCACAGGCACCGCCTTGAGAGGAGCCGAGCGTCATGCACTGTCCCTTCTGTCGCCACACTGACTCCCGGGTCATCGACTCGCGTGCGACCGACGACGGCAGCGCCATCCGCCGCCGTCGGCAGTGCCCCGAGTGCGGCCGTCGTTTCACCACCGTCGAGACCGCCAGCCTGACGGTCGTCAAGCGGTCGGGAGCGACGGAGCCCTTCAGTCGCAACAAGGTCCTGGTCGGGGTGCGCAAGGCGTGCCAAGGGCGACCGGTGACCGAGGATCAGCTTGCTCGGCTGGCACAGCGGGTCGAGGAGTCGATCCGCGCACAGGGGCATGCCGAGATCGAGGCGCACGAGGTGGGCATGGCCATTCTCGGGCCGCTGCGCGAGCTCGACGTCGTGGCCTACCTGCGGTTTGCATCCGTCTACCAGGCCTTCGACACGCTGGAGGACTTCGAGGGCGCCATCGCCCTTCTTCGGGTTGAGGAGGCGCCGACCCCATCGGGTGCCGATGAGGCGAACCCCTCAGCGACCACTGCGAACACCTAGAACACCGCCACAACCTCGAACACATCCAACCTCACCAGGGAGAGGACCCGGGCATGACCGAAACCGCGAAGCGCTCCACCCGAAAGCCGGCGCGCAAGGGCATCCGCATCGAACGCATCCACACCACTGCGGGCGTCCACCCGTACGACGAGGTGACGTGGGAGAAGCGCGACGTCGTCCAGACCAACTGGAAGACCGGCGAGACGATCTTCGAGCAGCGCGACGTCGAGTTCCCCGACTTCTGGTCGGTCAACGCCTCGACGATCGTCACCACGAAGTACTTCCGTGGCGCGGTCGGCACGCCGCAGCGCGAGGCCGGTCTGAAGCAGCTCATCGATCGCGTCGTCCTGACCTACACCCAGGCCGGCAAGGAGCACGGCTACTTCGCCTCTGATGACGACGCGGAGATCTTCGAGCACGAGCTGACGTACGCGCTGCTCCACCAGATCTTCGCGTTCAACTCCCCGGTGTGGTTCAACGTCGGCACCAAGAGCCCGCAGCAGGTCAGCGCCTGCTTCATCCTCTCGGTCGACGACTCCATGGACTCGATCCTCAACTGGTACAAGGAAGAGGGGTTCATCTTCAAGGGCGGCTCGGGCGCGGGCCTGAACCTCTCGCGCATCCGCTCGTCCAAGGAACTCCTCTCCTCCGGTGGCACCGCCTCCGGCCCGGTCTCCTTCATGCGCGGCGCCGACGCCTCCGCCGGCACGATCAAGTCCGGTGGCGCGACCCGCCGCGCGGCCAAGATGGTCGTCCTCGACGTCGACCACCCCGACATCGAGGAGTTCGTCGAGACCAAGGCGCGCGAGGAGGACAAGATCCGCGCGCTGCGCGACGCCGGCTTCGACATGGACCTCGGCGGCAAGGACATCGTCTCGGTCCAGTACCAGAACGCCAACAACTCGGTGCGCGTCACCGATGAGTTCATGCACGCCGTCGAGGAGGGCACGAACTTCGGTCTGCGTGCCCGCATGACCGGTGAGGTCATCGAGGAGATCGACGCCCGCAACCTCTGGCAGAAGATCGCCAAGGCCGCATGGGAGTGCGCCGACCCCGGTGTGCAGTACGACGACACCATCAACGACTGGCACACCAACCCCGAGACGGGCCGCATCACCGCGTCCAACCCGTGCTCGGAGTACATGTCGCTGGACAACTCCTCGTGCAACCTCGCGTCGCTGAACCTCCTGAAGTTCCTGCGTGAGGACGGCACGTTCGACGTCGAGACCTACGAGAAGGTCACCGAGCTGGTCTTCACCGCCATGGACATCTCGATCTGCTTCGCGGACTTCCCGACCGAGGCGATCGGCCAGACGACCCGCGACTACCGCCAGCTCGGCATCGGGTACGCCAACCTCGGCGCGCTGCTCATGGCCACCGGCCACGGCTACGACTCCGAGGGCGGCCGCTCCCTGGCCGCCGCGCTGACCTCCCTCATGACCGGAGCGGCGTACCGTCGCTCGGCCGAACTCGCCGGGGTCGTCGGCACGTACAACGGGTACGCCCGCAACGCCGACGCCCACAAGCGCGTCATGCGCAAGCACCAGGCCGCGAACGACTCGATCCGCACCCTCGACTCGATGGATGCCGCGATCCACGACGCCGCGACCGCCGCGTGGGCCGACGTCGTCGCGATCGGTGAGAAGAACGGGTTCCGCAACGCGCAGGCCTCGCTGCTCGCGCCGACCGGCACGATCGGCTTCATGATGGACTGCGACACCACCGGCATCGAGCCGGACTTCTCGCTGGTCAAGTTCAAGAAGCTCGTCGGTGGTGGCTCCATGCAGATCGTCAACCTGACGATCCCGCGGGCACTGCGCACGCTCGGTTACGCCGAGGAGACCATCGAGGCGATCGTCGAGTACATCGCCGACAAGGGGCACGTCGTCGACGCTCCGGGTCTCAAGCCGGAGCACTACGAGGTCTTCGACACCGCCATGGGCCAGCGCGCCATCTCGGGCATGGGCCACGTGCGGATGATGGCCGCGGTGCAGCCGTTCCTCTCCGGTGCCATCTCCAAGACGGTCAACCTGCCCGAGACCGCCACGGTCGAGGACATCGCCGACGTCTACATGCAGGGCTGGAAGCTCGGCCTGAAGGCGCTGGCCGTCTACCGCGACAACTGCAAGGTGGGCCAGCCGCTGTCCGACGGTGGGTCCACCGCCACGGACAAGAAGGCCTCCGACGCGGCTGCGGCCGAGGTCAAGGTCGAGAAGGTCGTCGAGTACCGCCCGGTGCGCACGCGACTGCCGAAGCGTCGCACCTCGCAGACCACCTCGTTCGCCGTCGGCGGTGCCGAGGGCTACCTCACCGCCGGCACGTACCCGGAGGGTCAGCTCGGCGAGATCTTCCTCAAGTTCGGCAAGCAGGGTTCGACCCTGGCCGGTGTCATGGACGCCTTCTCGATCGCGGTCTCGATCGGTCTGCAGTACGGCGTGCCGTTGGAGACCTTCGTCGAGAAGTTCACCAACCTGCGCTTCGAGCCGGCCGGTCTGACCGACGACCCGGATGTGCGTATGGCGCAGTCGATCATGGACTACGTCTTCCGCCGCCTGGCGCTGGACTACCTCGACTTCGACACCCGCAGCTTCATGGGCATCCACACCGCCGACGAGCGGGCCCGTCAGCTCGAGACCGGTTCGTACGCGCCGGTCGGTGACGCCGAGGACGAGGACCTCGCCGACGAGCTGGCGACCTACAGCCAGTCGGCGGCGACCACGCCCAAGGCCGAGCCGAAGCCGGAGCCGAAGCCCGTGGTCATCGACCACACCGGCAGCGGCGCAGCGTCGGCCCGGAAGGTGGACGCAGAGATCCACTCCAGCGCCGAGCTCATGGAGCGCTTCCAGGGCGCCACGGCCGACGCGCCGATGTGCCTGACCTGTGGGACGAAGATGCGCCCGGCCGGCTCCTGCTACGTCTGCGAGGGCTGCGGCTCCACCTCCGGCTGCAGCTGATCGCCAGGTCGGTGTGACGGAACGGCCACTGGCCCCGGGAGATCCCGGGGCCAGTGGCCGTTCCGTCACACCTGCAGAGGGCGCCCGCCCGCGGTCGCCGCTCAGACGCCGAGGACCACCGGCAGTGTCGTGCGCACCTCCGTGACGCGGTCCGAGAGCACGCCGTCGGCCGTGATCGTCACGTCGTGGCGCTGCAGCACATCCTGCTCGACCCGCCAGACGACCACCTTCCAGCCGTTGCCCGCGGGCGTGGCCTTCGGCGGCGCGATGTCCTTGCCGTCCTTGGCCTCGACCTCGTCGCGCACGTTTTTCTGATCGGCGTTCATGGTCTTCAGCCACCGAATGTCGCGCGTCGAGTCGACCTGGTACGACAGGGTGGACATGACCCGGCCGAGCTCGAGGAACTCACTGGCGCGCTTCGCGGCCGCGGCGGCGGTCGTCGGTGCGCTGCTCGCGAAGAGCGTCGAGACGTTGTCCGGGTTGCCGCTGAGCACGAGCGCCCTGTCGCCCTTGTCCAGCGCCACGATCAGCCGCTGCGGGTGCCCACCGCCGGAGCTGCGCAGGTCGTAGACCGTCCACTCGTCGGTGCCGGCTACCGGCATCTTCGAGGCGGTCGCGCCTTCGCTGCGGGCCAGCACCCCGCCGAACGTGCCGGCGTCGAGAGCGGTGCGCAGTCGGTCGATCACGGGGTCTCCTGAGGCTGGTTGGGACGAGGTCGAGGTACTCGAGCTCGTGGTCGTCGTCCCACCTGAGCTGGTATTCGCATCGCTGGCGCTGCCGCAGCCGGTGAGCAGCACGGCACCGAGCGCGATCCCGGCCACGGCGGTCACGCGAACACGCGTGCTGAGTTTCTGAATCATCGACTACCCCCTGGGTGGTTCTGGCGTGCCTGCGAGAAGAGTGTCACGGTGTCGGCCATCAGTGGTGGGTGTCCCAGAAGCTGCCGTAGTACTCCTCGTACGTCTGACCGGTCGTCGAGGTCACGACTTCTCCGTTGGTGAACATCTGGCGGATCCGGGCCCGACCGGCGTTGTCTCCGGCGGTTTGGGCCTCCGCATGACTGGCGCCGTTCGCCCGAGCCTGCTGGTAGGCGTTCTGATAGGCGCTGTCGTAGTTCTCCTCGGCCTGGGACACCTTCACGTTCGGGTTGTTTGCGCGGTACTCCTTGGCCGCCTGCACTTCAAGCCACACCGACTCGGTCTCCTGGTCGACCAGGGAGTTCACGTAGGTCTCTCGTGAGTCCGTGGTGACGTTGGGGTTCTTCCCGTTCTTGTCGTAATAGGCGTGGTTGGCCTCGTGGATGATCGTCGATGGATCGACGTAGCCCTTGCCCAGCACGATGGTGCCGCCGGAGTACCACGCGCCCTGGGCGTTGGGATCGACGATGACCACGATGCCGTTGTCGTGCAGCCACTGCAGAATGCGACGTCCGCGTTCCGTCGACGCGAGTTCCTTGGCGACGTCGGAGTTGGGGTCGAGGCCCGGTGGGTACTGGACGTTCGCGCCGGGGTCCTCGCCCTCGGCGCCCATGCCCCCGGCCTGGAACGGCGTGTTCTCGTTCTCCTCACCGCCCCCGGGTGCAGCCGTGCCGCAGTCGGTCTGAAGCACCTTGCAGACATTGTCGGCGAACGTCGTGCCGAACCCGGCGCTGCCCGCGCCGATGATGACCGCGACGGCGACCAGCGCCGCCGCGATGATCATCGCGATGTATTCCAGCGTCCCCTGACCACGGTCCCGCCGGGTCGGCCAACATCTGTGTCTCATCACCACTCCAATCCGTTCCCCCGGAACGTCACGTTCATGCTCACAGGGGGAGGGATGCCGGCGGATGAGCCTCTGGGCCCGAGAATGTCTGGGCCCCATCGTGGGTCCGGGCCCAGGGCGGAGCGTCGTTCGGCCGGGCCGATGCGCTACGGCAGGGAGTTGCGAATGGCCGCGGTGATCTGGGCGATCCGGTCGGAATGGGTGTTGAGCACCTGATTCCAGGCCGGCACCATCTCGTCCTCGTAGACATGGCCGTGCCCGGAAAGGGTGTCGGTGCTGACCACCATGTCCCCGACGAGCTGCCAGAAGGTCACGACCGGCACCCACCGGAGCCGCGGATTCACGTCGTGGCCGGCCTGTTCGGCGATCCACTTCGGTTCGGAGAAGACCACCGACGGGTTCCACCAGACGATGGGATCGGAGGGGTGCTGCAGGTACACGACCCGCGGGAACTCCCACCCGCCGTACACCCGGCCGTAGACATCACGCCGCAGATCATCCGGCTGTGACATGAACCGGATCTGCCGGCCGCTGTCGATGACCGGCGCGACCTCGGGCGAAGCCCGGTGCCGTGACGCCGTCACCTGCTGCCACAGGGGAGTGAAGCTGGGCCCGCCGATCCACACCGCGCCGTCGACCCGCGTCAGCATGTCCTGCGGGCTCGAGAAGGCCGCCTGACCACCGAACGCGCCGAGCGATTCTCCGGAGACGTAGAGCTTCGGCCGCTCACCGGCGGGGCGCTGGGCGATCATCGACTCGACGCGGGTCAGCAGTTCACGACCGACGCGCTGCGGGGTGTTCCAGTCGGCCACGAAGGCCACGGCGCTGGGCAGGTAGGAGTACTGCATCCGATCGTGGCGCTGTCACCGCCGGTCAGGTACTCGATCGCCGCGACGTTGTACTCATCGATCCACCCGTTGCCCGTCGTGGTGATGAGCACGACGACGTCGCGGTCCAGCGCTCCGGTGCGTTCCATCTCGGTGGCGACGATGTCGAGGGCGTCGTCGAGCCCGTCGGTGTCATCCAGCCCGGCGTACACCCGCACCGGATCGACCGCCGGAACGCCGGTGGCTGCCGTGATGTCGGCGGCCGACGGGCCGCGGGAGACGAACTGCCGACCGAAATGTCCCAGCTGGTCCCACGACTGGGTGGCCGTGGGCGACCCCGAGCGGAACGGCGACGTCGGCGCGACCAGACCCTCGGGAGTGGTGTCGTTCAACGCCGCTCCGGAGCGGGCGAACGCCTCGAGCGTGCCGCGCCACAGCACCGAGTTCGTGCCCCAGACGAGCAGCCCGACGACGAGCACGAACGCCAGGACATAGGCCACGACCCGGGGGAGCACCCGATCGAGCCATCGCCCGAGCAGCACCACCAACGCCACCAGACCACGACCGGCGAGCACGAACAGCACGGCCAGCACGACGGCCAGCGCCATGGACTTCGCGTGTTCCCGGGCGGTGTTGGGCGGCATGCCCACCATCTCGGCGGTCCAGCGATGCCACCGCAGCGTGACCCACCAGGCCACGGGCACCGCGACGATGGCGCCGAGAACGACGATCCGCCGCGCCCACACCGCAGTGGTCGGGGCGACGACGACCCGCACCCCCAACCGCCCCAGCAGCCACGGGACGAACCTGGCCAACACCGCTCCGATCGCATACCCGAGCGACCCGGTCACACCCCCGACCACCGCCTGGACCAACCAACCTCGGGGGATGAGCGCCGGCCCGAAGGAGGACAGCAGCGCGGCCAGCCCCACCAGCACCCCGAAGCGCGACGGCTGCCACAGCAGCTCGCGCACTCCGAGGCGCATGGGGCTCAGTCCTCGACGGTCGGCGGGACCGTGATGGCGGTCGGAATCTGCTCGAGCTGGAACGGGGTGCGCTGGTAGACGTAGTAGTTCAACCAGTTCGCGTAGAGCAGGAACGCGTGTGCCCGCCACGTCGGTCGCGGCACGGCGGCCGGATCGTCGTTGGGGAAGTAGTGCTTCGGCATCACCGCACCGGGCCCCTTGGCCAGGTCGCGCTGGTACTCCGCCCGCAGGGTCTCACCGTCGTACTCGGGGTGGCCGGTGACGAAGAGGAACCGCATGTCGGTGCTGGCCGCCAGGTATGCCCCGGCCTCCTCCGAGAACGCCAGCAACTCGATGCCCTCGGTCGCCTCGATGATGTCCGGGTCGTTGCCTGTGTAGCGCGAGTGCGGCGCGGGGAAGTGGCGGTCGAAACCGGAGACGATCTTCGCCTTGGGGTTGATCAGGCGGTGGTCGAAGACCCCGGTCAGCTTCGAGGGCAGCTCGAACTTCGGGATGCCGTAGTGGCGGTACATGGCCGCCTGGGCGCCCCAACAGATGTGCAGCGTCGAGAAGACGTTGGTCGCCGACCAGTCCATCACCTCGCACAACTCGTCCCAGTAGGTGACCTCCTCGAACTCGAGGAGCTCGATCGGCGCTCCGGTGATGATCATGCCGTCGAAGGTCTGGTCACGGACCTCGTCGAACGTCGTGTAAAACGCCTCGAGGTGCTCACGCGGGGTGTTGCGCGACTCGTGGGAGGCCATGTGCATGAACGTCACCTGCAGCTGCAGGGGAGTGTTGCCGAGCAGGCGCAGCAGTTGCGTCTCGGTGTCGATCTTGGTCGGCATGAGGTTGACGATGAGGATGCGCAGCGGGCGGATGTCCTGGTGCGTGGCGCGTTCGTCGGACATGACGAAGACGTTCTCCGACATCAGCGTCCTGCGGGCGGGCAGGTCGTGAGGGATGTTCACCGGCATGGGTGCCTCCTGTCGTCGACGTCGTCGCCCCGGGTGTGGGCGCACAAGCCTCCATTGTCCTCACCGGGGGAGCGAAACCCAACTCGGGGCGACGGAGCTCCGCTATTTAGTTGAAAATCGAACTTGTTGGTGTCATGCTGGTCAGGTACCGATTGCCACCGACGATGAAGGAGAACGACATGCCTGCCGTGACCGCAGACACCCTGACGTTGCCGCGCCTCGACGCCCCGGAGCCGACGGAGACCGAGCGCCGCGTCATCGGCGTGGCCACCGCGCCCGGCGGGTTCGAGGGTGAGGGGTTCCCGGTGCGCCGCGCCTTCGCCGGCGTCTCCGCGCAGGCCCTGGACCCGTTCATCCACATGGACCAGATGGGTGAGGTCGAATACCAACCCGGAGAAGCGCGTGGTACCGATTGGCACCCGCACCGCGGTTTCGAGACGGTCACCTACATCATGGACGGCCGCTTCCAGCACCAGGATTCGCACGGTGGCGGCGGCATGATCACCGACGGCGCGACGCAGTGGATGACCGCGGGGTCGGGTGTGTTGCACATCGAGACGCCGCCCGCCGAGCTCGTCGACAGCGGCGGCCTGTTCCACGGCATCCAGCTGTGGGTCAACCTGCCCGCGGTCGACAAGTTCCTCACGCCCAAGTACCAGAACCTCGAGGGCGGCCACGTCACGCTCGTGTCGTCAGCCGATGCCGGCGCGCTCGTGCGCATCATCGCCGGCGAGATCGGTGGTCACGCCGGGCCCGGATCGACGTACACGCCGATCACGATGTCGCACACGACGATCCAACCGGGGCACTCGGTGTCCCTGCCCTGGCGCGAGGACTTCAACGGCCTGGTCTATGTGCTCGCCGGACGAGGCTCCGTCGGGACCGAGGGCGCTGCGGTGCACAAGGGCCAGTTGGCCGTCACCGGCGCCGGGCAGCGGCTGACGATCACTGCCGACGAGAGCCAGGACAGCCACGAGCCGACCCTGGAGGTGCTCGTGCTCGGCGGTCAGCCGATCCGTGAGCCGGTCGTGCAGTACGGGCCGTTCGTCATGAACACCCGTGAGGAGATCCAGCAGGCCATGCACGACTTCCAGTCCGGGCGGTTCGGCAACGTTCCGGCCGATGGGCTGCGCCCGTACCACGGTCGCTGATGTAACCCCGCCGCGCCCCGCCCCCACCCCGC
>NZ_BCRE01000108.1 GCF_001552435.1 Kribbia dieselivorans NBRC 106261
TGCATGAGGTGGGTGCGCGTGATCTTCTGACGGCGCGCCAGCCACACGACGATGAGCACCGCGACGGTGTGCACGACCAGGCCGATGACGGCGGGGAACCACGAACTCGTCGTGTTCTGGTCGATGAGCGAGTCGTCGCCGGTGCCGGTGATGGCCCCGAGGATCATCACGAGCACGTTGTTCACCGTGTGCAGGGCCACCGCGGCCTCGAGTCCTCCGGTGCGCCAGGTCAGATAGGTCGCGGCGGTCGCGAACGTCGCCAGTTGGATGAGGATCCAGATGTCCAGCGACCCGTGGGCCAACGCGAACAGCGCCACGGAGAGCACGAGCGGCACACCGAGTGCCACCCACCGGTTGGCGAACCAGGATCCGAGAGACTGCATGAACCAGCCGCGGAACATGTACTCCTCACCGGCGCACTGCAGCGGGGTGAGCACCAGGGCCATGAGCACCAGCCATTCCCAGTACTGAGCCGGGGTGTCGGTCGAGTACCCCGCGGCGAACCAGTCGATGCCGACGTAGACCAACCACAGCGGGGTCAGGGCGACCAGGCAGGTGGCGAACCACCGCCAGCGGAAGCGCCCCACGACAGAACTGACGAATCCCATCGGCACCTTGTGGGCCAGGCGAATCGCGAGGAGCGCCGTGGGGATGAGCGCGATGAGGCTGGCGTCGACGAAGAGCATGTAGACCGGGTCGTCGGCGCCGCGGCCGAGCACGTCCTCGGACCAGGTCAGCGGGCGGCCGAGCACCGCGCCGACGGTGAGCATGACCACGCCCAGCACGATCGAGAATCCGATGTAGATCAACCCGACGAGCAGGATCGACAGCAGCGGACGCCACCACCGGTGCTGCGGTCCACGCAGCAGTCGGTGGTACTCCGCCTCGACGACCGGGCCGAGGTCAGGCGGGGGCGGTGCGGTCGGCGCGGTCTGCTGGAGCATGTCACTCATCCTTTCGCGCCGCACGGATGAGTGTCGAACCGGGTCGTGGCAAGGTGAGGACATGCAGCGATTCGAGTACAAGGTGGTTCAGGTCCGCGAAGGGCTCATCGGCGGCAAGATGAGCGCCGGCAAATTGGAGAACGTGCTCAACGACCACGCCCGCGAGGGGTGGCAGATGAAGTCGATGACCAGCCTCGATGTCAAGGGACGGATCGGGCCCGGCTCGGTCGAGGGCGTCATGCTGACGTTCGAGCGCCCGGTGGGCTGAATCAGGCGCTCAGCAACCCGAGCTGGTGGCCGATCTCCTTGGCAATGGCGTGCGCGAACTCGACCGGAGCGTCGTTCGCCGACTCGCGTTCACGGACGATCGCGTGCACGAGACCGTCGGCGTACATCTGCCGGGCGCTGATGCGCTGGGCGAACGCCAGGTCCGGGGCGTGGTCGATGTCCTGGTGGACGATGGCGCTGGCCCCCTCCGGCGGCAACGGTGAGAGCCACCCGTGCTCCGCGGCGATGATCCGCTGCGCCGGCAACAGCGCCAACGCGCCGCCGCCGGTGCCCTGGCCGAGCAGCACCGACACACTCGGCACGGTCAGCGCGACCATGTCCTCGAGCGAACGGGCGATCTCACCGGCCAGTGCCCCCTCCTCGGCCTCCTGGGAGAGATCGGCGCCGGGGGTGTCGATGACGGTGACCAGCGGCAGGCGCAGCTCCTCGGCCATGCGGAACCCGCGCCGGGCCGTGCGCAGCGCGGCCGGCCCCATCGACGTCGAGACCTGGTTGCGGCGATCCTGACCGACGAGGATGCACGGCCGTCCTGCGAACGAGGCCAGCGCCAGCAAGACCCCGCGATCGGACTCACCCTCGCCCGTGCCCTGCAGCGGCAGGACGTCCTCGGCCGCGTGGCGCAGCAACTCGCGCACCCCAGGCCGGTCGTGGCGGCGCGTCAACTCGACCGAGGCCCAGACCGATTCGCGGGTCGGTGACGGACCCGACACGCTGCGCGACGGCATCCCGGTGGTGCCCATGTCCATCGCCGACGGCACCCGGACCAGCCCCGGCCGGATCGGCCGTCGCCGGGGGAGGACCGGCACGTGGTGGGACCCCGGCCGGGTCAGCAGCGTCAACGCCCGCGCGGCGACGTCGGCGAGCTGGTCGGCCGGCACGACCGCGTCGACGATGCCCTTGGCCACGAGGTTCTCGGCGAGCTGGACCCCCTCGGGGAACGGGACTCCGTTGAGCGTTTCGTAGACCACCGGGCCGAGGAAGCCGATCAACGCGCCGGGTTCGGCGATCGTCATGTGCCCCAACGACCCCCACGAGGCGAACACGCCGCCGGTCGTGGGGTGGCGCAAATACACCAGGTAGGGGAGCCCGGCGCGCTTGTGCTCCAGCACTGCCCGCGAGATGTCGACCATCTTGACGAAGGCCGGTGTGCCCTCCTGCATGCGCGTACCCCCGGAGGCCGGTGCCGCCACGAGCGGCAGTCCCATCCGGGTGGCCCGCTCGGCGGCCGCGACGATGCGCTCGGCGGTGGCCCGGCCGATCGATCCTCCGAGAAAGCGGAACTCGCTGACGATGACGGCGACCTGCCGCCCGCGGATCCGACCCGTGCCGGTGACGACCGATTCGTCGGTGCCCGCACGCTGCTCCGCCGCCTCGAGTTCGGCGCGGTACGACGCGTCGTGGCCCGAACGGTCGACCGGGAAGTCCCACGACTCGAAGGAACCCTCGTCGAGAACCTGTCGGATCAGGTCGGCGCTGCCAAGGCGGGTCGGTGTCATGAGGGCAGTGTTGCAAGGATCGGCGCCCGGTGTGGGCTCGCGGGTGGCATCGGGCCGCCAAGGTGGGTGTCGTACCCTGTGCGACGTGTTTGCCCCCCTGACCGCGCTCGTCTACGCGACCAGCGCCGTGCTGGGCGTGATGGCGCTGTGGTACCTCGTCCGCAAAGTCGTCATCAACGACCGGTTGCTCATCGTCGCCGCCGTGCTCGAGGTGCTGGTCATCGTCCAGGCCGTGTGGACCACCGTCAACGGCGGACACATCGCCGACGTCACCCACCGGGCGACGTTCTTGGCCTACTCCCTGACCCTGCCGTTCATCCCGGCCGCGCTCGTCTTCATCGCGATCAAGGAGAAGACCGGCTGGGCCATGGGCGCCATTGTCGTGGGAGTCATCGCCATCGCCACGATGACCCTGCGCCTCCACCAGATCTGGACCGTCTATGCCTGAGACCCCCGCCCCCGCTGCCTCCTCAGCCCCGACCGGGCGCACGACCACCGGCACCGGCCTGGGGCGCATCATCGTCCTCGTCTACGGCGTGCTCGCGCTCGCCGCGACCGGCCGGTCGATCATGCAGATCGCGTCGTACTTCGAGCGCGCGCCGCTGGCGTACTCGCTCTCGGCGCTCGCCGCGGTGATCTACCTCGTCGCCACCGTGGCGCTCGCCGTGGGGCGGCGCCGCCTCGCCACGAGCGCCATCGTCATCGAACTCGTCGGCGTGCTCGCCGTGGGGGCACTGTCGTATGTCACGCCCTCGCTGTTCCCCGACAAGACCGTGTGGTCGCACTTCGGCGCCGGTTACGGGTATGTGCCGCTCGTGCTGCCGATCCTGGGTCTGTGGTGGGTGCGGCGCGGGTCGCGTACGCCGCACTGAGGGGAGCGTTGCCGGGCCCGGCAACGGGTTCAGGTCAGGCGCACGCGTGCCTGGACCGGACTGTGCTCCGAGGGCCAGACGCCGTCGAGGCTGAACGCGTTGACCGCCGCCTCGAGCACCGTGAATTCCGGCGTGGCGAGGATCCAGTCGATCCGCGGGGCCACCGGGTTGGCGTGCCCGAAACCCGGGTGGGTGCCGTACTCCGGCGTCGCCCGGCGGCGGGCCTGGGTCCACGTGTCGCGGTAGGGGCCACCGCCGGTGAGTCGGCTGTACTCCGCCGAGTCGCCGGCCGCGGTGTTGAAGTCGCCGATGAGGAGGACCGGCACCGTCGGCTCGCGGGTGGCCAGGGCGACGAGTACCCGCATCGCCTTCAACCGCGACCACTCCGAATCGGCGTCGAGGTGGGTGTTCGCGACGAGGAACTCGCGACCGGAGCACCGATCACGCAGGAGCGCGGTGACGACGACGTGGGGTTCGCGATTGCCCCACGTGCAGGAGCCCGGTGTGGCCGGGGTGTCGCTGAGCCACACCTGACGGTGGGCGCGTAGGTCCAGGCGATCGCGGTCGTAGAACAGGGCGTCGTACGGGCCCTGCGTCAACCCGTCGGTGCTCCCGGAGCCGACCATGTCGTAACTGACCGGCAGGGCGTCGGCGATGTCGCTGAGCTGGTGGTTGAACACGTCCTGGGTGCCCAGGATCGTCGGGCGCTCGGCGTGCAGAAGCGCGGCGATGGCGCTGACCCGAGAGTTCCAGTGGGTGGGCGTGCCGGGATGGGCCTGCGTGTCGGCGGACGCGTTGAGCGACATGACATGGAGGTCCGGCAGCGTCGCCGGGCCGATGAGCGCAGCAGTGGTCACTGCCCGCCGGAGAGGCCGAATCATGGTGAGAACCCTTGCAGCCGTAGATGGACTGCGATTGACCGTTGGGTGACGAGTTGGGGTCAATCTGAGGTGGAGTGGGCATACAGCACGGTTTGGGCCACGACAGGAGCATGTTTCCATCACATGGTGTTTGGTTTGACCTCCGGTGTAATGTCACTGTCTGACTGCCTGATGCATCACCCCCCTCAGCGAAAGTGAGTTCCATGTCCGAGAACAACTGGGCCTTCGAGACCCTGCAGATCCACGCAGGTCAGGTGCCCGACGAGGCCACCGGCGCCCGCGCCCTGCCGATCTACCAGACCACGTCGTTCGTCTTCAAGGACACCGACCAGGCCGCGAACCGGTTCGCCCTGTCCGAACTCGGCCCGATCTACACGCGCATCACCAACCCGACCACCGGCGTCATCGAGGACCGCGTCACCGCGCTCGAGGGTGGGACCGCCGGTCTGATGCTCGCCTCCGGTCAGGCGGCCGAGACGTACGCCGTGATGAACCTCGCCGAGGCCGGCGACCACATCGTGTCCTCCTCGGCGCTCTACGGCGGCACGTTCAACCTGCTCAAGGCGACCCTGCCGCGTTTCGGCATCGAGACCTCGTTCGTGACCGAGATCAACAACCTCGACGCGTGGCGCGCCGCGATCCGCCCGAACACCAAGGCGCTGTTCGCCGAGACGATCTCCAATCCCTCCGGTGAGGTCCTCGACATCGAGGGTGTCGCCGCGGTGGCGCAAGAGCACGGCATCCCGCTCATCGTCGACAACACCATCGGCACGCCGTACCTGGTGCGCCCGATCGAGTTCGGCGCCGACATCGTGCTGCACTCCGCCACGAAGTACCTCGGCGGCCACGGCACCTCGATCGGTGGCGTCATCGTCGACTCCGGCAACTTCGACTTCTCCGCCGACCCGGAGAAGTTCCCCATGTTCAACACCCCGGACCCGAGCTACCACGGCATCCGCTACGGCGTCGACCTCGGCGCCGGTGGTGCGCTCGGCGCCAACGTCGCGTTCGCGATGAAGGCCCGCGTGCAGTTGCTGCGTGACATGGGCGCGCCGATCAGCCCGTTCAACGCGTTCCTCATCGGGCAGGGCATCGAGACGCTCAGCCTGCGCATGGAGCGTCACCTCGAGAACACCCACCAGGTGGCGGCCTACCTCGGTGGTCAGGACCAGGTGGAGAAGGTGCACTGGGCCTCACTGCCGGACCACAAGACCTACACCCAGGCGCAGAAGTACACCCCGAAGGGCTCGGGCGCGGTCATCGCGTTCGACATCGCCGGTGGCGTCGAGGCAGGCAAGCGCTTCGTCGAGGCACTCGACCTGCACAGCCACGTCGCCAATATCGGAGACGTGCGTTCGCTGGCCATCCACCCGGCCTCGACCACGCACTCGCAGGGTGACGACGCCGGGCGCCTGGCCGCGGGCGTGACCCCGGGTCTGGTGCGTCTGGCCGTCGGGATCGAGCACATCGACGACATCCTCGCCGACCTGGACAAGGGCTTCGCGGCCGCGCGCGGCTGACGCTTCACCGTCTTCCTTCGCCGAGTGGTCAACGTTTGCGACGTAACGGCCGGTTACGTCGCAAACGTTGACCACTCGACGTGTTTGTCTGGGCTGTGGAGAACTTCTCGGGCGGGATCGCGGTTTTGCATACCGTGGTCGTCATGGGGCAACGGATCACGGTGGACGCGCATTCGATCGCCGCGCTCGGGCGCGTGCTGACCGACCTGTCGGAGTGGATCGCGCTGCGCGCCGACCTGGCACAGAACCGAGGTCAGGTGATGTTGGAGGCCCAGCCCGGCACGGACGCCTACCGGCGCCTGCTCGGTGACTGGGAACAGGCCCGCGACACGCTCTGCACGACGTTGACCGCCCTGGGCGAGGCCTCGACGGTGGCCGGAGCGGCGTACGTCACCGCGGAGCGCAACGCCGAGACCGCCCTGACCCCGGGTCGGCGATGAGCACCGACCTTCCCGGAGCGCGGCACGGCGGGCATGTCGTCGACGGCGGGCCGGTCGTGCGCTGCGACCCCGACGCCCTTCACGCCGAGTCGATGCGGGTGGTCAACCGCGCGCGGGTGCTGCGCGAGGCGCACGCCGGCACCGCC
>NZ_BCRE01000109.1 GCF_001552435.1 Kribbia dieselivorans NBRC 106261
GGGCGACCCGGCCCGCCCCTGTCGCTCCGCGAGCCGCACGGCGACGCCGGCGCCGAACGGCACCGCGCAGGTCTCGCCGTGGTCGTGGCAACAGCGCCGTGACGCTGGGCGTCGCGCTCGTTCTGGTGACGGCGGCCCTGTACGTTCGGCCGCTGATCTTCGGGACCGGCCCCTCGGTGGTCGGTGCAGCCCCGGCGGTGGGCTCGGACATTTTCACCTTCGGGAACGCGGCTCCCCTGGCGGGCGGCAAGCGCACCAACACGAGCGGTATCTGGCCTCCGGCTCCGGAGGACGCCGCAACCGAGCCGCTGGGTACCCCCGGGCCGAAGCCCTCGTCTTCGACCGACTTCTCGTTCATGGGTACCGTTGCGGGAGCCGATGGGCGGCCCATCGCCTGGGACCCGTGCCGTCCGATCCACGTGGTGATCAACAACGCGCAGGCTCCCAAGGGGGCTGATCGGCTGCTTCGGGAGGCGATTGATTCGGTGAGCTCGGCCACGGGTCTGCAGTTCGTCATCGAAGGCCAGACCACGGAGACACCAGACGAGCGACGTGCCCCCGTGGATGAGGCTCGGTACGGGAACCGATGGTCACCCGTCCTCGTCGCGTGGACGGATCCCTTCGCGGCCCCACGACTGCAGGGCGACGTCGCCGGGTTCGCCGGGCCGATCGGGGCTCCGTATTACACCGCCGCGCAGCAGCACTGGGTCAGCGGCATGGTCGCTCTCGACGGCCCCCAGATCCGTGACCTGATGCAGGGGAGCGACGGGTGGGCCGACGCTCGGGCGATCGTCATGCATGAGTTCGGCCACCTCGTCGGCCTGGACCACGTGCCAGCGGCGGACCACCTGATGCACGAGCAGAACACCGGTCAGAGGGCATTCCGCCGCGGAGACCTCGAAGGTCTTCGGCAGCTCGGCTTGGGTCCGTGCTTCACCGACTGAGCACACTGCCGGACAACAGCAGGGATGACTTCACACACTCGCGCGAAATGGCATAAAATGCCAACGAAGGTTTCGGGCTGTCAGCCGGGAGGAGATGACCATGCCAACGCGTAACGTCGTCTTGAGTGACCATCAGTATGAACTGGTCGAGGAGTTGGTGCGTTCGGGCCGCTACCAGAACGCGAGTGAGGTGCTCCGCGACGGTTTGCGATTGGTCGAGCAACGTGCTCTGGAGGATGCAGCCAAGCTGGAGGCACTTCGTGCGGCTGCCGAGCAGGGCTGGACCGATGCGGCCAGCGGTCGTTATGACGATGTGGCAGACGCTGAGATCAGGACCTTCATCGCTGAACTGGGACGGATAGCTGCTGACCGGGTGAATGCAGACGGATGAGGCAGGTCCGACTGACTCAGTCGGCGCAGGCCGACATTGTTGACATCTTGGCCTGGTCGCACGAGCACTTCGGTGCAGGGGCTGGCCTGCGTTATGAGGCACTCATTGCTGCCGCTTTGCGAGATGTCGCGGACAGCGCTGGCGGGCTTGGCGGCACGCCTCGACCGGAACTTGGCAAGGATGTCTATTCGTGGCATCTACGTCGCAGCCGCGACCGCAGCTTGGCAGGCCCGGTGCATAGGCCGCGACACTTCTTGGTCTATCGGCTTGATCAGGACCTCGTCGTGATCGGTCGTGTGCTCCATGACGCCATGGAGCTTCATCGTCATCTTGAATCGGGCTCGTCATGGGCTGTAGCCGACCAGGCTGAGCAACGATGACCTGGCACGAGGCGTGGGGTCCCAAGGGTTGACGAGCGCCACACAACCCGTGAGCGTCACCGTTTGGGTGCGAGCATCGCAGGTTGTTTCCTGCGACGGAGGCCCCGTTCCTGTGACGCTCGCTCCGGCCGGTGCCTCATGGCGCGGGCCGTCCACGGATAGGTTGGTGCGATGCCCGAAGGTCACGTCACGCACCGCATCGCCGGGATCCTCAACGACCGGTTCGGCGGCCACCCGGTACGGTCCACCTCCCCACAGGGCGTGTTCTCAGATGCCGCCGAACTGGACGGCCGCGTCTTCGAGCGCGCCGAGGCCTACGGCAAGCACATGTTCGTCGGGTTCGAGGACGTCCCGAAGCGGGTGAACATCCACCTCGGGCTGCTCGGCAAGTTCTTCTTCGCCAACGAGGTCGACCCGCCGCAGACCGGCGCGATCCGCTGGCGCCTGTCGACCGGCGACGACCCCTTCACCATGGACCTGCGCGGACCGAACGTCTGCCAACTGCGCTCCGACACCGAGATCGCGACGATCACCGACGCCCTCGGCCCCGACCCGCTGCGCCCGGACGCGGACCCAGAGAAGGCATGGGCCCGCATCCACCGCTCGGCCTCCCCGATTGCCCTGCTGTGTACCGACCAGAAGGTGTTCGCGGGCGTGGGCAACATCTACCGGGCCGAAGCGCTCTACCGGCACCACGTCGATCCGTTCATGAGCGGCAAGTTCCTTCGCCGCACCGAGTTCGAGGACATCTGGGACGACTTCGTCACGCTCATGCCGCTCGGCGTGCGTGACGGACGCATCGACACCGTCTACCCCGAGCACACCCCCGAGGCCATGGACCGCCCGCCCCGCGTCGACAAGCACGGTGGCGAGGTCTACGTCTACCGCCGCGAGGGCCAGCCCTGCCTGGTCTGCGGCACGCCCGTCTCACGCACGGAGCTCAGTGGGCGCAACCTCTTCTGGTGCCGCACTTGTCAGCCGCGCTCGCGGCGCCGCGTCGTCCGCGACTGACGAGCGATACGGCGTTATTGCATCATCTAGTGAAGTCACTAGACAGACCTAGACACCGCGATCGAGGTCAGCGCGTGAAGTCGATCCAGTTGCCGTGCCCGTGGACGGTGCCCCACACCTGCGCCGGCATTTCGCGGCCGTCGCGCCAACTCCGCGCTCCGACAACCGTGGCCGTGAGCCGGTCGTCGCCGTCCAGCACGTCCTGATCGGGCAACCCCGGCACACACCCCGGAGGCTCGGCCGTCACCCAACTCACCGGCCCGTCGGTCGCGGCCTCAGCGAGCACGTCGGCGACACCGGTGCGCCGCGCCCGCGCCACGTACGTCAAGGCCCACGACGAGAACACGACGAGATGTGACCCGGCCGCACGGCGCTCCGCAATGACCGGCGCGAGCCCGTCGACCATGTCGGCCCGCACCACGTGCGGAGGATCGTTGCGCAGGTGCGCGACCGCGGCGTCGAAGCGCTCGAGGCGCCCGGGCATCTCCGGCCAGATGCAGGCGCGCAGCCAGCGCAGGGCGGCGTCATCGTGGGGCCCGACGGGGTTCGCATCGATCCCGACCCGCGCGGCGATCGGCGGGAGATCCAACCGCACCGGCGCGCCACGGTTCTCCGCCACGCATTCGACCAGAGAACCCGACGGCCCGACGGTCACGTCACCCACGCGCACGCGGTACCCATCGAATCCGAGGAGGAATCCGGCACTCGCGCCAAGTTCGACGACCGTCAGGGGCACGTCCGGGAGGTCGGCGGCCGCGCGCGAGAGCATGGCCCGCACGTAGGTGGCGCGGTTGACCTCATTGGTCTGGGTCGTGCGGGTCGCCACGACGGAGCGCAGTTCGTCCCAGTGGTCCTCGACGGAGCGTCGTACATCGGGCCAGGGGTCGCCGTCGCCGGCCGCGCCGGGCAAGAACCAGGCTGCGGCGGGCGTCTCCGGGTGGCGCATCGTCAGCTCGTGCAGCGCGGCGAGCAACAGCACCGGGCGTGCCTGACCCTTGGCGGCGTGGCGCAGCAGCGCGATCGCGTCGTCGTCAGCCGCCATGCCGGCGACGATTCGGGCGTAGATCGGCACCTCGGTGTGCATGACCGTGAAGTCGTGGCAGCGTTGACGCACCACCTCGGCGGAGTCGGCGTCGGTCATCGCCGGGCCCGGCGACGGCGTGTGGTCATGAATCGGTGCATGCGAGGACGGTAGTCCGCATTGGGACTACTTCGCGTCCCGAATCACTGCTTGACTGTCAGGGTGTTCGAACCCAAACCTCCGCCCACCCTCGGCCGGGTCCCCACGATGCTCCGCGGATTTCGGGTGCGCCTCGACCTCCTGGACACGATGCCCGTCGTGTGGCGGCGACTCGACCTGCCCGGTGACATCACGCTGCCCACGTTGCACGATGTGATCCAAGCGGCCATGGGATGGGCCGACAGTCACCTGCACCGCTTCCGAACGGGTGACGATTACGGATCGCCGCATTTCCTCACGGTCTTCGACGTCCAAGAGGGCGAAGACGGGCTTCTGGAGGATGACGTGCGACTCGACCAGGTCATCACGCGCGAGGGCGACGCCCTCTGGTACGAGTACGACTTCGGCGACGGGTGGAACCACCGACTGGTCGTCGAGGAGGTCCTGGCCGATCCGCCCTCCGCCCCGATCTGCTTGGCCGGTGAGATGGCCTGCCCGCCCGAGGACTGCGGCGGAATCCCCGGCTACGAGGCGCTGGCGGAGTGGGTGCGGAGCGGCTACAGCGACGCCAGGCTGCCACCCGCGTTCGACAACGCCGCCCACGCGCGGCAGTGGCTGCCGCCCGACTGGCACCCCGACCACTTCGATCTCGCGCAGACCCAGGCGGCGCTCGTGGTGGCCTCGTCCGAGCCGGCACCGGTCACCGGCGAACTGGCCGACATCGCCGCGCGGCTGGAGTACATGGGCAACCGCACACTCCGGATCGCGCTCACCCAACCGATGTCGTACGAACCGGCCGAGGTGAGCGAGGCTGACGCGGCACGGTTGACCGAGACGTACCGCATCTTCCTCGACATCGTCGCCGACGGAGTCTCGTTGACGGCGGCAGGCAGGCTGCCCCCGGCGGTGGTGCGCACGATCGCCGACCAAACGGGGCTCCGTCAATGGTGGATCGGCCAGGCGAACCGCGAGGACCAGACGCCGCCGGTGACGGATATTCGGGAAACCGCCCGCGCCCTCGGTCTCGTGTCGGTGCGCAAGGGGCGGCTCGCGCCGACGGCTGCGGTCGCCCGAATCCGGGAGAATCCGGTCGCGCTGTGGCGGCACATCGTGTCGCGGCTGCCGCTGGGCAAGGACGCAGCGCGCGAGGCCGGGTGGCTGACCCTGGCGGTGGCGGGGAGCGGGGTGCCGGCCTCCGACTGGGATGGTGTGGTGGGTGACCTGATGTTCACGCTCGGCTGGCGGATTGCTGGATTCCCCGATGAGCCGCCGTCCGGGGATAGCCCGACCCTTGATGTGCTCGAAATTCTGGCGGGGCGGGTGCGACGAGGCTGGCGTGCGCCATCGAAGGTCGACCCGGCCATCGCGGCCACGGCGCGAGCGGCGATCCGGCGCACCTGATCACTCGCTCGTCGGACGGTCCTTCTTCGGCAGCTTGGCCACGACCTGGGCGTACGACTCGTCGATGGCCTCAAGCAGTTCTCCGAGCTGGATCGCACCGCCGATGGCCAGGGTGTTCCACCCGTGGCGCCCGATGTAGGCCATGACGCTGGCGTCGTCGGGGTAGCGGGTGAGCCACTCGTCAGCCTCCTCGCGGGTGGCTCCGACCTTGACGCCCACGCTGCGCTCGCCGAGGAAGGCGAAGATCTTGCCCTTCTCGCCGGGGCCGACCTTGGCGACGAGATCGCCCTCCCAGGGTTCGTCGGGCCAAGCACCGGGCAAGGACAGTGCGTGCTCACGGATCGCGTCGGCGCTCATGGTGTGGGACTCCTTCGTCAGTACCGCTGCCCTTGCGTTCGAAACCCTATCCGGTCATTCGGTGCTCGGATTCGGCAGAGGAATGGACGTTCGTCACCTGTCACTGCCCTTTGCGCGGATAGAATCCCGCGCACCACTGGAGAACGATCGTCCCGCCGCGGTTCCGTTCGAAGCGCGGCCGGATGAACACGGCCAGGTCAGGCGCTTGTGGGGAGCGCGGTCGCGGCGTGCTGAACTACGGAGTGTCGGGTACCCAGCGGTAGAAGAACCCGCGCCCGCGCCCGGTGGGGTTCGACGGGGCCAGCACGCCGTCACGAGCGAGGTCCTTCAGGATGGAACCCACGTTCGTGCCCCTGGCGCCCACAAGAGCACCAAGTTCGGTGGTACTGATCCGACCCCTGGCCTTGGCATACGACATCGCGACTTCGGCGCGAGACGGCAGGTGACGTACATGGCCGGTGGTTCGATCCAGGTTGAGGAGGGCGTCGAGCGCGGCATCGGTCAGGCGCCACACCTGGGGTGTGCCATCGGGGGGCCCCTCGATGGTCTGCACGATGGGCAGCCCGGTGATGTGGGCGCGTGCAAGCTTGCGAATCGCGCCCCGTGTTTCGGCGACCGGGAGTTGAATCAGCGACACTGCCTGCTGCTCATCGACCCACCCGTCAGCGAGCAGGCGCTGAAGCAGAAGCAGGGAGGAGACATCGGCCGACTCCTCCGGCGGCTCGATCAGGCTGAGCCACGCGATCCAGGGCTCATCGAGTGCGTCGCCGACCAAGGAGGTGCGCACGAACGGTCCGGTGATCTCCCGGATGACGGGTGGCTGATGGCCAATTCGCACCATCTCTCTGACCATCCGATCCACGCCGATCCCTTCGCGTTCCGCGACACGCAAGTCGGCGAGCAGTTGGGTGAGTGCAGGATTACGGGACTGGGATGGGTGGGTGATGATGTTCGATTCGTTTACCCCGCCGAAGAAGCCGCCGGGGCTCGTGACCCGAATGGTCCGGCCGATGTGCTCGACGGTGGTGGGCTGCGGTGAACCCCACTCGCGGTGCGCGACACCATTGACCACGGCCTCGCGAGCGGCCAGTGCGGGGATGTCTCGGACTTGGCGAACCACCAGACCGACCTGTACGTGCCGGGTCGCATTGTGCGCCTCCATCGTGAGGAAGACTTCGGACAGCTCCTCCAGCAGCGAACGGTCCGGTCGGCGCACGCGAGCCGTACTGTCGCCGCCGCTGTAGTCGCGGTGGATGTAGTCCAGTGATGGGCTGGATCGCCCGACGAATGCCAGCACTCCCGCGTTGGTGAGCAGCCCGTCGTGCGTGACGACATTGAGTCGACGCAGGAGTTGGGCGTCGGTCGCTTTCGCCAACTCCTCGGCCTCGGAGCCTCCATTGGCCGAAAGGAAGTCGCGTGCGACAGCCAAGGCCTGTTGACGCGCCGCCGTGATGGGGGTCGTGGATTCGGCCGCAGACCAGTCATAGTTCAGGGTCTCCATCCGCCGGGCGTGCCACGTCGCGGCGTCCACTTCCACGCAGTTGTCGTTCACACGCCAAACGATGCGCTCGTTGATGCGTACGGGTTCAACGGCACTGGGCGAGACGATGACCATGAGACGGGTTTCGCGGACGGTCACCGCGTAGGCGTCGACCGTCAGCAGGCGTCGGGTCACCTCATAGATCCGCTGACGCAACCATTCGGCATCGAGCTCAGTGCCGATCAGGGTGCCGTCGTCGGCAATGCCGACGATCAGGGCTCCGCCGCCGGGAGTGTTGGCCATGCACGCCGCCTCGCCGGCGAGCTTCTTGACCACCTCCTCCGGATCGGCGCCGAAACTTATGGTCACCGCGCCAACATGGCACACGATTAGAACTCACTTCGAGATTAATTATGGCCAAGGCCGGTTCGGCCCCGATGGTCATAACTTTCTGCCAGACCCACCCGCTACACGGCCACACTGGCGGCGGCGAAGTCGGCCGCCGGCATGGGCGTCCGCAGATGCCAGGTGATGGCGATGGGACGCTCACCGCGATGCTCGACGTAGTCCGCCTCGCCGAGGAAGAGATACGGCGCTCCGGTACCGAAGGCGGAGACCTTGCGCTCGCGGCTGAAGAGGAGGACATGCGACCCGCTCGCGCGGTGGTTCAGGTAGCGCTGTCCGGTGGGCGAGGCCACTGCCGTTCCCGACTGCGACTCCCAGTGGAACAGGTCGGGGCTGATCGCGTAGTCCTGATACATCGTCGTCGGCGAGTACTCCGCCTCCGACTTGTGCAGCGTGACCAGGAACGCGTCGGCGTTGGCCGCTGCCGAGTAGAGCACACCCTCCCGGAAACTGTTGGCCTTGCGCCCGTCGATCGACACGTAGTCCAGCGCGGAGACGATCTCCTCACGGGTGTACCGCGCGTGCACGCGCAGCGGGCGCAGGCCGAGTTCGCCGTGGAGCCGTGTGACGACCCGTGTCGCGCCATGTAGACCGAGGGCGATGACGGAGCGCAGATCCTCCCGGGCGGCCGATTCGCCTCGGAGCGCCGTGAGGCCGGCGGCGTAGGAGTCGAACCCGCCACCATCGGGCCACAGCGAGAAGAAGAGCATGCGCCCGTAGGCCTGCAGCACGGGATCGGCGTCCTCGTAGGCGGGCGCGTCGTCGCTCAGCCAAGACAGGTACGCCACGGCTCGGTCCCGATCATCGACGTGGCTCAGGGCGCGAACGCGTTTGAGGAGCGCCGTTTCGTGGGGCCCGCCGGCCGGCACGGGAAGTCCCGCCTCACGACGCAGGCGGGCCCACGAGCGATCGCTGCGCACGACGTCGGCGAGTTCGACGCCAGAATCGTCGAGGAACGTGGCGAGATCCGCGGTCGGGTGGGCACGAAGCTCCGCTGTGATGGCGGGCCAGCGCTGCACCACTTGGCTCTTGATGTTCTCGAGCACGAGGTGCTGGCTCTGGCGATCGAGCAGGATCTGCGTGCCCGCCGGCAAGAACGGAAAGCCATGCTCGATATCGCGCTTCAACTCGGCGCGGGTGCTGCCGGTCATCGCCCGGAATCGCTGGGCAAAACTGAACTCCTTGCGGTGATGACCGACGAAGTCGAGCGCCGTCAGGACGGCTTTGTCCTTGGCCCGCCGCAGGCCTCGACCCAGCTGTTGAAGGAAGATCGTCGAACTCTCCGTCGGGCGGAGAAAGAGAACCGTGTTGATCGCCGGGACATCGACGCCCTCGTTGAACACGTCCACGGTGAAGATGACCTGCACGACGCCATCTCGAAGGTCCTGCACTGCGGAGTCCCGTTCGACGGAGTTGGTCTCCCCTAGGACCGTCGCGGCCCGGATCCCGACATCGTTGAAGACCCGCGTCATGTAGCGCGCGTGATCGCGGGAGACGCAGAACGCGAGGGCCTTCATGCCAGTCAGGTCGGCGACCTTGTCGCGGACCGCCCGAACGATGATCCGCGCGCGAGCGTCGTTGCCGGTGAACAAGGTCGACAACGCCGCCGTGTCATAGGCCCCCGCGCGCCAACCCACGCGCGTCATGTCCATCCCGTCCGCGACCGCGAAGTAGTGGAACGGCGTGAGTAGATCGGCCTTGAGCGCATCCCACAGGCGCAGTTCGGCCGCCGTGCGGCCATCGAAGAAGGACCGCACGTCTAGGCCGTCACCGCGCTCGGGGGTCGCGGTCAGCCCCAGGAGTTCGCGCGGGGTGAGGTGATCGAGAATCCGCCGATACGTCGTCGCCTCGGCGTGGTGGAATTCGTCGATGACGACCACGTCGAAGGCGTCCGCGGGGACGTTGGCGATGCCATACGAGGTCAGCGACTGCACGGACGCGAAAACATGTTCCCAGCGCTCCGGCCGATGACCGTCGACGTACAACTCCCCGAAGTTCGCATCGCCCAGCACCTCGCGGTAGGTCCGCAGGGATTGGAGGAGGATCTCGCGCCGGTGTGCGACGAACAGCAGGCGAGGCAGGGTCGGGTAGTCGGAAGCCAGCCGCTGGTAATCGAGCGCGGCGATGACCGTCTTGCCGGTTCCGGTGGCCGCCACCACGAGGTTGCGGTGGCGGTCGTGCACGACGCGCTCCACCTCGAGTTGGTCGAGCATCTCCTGCTGATAGGGGTATGGGCGCACCTCGAGACCGGACAGGGTCAGGGTCACGCGGTCGTGAAGCCGTGTGCCGGCCGCCTCGGACAACGCGTCATCGAGTTTGTCCCGGTCGACGTCCGGGTCGTATCGCTCGAAGGTGGCGTCATTCCAATAGCTGTCGAAGGTCGCGAGGAACTTCTGCAGGAGTGGCGGATTCGAGACGGCCGACAGACGCACGTTCCACTCCACGCCGTCGAGCATCGCGGCCCGCGAGAGGTTGCTCGAGCCCACATAGGCGGTGTCGAACCCGGTGTTGCGTCGGAAGAGCCAGGCCTTGGCGTGGAGGCGGGTGCGCTGCGCGTCGAACTGCACCTTGACCTCGGCGCCAAAGTCCCGTACGAGGCGATCGAGAGCGGCCCGCTCGGTCGCGCCCATGTACGTCGTCGTGATGATGCGCAGCGGCACTCCCTGATCTCGGAGCGTCGTGAGCCGGTCTTCGAAGAGCCGCAATCCGTACCACTTGACGAACGCCATGATGATGTCGACGCGATCGGCGCTCGCCAACTCGGCCCGGATCTCATGACCCACACCGGGCTCGCCGGGCGCGTTGGTCAACAGCGCTGCGTCGGACAGCGGGGTCGCGGGCCGCTCGGTCAGCGAGCGCACGCGGTGCCCAGGTGCGCTCGGCGTGGACAGAGACAGCAACTGCCCCGCCGGTGTGAGTTCGTCCTCGAGCGCACCGAGCTCCGCCACGAGCCGGTTGACCAGTGTCAGGCGGCGTTCACCATCTCGCTCTTGACGGAGGGCTCGCAAGGTCACGTCCCGCACGTGCCTGGCCAGCACCTCGGGTTCGTCCGCCGCGTCGATGCTGCTGTGTTCGACTTTGACATCTGCCAGGTGAGCCAGCCGCTCCGCCAGGGCACGCGTGATCGGGCTCTCGTAGAGTCCTTCTGGCAGATCGCTTCCCGGGTCGCTCACGCGCGCAAGCTTGCCAGGCCTGGCCGACAGCGGACCGTCGAGTCACACAATCTGCCCAAGGAGGGGCTCCGTTGTCCGGTAGTCAGCGGCGCAGAAGAACCTCGACTCGGGCGATGTCCTCGGGAACCGCGGTGGCGATGGTGTCCCAGATCACCTGTGGATCGACAATCCGGTAACCGTGTGCGACCTTGTCTCGCAGCGCGATCATGAGACCGAATCGGATATCAGGGTGTAACTCCACGACTTCCAGGCTCAGCCGTTTTGCCGCCTCTCCGAGATTGACACAGATCATTTGTGCTGCCCGCTGCAGCATGACGTCACCGTCGTACGCAGGCCACCCACGTGAGACCAACTCCTCGGCCTCCCGACCGAAGGACCGGATGTCCTCCAGTACCGCTCGGTCTCGATCTGAAACGCTCACACCGCGACCGATTCAAGCAGGGACCAGGACTCGCCTGCGGTTCGGAGCGCGCCTTGCGTAACAACATCAACCGCGACTCCGCAGAGTGCTTCGAGTTCGGCCTCCAAGGCGATGAGGTCGAACATCGTCATTCCCGGCTCGGCAGCGACCACGACGTCGATGTCCGAGTCCACAGTGTCCGTGCCTCGGGCCACAGAACCAAACAGTCGCGGGTCACTGGCCCGGTGCTTGGCACAGATCTCCGTGATTCGGTCCCGGTGCACACGCGCCGCAATGGAGGGGCGAAACCCGATGGCAGACGACAGTTTCGACAGCATTGCCTCTGTGAGTGTGCGAGCACCGGATTCATGGGCCGACCAGTTGGATTGGCTCACTGAGGCGGCAGCAGCGGCCGCCGATTGCGTTAACCCCATCGTCGCCCGGCGCGCTCGCAACCTGGCCCCGTTAGAGATCATGGCGCGAGTATATCAACAGCGTGATATTAGACGGTGTCGCGCACGTCGGGTGGTCTGCCAGAGGCAGTCGCAGGGGGGAGAGGACTCCCTCAGTGCACCAACACCTTGAACAGCACCACCGCCGCGATCGCCGCGCTCTGCAGCACCAGGTACCAGAGCTTCTGCCATGGCGTCGTGTCGGCACCGCGCTGACTCAACAGCACGATGATCAACTGCGTCACCGTCAACGTCACGATCGCGAGAATCAACGCCGTGCGCACCGACCACAACCCGGTGTCGGCCAACAGCAGGATCACCGTCGGCAGGACCGAGACCTCCAACGCCCGCCCGGCCACCCGCAGGACCCGGCGCATGACCGTGGGCTCGGGCGGACCGTCCTCCTTCGGTACATGCACGATCGTGTCGGCGACCAGACTGGCCAGGAACAGGCCCCACATCGTGGTGACCAAACTGCCCGCCGCCGCGCGCCCGGTGACCTGGTCGACGTACACGTACAAGGTGACGAGGGCCGCGACTCCGGTGATCGAGGCGTACAGCATCTCGCGGGCATCGTGGGCGAAGTCGTGCATGTCAGATCAGATCACTCAGTCGCAGCGCGGCCTGGCAGTCGGCGGAACGGTCGGCGAGTTGGTACCCGAGGATGTCCTCGATGCGTCGCAGCCGGTCGCGCAGCGAGTTGCGATGGATGAACAACTGCTCGGCGGCCGGCGCGATCCGCATGCGCGCCGCGAAGTACACCCGCAGCGTCTGGCGCAGTTCGGCCATCTCGGCGGTGTCGGCGGCCAACCCGTTCAACTCACTGTCGACGTACCAGCGGGCCTGCTCGAGATCTCGACTGAGCAGCGCCTCCAGACCGACGTCGCGATAGCGGGTGACCGGCACCTTCGACGATGACATCAGGCCGACGCGCAGCGACTCGACGGCCTCGATGTGGGTGCGCCGAAATCCGGTCAACCCCTCGCGCGGCTCGCCGAGACCGATCACGAGCGGAGCGTCGATCCGCAGACCCTTCGAGTCACGCACGCCGATCGTGTGGTCACCGCTGGCCCACAACCACACCTGCCCCGAACTCGTCTCGTGCCGCACCAGCGGCCCACCCCCGCTGACCTCGGCGAACGATGCCACGGCCGCATCGACCTCGCTGCGCGTGACGCTCGCCCCCGCCGGCGCGTGCAGGACACAGCCCACATGCCACCCACCCATGTCGATGCCGAGCGAGGCCGATGTCACCTGCTCATCGGGCAGCTCGCCCGACACCAATCCCTCGATCGTCGCGCGGGTGGTGGCGCGACCCTGCTGCAGCACCACACGACGCTCCTGCGAGATCGCGGTCACGAGCCGATCGACCGCCGCGTCGACCGCGCCGGAGACGGCCTTCATCAGGCGTGGCAGCGCGTCGGATCCGCCGGTCACGCTCAGGGCTGCCTGCACGAGCTGGGTCAGCCACAGGTCTTGGAGCACACGCAGCGCGGCGATGACTCCGGTCACCGTCACGTCACGCGCCACGATGTCCACGGCGAGTTCCCGCTCGAGCCGGCCACGAACCTCCTCGGGTGGCGCGGGGACATCGAGGAGATCGAGGAGGAAGGTCGCCGAGATCTCGTGGGCGAGGGTGCGGATCTTCGACCACGGCGCGAGCATGTCCCCGCCGGTCTCCTCGCTGACCTTCCGGCACCCCTCCTCCACCGTGCCGGACATCCAGCGCACCAAGGCATCACTCGAGCTCTCCTGCACGAGTTGGGTGCGCTCATCCAGGGGTGGTGGCGTCGGTGATGTCCAGTCCAGAGCCTGCAGAACCCGACGGACCACGTCCTCCTCGACCATGGGGTCATCCTAGGTTTTCGGGGGCTGACATGGGGCTGGGCACAGTGCACAGTCAGCCTCCTTCATGCCGGACGTTTTGTTCGATGACCCGGCCTGCTGGCTGTGGAAGGGTGAAGGAGCGCGGCCTGTCCGCGCACTGTCCCGGCACTTCATCCAGGCCCCAGGAGGCATCCCGATGACTGACCACAACGCCCTGCTCGTCACGTTCTCCGACCACTCCAACGCGTACGAGGCGTTTAGCCGCCTCAAGAACCTCGCGGCCGACGACCGCCTCGTCCTTCGCGGAGCGCAGCTCGTCGCCCGTGACGCGGACGGTCGCCTCAGCATTCCCGAGGGCGTCGACACCGACGCCGACTCCGGCCTGTGGGGCGGCGGCCTCATCGGTGCCCTGGTCGGCATCCTCGGCGGCCCGATCGGTGTGCTTTTCGGCTGGACCGGCGGCATGCTCATCGGTGGCGCGGTCGACGCCAACCGCGCCGACCGTGCGGTGGGCTTCCTCGGTGAGGTCAGCAAGGGCATCCCCACCGGCGGCACGGCCATCGTCGCCGAGGTCGAGGAGTTCACCCCCGAGGTCCTCGACAACGCCATGACCGAACTGGGCGGCACCATCGTGCGCCGACCCGCTCTGGAGGTCCTCGCCGACCTCGAGGCCGCGGAGGACGCGTACCGCGAGGCCGAGAAGGAGGCCGACCGCATCGCCCGCGAGCAGCGCAAGGCCGAGCGCAAGGAGAACTGGGACGAGCGCGTCTCCTCGCTCAAGTCCAAGCTCGGCATCGACTGAGCACGGCTGACATGACCACCGACCGCCCATGGCAGGACCCCTCGCTGGCGCCGCAGGAGCGGGCCCTCGCCCTCGTCGCCGCGATGTCCCTCGAGCAGAAGATCGCCCAGTTGCACGGCAACATGGAGACGATCGACATCTACTCCGTCAACATCGCCGACGCCGACGTCAATCAGTTCGACGTCAAGCGCCACGTTGCCGGTGACGATGACCTCGGCATCCCCCGGATGCGTGTCACGAACGGGCCGGTCGGTGTCGGCATGGGTGACGGGGTCGACTCTCCCGAGGCCACTTCGCTGCCGATGACGTTTGCCCTGGCGGCCGGGTTCGACCCCGCTCTGGCGGCCGACTACGGCGACATCATCGGCAGTGAGACTCACACCTACGGGCAGCACGTGCTGGAGGGTCCCGGGCTCTGCCTGCACCGACTGCCCACCGGTGGCCGCAATTTTGAGTACTTCAGCGAGGATCCGTACCTCACCGGCGTGATGGGCGTCGAGGTGACCAAGGCGATCCAGGCGCACGGCATCATCGCGATGGCCAAGCACTTCGCAGTCAACGACACCGAGGTGCAGCGCTTCCGCACCAACGTCGAGGTCGACGAGCGCGTGCTGCGCGAGCTCTACCTCGTGCCGTTCGAAATGGTCGTCAAGGACGGCGGTGTCCACGCGATCATGAGCGCCTACAACCGGGTTCGAGGCACCTACGCGACGGAGAATCGATACCTCCTCAACGACATCCTCCGCCGGGAGTGGGGGTTCGCCGGCTATGTGCAGTCGGACTTCTGGTCGGCCCGCTCGGCCGCCCCGGCGCTGCATGCCGGTCTCGACCTCGAGATGCCCGACGGCAAGTGGCTGAGCGAGGCCAATGTCACCGCAGCGCTCAACGACACCAGCCTGGAACTCGCGGCGATAGACCGGGCCCTGGTGCGTCGCTTCTCCGCGATGTTCCAGCTCGGGCAGTTCGAATGGCCCTACGAACCGGGCACCGTCGACGCGGCCGGGCACGGCGCGCGCGCTCGCGCTCTCGGGCGCCAGTTCGCGGTGTTGCTCAAGAACGAGCCCGCGAACGACGACTACACGGCACTGCTCCCGCTCGACCCGAGCCAAGGCCGGATCGTCGTGGTCGGGCAGTCCGCGTACGCCGAGCACGCCTGCCTCGGCGGCGGCGGCAGCTCGCGGGTCAAACCGCTCTACACCGTCGATCCCGCGCCGGGTCTGCGCGACGTCATCGCCGAGTTGGGCGGCAACGCCACCGTCGACCTCCAGGTCGTGGCCGACGACCTGGCCGACCTCGACGCGGCGGTCGAGGCCGCCCGGGGCGCCGACACGGTCGTCGTCATGGCCGGCCTGGTCGCGACCGAGGGCGAGGACCTCGGTTCGCTGCACATGCCCAACGGGCAGGACGCGATGATCGAGGCGCTGCTGGCGGCCAACCCGCGCACCGTCGTCGTGCTCAAGGACAGCAACCCCGTCGTCATGCCCTGGATCGACGCGGCGCCGGCCGTGTTGGAGGCCTTCAACCAGGGCTCCGAGGATGGCCACGTCGTCGCCGACCTGCTCTTCGGGGCGGCCAACCCCTGCGGCAAGCTCCCCACGACGTACGCCCGGTCCGCCGACGACCTGCCGACTGCCGGCGACCTGCGGCGCTACCCCGGCACGGACGAGGGCGACGGATACCCGACCATGCACTACTCCGAGGGTTTGCGGATGGGGTACCGCTGGTACCAGTCCGAGGGCATCGAGCCGCTCTTCCCCTTCGGGCACGGATTGTCGTACACGACGTTCGCGGTCGACGACCTGGCCGTCGAGGCCGGGCAGGTGCCGGGCGAGACTCCGGTGACCGTGCGCGCCTCCGTCACGAATACCGGTGTGCGTGCCGGGGCCGAGGTCGTGCAGGTCTACCTGGGCCTGCCGCCGGAGACGGGTCAGCCGCCGCTGCGTCTGGTCGGATTCCAGAAGGTGTCGCTCGAGCCGGGCGCGCGCGCCGACGTCGAGATCACCCTCGACCCGGCCGCGACGAACCACCCGTTGTCGGTGTGGAGTGACGCGCAGCGTGAGTTCGTCGTGCCGGCCGGCACGTTCACGGTGCACGTGGGCACCTCCAGCGCGGTGACGAACCCGGCTGGGGGCTTCACGGTCGCGGCACAGTGAGTGACTGGTGGGCAAACCGGCGACCCGACGAGTTCACCAGTCACCGTGTCAGCGCAGGGCGAGGCCGTTCGCGTCGTGCACCTTGCGCAGCAGGATGAGGATGAAGTCGATCAGCGGCCAGATGCCCAGCGTCAGCCAGCCGAGCAGCAGCTTGGCCACGCCGAGACCGATGTACCCCAGGTAGAAGCGGTCCACACCGAGGCCGCCCAGGAAGAACGACAGCAGCACGGCCGCGATCCAGCTCTTGTTAGAGAAGATGCCCGGAGCGCTCGCGGCCGGCACCCAGGGCTGGCCGGCAAAGCTGACCGGGTCGGAGGCGTTCAACTGACCCGAGCGGGCCAACTCACGCACGTGTTCCAACGGGAACGGGCCCTGCTCGACTCCGTGCAACTGGACCATGTAGGTGTTCGGCGTGTACCCAACCGCGGGTGCCGGAGCGGCGTACGGCTGGGGAGTTGGCGCCGGTGCCGGAGCGGCGTAGACGGGCGGCGGAGGGGCCGGTGCCGCAGGAGCTGCCGCACTGGGCTCCGGTCGGTTGGAGGGCGGCAGGTCGGACTCGAGAGGCTCGTAGGCCTGTGACTCGTTCATGTGCTCAGTTCTATCGGGCGCCACCGACAACGGAAAGTGTGAAACCTCGCCCGGCGCGATCGCGCGGTTAGGCTGACGAGGCAGCACCGGGGCAGGGAGCTCCGGTCCGAATCTGAGGAGTGTTGACATGGGTCTGCTCGATGACGCGAAGGACAAGCTCACCACCGCCGTGGACAAGGCCGGCGACAAGATCGGTGCGGGTCTGGACAAGGCCGGCGACCTCATCGACGAGAAGACCGGCGGCAAGTACGGCGACAAGGTCGACCAGGGCGTCGAGAAGGCCAAGGACACGCTCGACAACCTCGACGGTCAGAACGACGACATTCCCTGA
>NZ_BCRE01000110.1 GCF_001552435.1 Kribbia dieselivorans NBRC 106261
GCCTCAGGACCACCTGAGGCGACCCGAAACCATCACTCGACGAAGGCACGACGCCGCGCAAGAATCCGCCGAACCCATCAGGTGGCGTAATTGCCCGCAGGTTCGTTTCGACGGCTGTTCCGCACCACAATGGAGAGGACGGCCGCAATTGCACACAGGGCCGCGCCACCCCACCCCGCGTATGTGTATTCGCCGAACACATCACGAATGACACCGGCCCCGAATGCTGCGACTGCGGCACCGATCTGGTGGGCCGCGAACACCCACCCGAACACGATCGTCCCGCGCTCTCCGAAGATCTCGCGGCACAACATCGCCGTCGGGGGCACGGTCGCCACCCAGTCGAGGCCATAGACCACGACGAACAGCACCATGCTCGGGTGCACGGTGTCCGAGAGCAGCCACGGCAGCAGCACCAGCCCGACGCCGCGGAAGGCGTAGTACGCCACGAGCAGCTTGCGCGGGTCGACCCGATCGGTCAGCCAGCCGGAGGCGATCGTCCCAGCGATGTCGAACACCCCGACGGCCGCGAGCAGCCCGGCCGCGGTCGTCTGCGACATCCCGTGGTCGTGCGCCGAGGGAATGAAGTGGATGCCGATGAGCCCATTGGTCGTCGCTCCGCAGATCGCGAACGCGATGGCCAGCGCCCAGAACGCCCGGTGCCGCGTCGCGAAGGCGAGGCCCTCGAGGGCCCGGGCGAACGCGTCTCCGGTCACGGGCAGCGGAGCTTCGTATGTCTCGGGATCCGCGCCATACGGGGCCACACCGTGCTCCCCCGGGTGATCGCGCATGACGAGCAGCACCAGCGGCACGGCCGCGAGCGCGAATGCCGCGATGACCAGCGACGCCGGCCGCCACCCGACGTTCTCGGCCAGGGCCGCGACGGGCGGCAGGATCACGAGCTGCCCGGTCGCCTGACCGGCCGTGAGCACCCCCATGACCAGACCCCGGCGGTGGATGAACCACCGGTTGGCGATCGTCGCGGCCAGCACGAGGGCCATCGCCCCGGTACCGGTCCCGATGAGCACGCCCCAGAAGACGAGCAGTTGCCATGACGCGGTCATGAACACGCTGCCGGCCGCGCCGAGGGCGACCAGCACGAGTGCCGACGAGACGACGCGGCGCAGGCCCCACCGATCCATCAGCGCTGCCGCGAACGGCGCAACCACCCCGTAGAGGACGAGGTTGATGCTGACGGCGAGCGACATCACGCTCATCGACCAGCCGAACTCCTCGTGCAGCGGCACCATGAGCGCGCCCGGAGCCGCGCGGAATCCGGCCGCGCAGAAGAGCGCGATGAAGGTCACGGCGGCGACCCACCACGCTGGATGGACGCGATGGCGCCGCTGCGGTGGGGTGGCGCGTGTCGGGGCGCTCTGATCGGCCGCGGGACGAAGCTCCATTGCTGTGGCTTTCTTCAACGAAGTTATAGGCTGGTCGTGAAGATACCCGATGGCCACCAGGAAGGGGAAGACGTGCCACTGCGCTCCGATTGGTCCGAGGACCTCTGCCCGATCCGCCGCTCGCTCGACGTGCTCGGCGACGGCTGGGTTCTGCTCATCGTCCGCGACGTGCTGCAGGGCTACGGCCGCTTCGATCAGCTGCGCCGAAGCCTGGGCATCTCCGAAGCGGTGCTGAGTCGCCGTCTCCACGCGATGATCGAGGCCGGTCTGCTCGAGCGCGCGGACTATGACTCCGGTGGTCGCACCCGCCAGGGGTACGTCGCCACGCCGGCCGCGGCCGAACTCCTCCCGATCCTCCAACAGCTCGCGGTGTGGGGTGAGCGGCACACGACGATGCCGGCCGGAGGAGCGCACATGGAGTTGATCCACGACGCGTGCGGCAATGAGACGACGCAGGGCCAGGTGTGCAGCGCGTGCGGTGAGGTGCTGCAGCCCCAGGACATGAGCTGGGGCAAGACATGGCGCAACGTGCGTACGCCGCTCGTCGCGCCCGGCGAGCTGGCTCGCACCCCCGCCGACTGACTCGCGCCCCCGTCGAGTGATGGATCCGCGTGGCCTAACTGGCCTGATAGCCCACGCGTATCCATCACTCGACGAAGGAGGACGACCCGGCCCCGCTACGCTCCTGCCCAAGTGACCACCGGGGAGGTTCGATGAGTCCGGCGCAGACGATCCAGGACGATCCGACGTTCGTCACGACCTCCGAACGTGATGTGTTCCATCGGGTCGTCAAGCAGTTGCCGCCCGATTCCGTCGTGCTCGCCAACATCCGCGTCGCCGATGAGCAGGGCGATCATGAGGCCGATCTCGTCGTGCTCATGCCCGGTTCCGGCATCGTCGTGGTCGAGGTCAAGGGCAGCCACGTCTGGGTCGAGAACGGGCAGTGGTACATCCAGCGTGGCACCCAGGCCGACCGCATCCACCCCGTCGACCAGGCACGCAACGCGCAATACGCGCTGCGGCATTACGTCGAGTCCGATCCCCGGTGGGGCAGCCGCACCCGCGTGCGGTGGAGTCACCACGTCGTGCTGGCCCGCACGGACCTGTCGGCGGACTTCAGCCTCCCCGACGTGCCCCGGTGGCAGGTGTCGGGACGCGGTGATCTCGCCGAACTGGGTCAACGGATCGACGACACGACCGGGCGGCGTCAGAACGATGCGCGCCCCCCGGACGACGAGGATGTCCACGTCATCCTCGACATCCTCGAGGGACGATTTCCTCCGCTGCGCGACGCCATCGCCCTCGCCGCCGAGCGTGAGGCGGAGGCCGCGCGGCTCACCGCCGAGCAGGCGACGCTCCTCAAGGTCACCCGCCTGCTCAACCGAGTCGAGATTCGTGGCGGAGCGGGGAGCGGCAAGACGGTCTTGGCGATCCAGCAGGCGAAGGATCTGGCCTCCGGGCGGTTGCTCGGCCAGAAGAAGCGGGTCGCGGTCGTGTGTTACTCCTACGGACTGGCGACGTACCTGAAGCAGGCGCTCGACGGTGGCCCCTCGGGGCAACGACCGGTCTTCGTCGGCACGTTCGAGGATCTCGGCCGCTCGTGGGGGCTGACCGATTTCGGCACACGCCAGGACTCCGAGTTCTGGGAGGTCGAGTTGCCGCACCGGATGGCCGATCTGGCCAACCGGCTGGGGCACAAGCAAAAGTTCGACGCGATCATCGTCGACGAGGCACAGGACTTCGCCGACGACTGGTGGCTGCCGCTGGTCAAGTCACTCCGTGACGAGGAGGAGGGCGGGATCTACTCCTACTCCGACGAGCGCCAGCGCGTCTTTGCGCGATTCGGCCGCCCGCCGGTCCAACTCGTGCCCCTCGTGCTGGATCACAACCTGCGCAACACCAAGCAGATCGCCGAGACGTTCGTGGCGCTCGCGCCGACCGGGATGGAACTGCGCGGCGGCAACGGGCCGGAGGTCACGTTCGTCGAGGCGAGTCTGTCGGAGGCGGTGGAGATGGCCGACGAACAGGTCGACGCGCTGCTCGACGAGGGGTGGGCGCCACGTGACATCGCCCTGATCACGCTGGGTTCGCGTCATCCGGTCCAGTTCGAACGTCAGGAGTCCCTGGGCCAGCAGGGGTACTGGGCCGGATTCTGGGACGAGGACGACATCTTCTACGGGCACGTTCTGGGCTTCAAGGGCATGGAGCGTCGCGCGGTGGTCTTGTGCGTCAACGAGGACGGCACGCGTGATCGAGCCTCCGAGCGGCTGTACGTCGGGCTCTCGCGGGCGACCGATCGACTCGTCGTCGTCGGCGACCCGGAGGCGTTGCGGCGCATGGGCGGTTCGGATACCTGCCGGCGTCTGGGCATCTGACGAGCACGACACCCGCCGAGCGCGCGCCCAACCCCGCCGAGTGATGGTTTCGGGTCGCCTCAGGACTCCTGAGGCGACCCGAAACCATCACTCGGGGAAGGATGTCAGTCGTTCTTGACGTCCGTCGTCGGGTCGGTGTTCGTGGTCTCGTCCAGCAGGGTGTCGCCGGTGTCGGCCACGTCGCTGCCCAGGCTGTCGACCGCGGAGGGCGCGGTGTCCGCCGCGGGCGAGGTGGACGTGTGCACCGGCTGACTCGGGGCCAGGCCGGCGTACGGGTCGGCGGCCGGCACGGCCCACGGGTCGACCTTGGCCTTGTTGCGCTTCGAGGCCAAGTACGCGGCGGTACCGATCGCCGCCAGACCGAGCACGACGAGGAGCTTGCCGCCCTTGCGCTTCTTCTTCACCTTGCCGGTCTTGAGCGCCTCGACGACATCCTCGGTGGTGGAGTCCTTGAGATCGGCGGTCGCGTTGGCGGCCACGGCGCCGGCGGCGAGCGCCGCGATCCCCTGGGCCAGACGCGGGATGACGTCGTCGACGATCGTGTCGTGCGCCTTGTCCACCTGCGGTGTCAGACCGTAGACGGCGTCCTGCAGCTTGGGCGCCTCGCTCTCGACGCGCTTGGCGGCGGCATTGCGCGCCTCCGTGGCCTTCTCGGCAGCGGCGGCGCGCGCGAGGGCAGCCTTGTCCGCGGCCACGGCACGTGCGATCACGGCCTTCTCGGCAGCGGCCGCGTACGCCTGCTCGGCGGCCGGTCCCACCATCTCCTTCAGCGCGGTCGCCTGCTCAGCGGCCTTCGCCTTCACGATGTCAGTCCTGGTCTGCTTCTTGCGGAACACAGCGATCCTCCTCGGTGAAAAACGGGCTGCCCCCATCAAACAACAGTTGGTGACCCGGTGGTACCCGGGACACCACATGGTGGGCGATGTCGCAGCGTCGTGGGAGGATGACGCGCATGAAGGCGACTCTGCACACGAACCACGGTGACATCACCATCGAGCTCTTCCCGAACCACGCCCCCAAGACGGTCGAGAACTTCGTCGGCCTGGCCCAGGGCACCAAGGAGTACAAGGACGACTCCGGCCGCACCAACCCCACGCCGTTCTATGACGGTCTGACGTTCCACCGCATCATCCCGAACTTCATGATCCAGGGCGGCTGCCCGCTGGGCGCCGGCATGGGCGGCCCGGGCTACGCGTTCGACGACGAGATCCACCCTGAGCTGCAGTTCAACAAGCCGTACCTGCTCGCCATGGCCAACGCCGGCATCCGGGGTGGCAAGGGCACGAACGGATCGCAGTTCTTCATCACGACGATGAACCCCGAGTGGCTCAACGGCAAGCACACCATCTTTGGTGAGGTCGCCGACCAGGCCTCCCGCGACGTCGTCGACGCGATCAGCGCCGTGCCCACCGGCATGCAGGACAAGCCGGTCGAGCCGGTCGTCATCGAGCGCGTCACGATCGAGGACTGAGCGCCCCTTCCGACCGCCCCGGGCACGTCTCGGGGCGGTCGAGGCGTTGCCCCACCATGAGCCACAGCAACCTCGAGCCCACCGCACCGGCGCCCCCGGTCTGCCCGCGCCACCCCGACCGCATCAGCTACACCAACTGCCAGCGGTGTGGCCGGCCCGCGTGCCCGGAGTGTCAGCGCCCGGCCGCGGTGGGTTTCCACTGTGTGGACTGCGTGCGCGAGACCGCCCGCGAGGCCCCGTCGCAGCGCACGGTCCTGGGTGGCCAGGCCGCCGCCGACCAGCGCCCCCTCGTGACGTGGTCGATCATTGCGATCTGCATCGTCGTCTGGGTCCTCCAGTTGACGAACCCGCGATTCAGCTTCGACATCAGCCTCGTGCCGTTCTACGGCGATTCCGAGCCGTGGCGATTCATCACCTCGGCGTTCGCCCACAGCCCGACCTCGCCGCTGCACGTCGGCTTCAACATGTTCGCCCTGTACATGGTCGGCCCGCCGCTGGAACGCCTGCTCGGTCGGCTGCGGTTCCTGGCTGTCTACCTCATCTCGGCGGTGGCCGGCGGCGCGGGCTTCCTGCTGCTCAACCCGGTCAACTCCGGAGTCTCGCTCGTCGGAGCCTCGGGCGCAGTGTTCGGCCTGTTCGGCGCCTTCCTCATCATCAGCCGCAAGCTGGGGGCGGGGGACAGCGGCATCATCTCGGTGCTCGTCATCAACGCCGTGCTCGGCTTCATCATCCCGAACGTGGCGTGGCAGGCCCACCTCGGTGGCTTCATCGGAGGCGTGCTCGCGGCCTTGGCGATCACCCTCCCGGGCCGCGACCGGTCGAGCCTGCACTGGGTCGGCCTCGGCGTGCTGTCGCTCATCATCGTGGGACTCATCGCGGCGAAGTACGCGTTCGGGGTGCCGGTTCCCGTCGGCTGACCCGCAGCGTCCGCACCCCGTACCCCGCGCCCCCCGGTTCGAGGTATTACCGACCGCCCCAGCGGTCGGTAATACCTCGAACCGGGTGACATGTTGTGGACATCTGGGGACAAACCCTGTGGACAACCGAGTTACATCCGTGTAGTTCTCCCCAACTGGGGACAAGCCTGTGGATGAGCGAGCGTTGGCCCGCCCCAACCTCCCGCGGTTCGAGGTATTAACGACCGCTCCAGCGGTCGTTAATACCTCGAACCGCAATACCTAGAACCGCTCGGGGGTGAGGGGGGCAGGCTCAGACGAACGGAGCGTCGCTCGCGACCGCGGCCACCGCGCGCGCCCGGGTGTCGCTGAACATCCCGAACGGCGTCGCGTCGACCGTGCCGGCCTTGCGCCCCTTCTTCCACGTACCCACGACCTGCCCGCCGGCCACGACGGTCCCCTTGAACACCCCGTTGCCACCGGGGCAGATCGTCGTCTCGTGCTCCGGCGGCAACTGGGCCGACCGGTCCTTGTAGCCGAGGATGAACTCGTCGAAGCCGGGCAGCAGCCGCACCGCGCGCGCCTCGGAACGATGCTCCGCCACCAGATCGGGGACAGCCGGGTCCACCCACGCGCTCACGCCGTCGAGATCCAGTTCGAGCAGGTCCCCCGTGACCAACGCCGCGCCGGCGCGTGACTCGACCACGCCGAGCCCGCTCCAGCGGGTGAAGTCGGCCAACGTCACCGGCCCGTGGCCGCGCACGAAGTCCGCGAACCACGCTCCGATGAGTTCGACGCGCTCGCCGTCACGCCGCGGCGCCGGCAGCCGCCCCTGACTGACGACCCACCGTTGATCCTTGCCGTCGAGGTGCGCCTGATGCACGTGACCGCTGACGGCCAGCTGGTAGAGCAGGTGGTACCCGCGCCCGCTGGTCGGTTCGAGACCCGCGTCGTCGAAGGCCTTCAACAACTCCGCCCGCGTCAGGCCGCCATCGGCCAGCGCCGCCGCGCTCACCTCGGCAGCCTTCGCCAGGGTGCCCTCGTCGATGCCGAGCGCCGCCCGTCGCGCGGCCGTCCCGCTGAACACCTTCGGGCCGGTCAGCGACAAGATCCACCCAAGATCATCGGCACGCACCAGGTGCAGCGTGCCGCGCATCGGCCATGACCGCACGATCGACCCGTCGTCCAACGCATCACGCACCTCAACGACGCTCCGCCCAACCGTGCGCAACGCCACCGAGATCAACGCGCCAGGCAGATCCTGCCCCTGCACGCACGACAGCCGGGTGACCGCCTCAAGCGGGTCGACCGGTCGTGGGCCCGCCAGCCCCAGCGACACCAGCCGCATCAGGGCGACGTCACAGGGCGCCGGGGCGGGCATCAGGTCACTTCCAGCGGGTCGTCATCAGGAAGCCGGCCAACATCAGACCGAAGCCGACGCCGAGGTTCCAGTTGCCCCACTGCGGCACCGGGTACTGCTGGTTGCTGATGTAGAAGACGACGACCCACAGCAGCCCGGCGAGCATCAGCGTGAGCATGAGCGGGACGAACCACGCCGAGTTGCTGCCGGTGGTGGTGATCTTCTGCGATTGGCGGGCCTTCTTCGCGGCTCGTTTCGCCTCGCGCTTGGCCTCGCGCTCGGTCGTCGCTCCAGCGCCGTCCAGGTCGGGCGTCTCCTCGGCCACGGTGGGTGCTCCTCGCAGTGTCGTGATCGGTGTTCTCAGGATGTTGCCCTAGCGTAGTTCCTGCGGCTGACAGCCGCAGACGGGCGCAACCACGGCAGAACCCCACAACGACCGGAGGACACGTGCAGCACGGAGCCCACGAGGCGCCGCCGACACCTGAGCAACAGGCCGCTGCCGCCACGCGCCGCCGCGTGCTGTGGCTCTCCTCGAAGCCGACGGTGTGGTCGTTCGCCGTGCCGCTCGTCGCCATCGCCGCCGGCCTGCTCTTCACCGCCACCAGCCAACTCGCCGATGGCACGAACCTGCGCTCGACCGTGACCAACCTGCCCGACCTCATCCGCGACGAGTCCCAGCGCGTGGCGGTCAAGCAGGAACAGGTCGGTGGCTACCGCGACGACATCGCCGCCCTGACCCGTGACGAGTCCAGCGGCGCGGCCGCGGTCCGCCGCGCCAACGCCCAGGCGGACAAGATCGCCGCCGTCGCGGGTGCGGAGGCCGTGCGCGGCGAGACCCTCACGGTGGTGCTCGACGACTCCTCCCTCAAGGCCGACAACCTGCCCGCCGGCGTGACGGTCGACGACATTGTCGTGCACCAGCAGGACGTCCAGGCCTTCGTCAACGCGCTGTGGGCCGGCGGCGCCGAGGCGATGATGATCATGGACCAGCGCGTCATCTCCACGTCGGCGGTCCGTTGTGTCGGCAACACGCTCATCCTCCAGGGCCGGGTGTACTCGCCGCCCTTCACGATCACCGCGATCGGTGATCCGCAGGCCATGCGCGCCGCGATCGACGCCAGCGAGCAGGCGAACATCTACAAGGAGTACGTCGCCGCCGTCGGTCTCGGGCTCGAGGTCACCGATGGTGGTGTCAAGGAGTTCCCGGCCTACCAGGGTTCGGTCGAACTCAAGGCCGCCACTCCGGTCTCCGGCAATACCCGTTCGTCGGCGACGAACTAGGGCGCGCATACTGGGCGGGTGCCCGAGATCCTCGTCGTCGACAATTACGACAGCTTCGTCTACACCATCGTCGGTTATCTGCAGCAGCTCGGCGCGTCCACGACCGTGCGGCGCAACGACGCGGTCTCGATCGCCGAGGCGGCCGGTTTCGACGGCGTGCTCGTCTCACCGGGCCCGGGCGATCCCGCCCATGCCGGAGTCTCGTTGGCCATGATCGAGGCGTGCGCCGAGCGGGCGCAGCCGATGCTCGGCGTGTGTCTGGGCCACCAGGCGCTCGGAGAGGTGTTCGGGGCCACGATCGGACGGGCGCCGGAATTGCTGCACGGCAAGACCAGCCAGGTGCACCACGACGGCTCCGGTGTGCTGGCAGGGTTGGAGTCCCCGTTCACCGCGACGCGTTACCACTCGCTGACGATAGAGCCCGACACCCTGCCCGACGAACTCATCGCGACCGGCCACACCGCGACCGGCATCATCATGGCCGTGCGACACCGCGAGTTGCCGTTGCACGGCGTGCAGTTCCACCCCGAGGCCGTCCTGACCCAGGGCGGGCACCGGCTGTTCGCCAACTGGCTCGAGATGTGTGGCGACCCGCAGGCCGTGGCGCGCTCGCAGGGGTTGAGCCCGCTGGTCCACAACGCGGAGAACGTCGCGCGCGCCGTCGCGGTCTGAGCGGCCTCAGCCGGTCTGGCCCGCCCCCTGCCGTCCCGCTCTCGCCGGCTCGGAACTCGTGGGCGGCGATGACGTCGGTGGGGTCGAGGACGAGGGCGGCGTCGATGAACTCGGCGGCGTCGATGAACTCGGCGGGGTCGATGAACTCGGCGGGGTCGATGAGGACGGTGGGGTTGACGAACTCGGTGGCGTCGATGAACTCGGCGGAGTTGACGACGACGGCGGAGTCGAGAACGTCGACGGCGGCACGGTCTCCGTCTTCGTCACGGGCGGTTCCTTGGCCGCGATCAGTTCCACCTTGCCCTTGTACCGCAGCGCGCCCTCCCCGGCGCCGGGGATCTGACGGATCACCGTGTTCGCCGGTGCCGTGGACTCCTCGTACGTGATCGTGATGTCGGTGATGCCCAACTCGAACAGCTTCTGCTGGACCTCGTTGACGTTCATGCCGGTGTAGTCGGCCAGGTCCATCCGGCCCGAGGCGATGAGCAACTCGACCGATTCGCCCTGCTTGATCGTCTGACCGATACGGGGGTTCGTCTGGAACGCCTTGCCCTTCGGCTGGAGCGGCGTGTTGGTCACCCGCACGTTGCCGACGACGATCTGTGCCTTCTTCAGCGCGGCCCGGGCCTCGGATTCGGACATGCCCGACACATCGGGGATGGCGACGTTGCCGGGCCCGGAGGCGACGTCGAGGGTGACGGTCTGTCCCTCGACGACGATCGTGCCGGCCTTGGGGTCCGAGGCCGTCACGCTGCCCTGCGGGAGGGTCGAGTTGACGTTGTCGACCTTGACCTGCAGGCCGGCGTCCTCGAGCGTCATCTTGGCGACCGCGAGCTGGTTGCCGACGACGTTGGGCAGCGCGAAGCCGTTCGGCCCGCCACGGCCATTGAGGAGCGCCGTGGCCCCCCACGCGATCAACGCCACCGCGATCAGCACACCGAGCACGGCCATGGCTCGCGCCA
>NZ_BCRE01000111.1 GCF_001552435.1 Kribbia dieselivorans NBRC 106261
CCGTGAGGAGGGGGAGCACCGCGCAGGAATCCTCGGGTACGCGGGGCTCGATCACGGCGGCGAGGTCGCCGACGTCATGACCATCGTCACCGCGCCGGCCGCCCGCGGTCGCGGACTGGGCCGGGTCCTGCTCGACGAACTCATCACCCGCGCCCGCGACGGGGGCGCCGATCACCTCATGCTCGAGGTCCGCGCCGACAACGACCCGGCGCTGGGCCTGTACCGCTCGCGCGGTTTCACCCACCTCCAGACGCGCCGCCGCTACTACCAACCCGGGGACGTCGACGCGCTCATCCTGCGCCTCGACCTGCGCCCGACCCCGACGAAGGACACCCCCGCATGACCACGTCGATCAGCCAACCGCTCGTTCTGGGCATCGAGACCTCCTGCGATGAAACAGGCATCGGCATCGTCCGCGGTGAGGAGCTCCTCGTCGACGCCGTCGCCAGCAGCGTCGACGAACATGCCCGCTTCGGCGGAGTCGTGCCCGAGGTCGCCAGCCGGGCCCACCTCGAGGAGATGATCCCGACCCTCGAACGCGCCGCACGCGACTCCGGAGTGGCCCTGACCGACCTCGACGGGATCGCCGTGACCTCAGGACCGGGCCTGGCCGGCTCGCTCATGGTCGGCGTCGCCGCGGCCAAGGCGCTCGCGCTCGCGCTCGGGCTGCCGCTGTACGGCGTCAACCACCTCGCCAGCCACGTCGCGGTCGACATCGTCGAGCACGGCCCGCTGCCCGAACCGACGGTGGCGATGCTCGTCTCCGGTGGGCATTCGTCGCTCCTGCTCGTGCCCGATGTCACCCACGACATCCGCTCGCTCGGCTCAACGATCGACGACGCGGCCGGAGAAGCGTTCGACAAGGTCGCGCGCGTGCTCGGCCTGGGATTCCCCGGCGGGCCGCACATCGACCGTGCTGCCCAGGACGGTCAGATCACCATCGACTTCCCGCGCGGCCTGTCCACCCGGCGCGACCTCGAACGGCACCGGTTCGACTTCTCCTTCTCGGGCCTGAAGACGGCCGTCGCGCGGTGGGTGGAGAGCCGCCGGGTCGCCGGCGCGGACGTGCCCGTCGCCGACGTCGCCGCGTCGTTCCAGGAGGCCGTCACCGACGTGCTCACCCGCAAGGCGATCGACGCGTGCCGTGAGTACGACGTCGCGGCGCTGCAGATCGGTGGGGGAGTGGCCGCGAACTCGCGGCTGCGGGCGATGGCCCAGGAGCGCTGCGACGCCGCCGGGATCGCGCTGCGCGTGCCGCGACGTGCGCTGTGCACCGACAATGGGGCGATGGTCGCGTCGCTCGGCGCGCAGATGATGCTCAAGGGCCGGCCCGCCAGCGATTTGTCGCTGCCGGCGGATTCGTCGATGCCGGTCACCGACGTGCAGTCGGGCCTACCGGTGACGGTCGACCACGATCACGCGCACTGACCGTCAGCCATTGAGCGTCAGCGTGCCGCGTCGACCGCCTCGACGCCCAGCTCGCTGAGCAATCCGCGCACGCGCACCTTGATGTCGTCGCGGATCGGCCGGACCGCCTCGACGCCCTGACCGGCCGGGTCGTCGAGCTCCCAGTCCTGATACGTCTTGCCCGGGTAGATCGGGCAGGCGTCGCCGCAACCCATGGTGATGACGACGTCGGAGGCCTCGACGGCCGCATTCGTCAGAATCTTCGGCGTCTCGGCGGAGATGTCGATGCCGTCCTCGAGCAGCGCCTCGCGCACCGCCGGGTTGATCGACTCGGCCGGCGCAGAGCCGGCGGAGCGCACCTCCACGGCGCCGTCGGAGAGGACTCGGGTGTAGGCGGCGGCCATCTGGGAGCGGCCGGCGTTGTGGACACAGACGTACAACACGGAGGGACGCGAGTTGGTCATGGCATCGAGTCAAACCCGACGTATGGAGAATTGTCAATGTGTTGGGTTAGGGTGATCGGGTGACGACGACCCAGGACCACCCAGCGACCGCGGAGGCCGAGGTCTGCTGCGCCGGGAGTGAGAGCGCGCTGCTGCCCGCCGAGCAGGCCGAGAAGCTCGCCGACGTCTTCAAGGCGCTCGCCGACCCAACCCGGGTGCGACTGCTGGGCTACCTCGCGCAGTCACAGGCCGGGACTGCCTGTGCGTGCCATATGCCCGACGCCTTGGGCATCACCCAGCCGACACTGTCGTTCCACATGCGCAAACTCCACGATGCCGGGCTGGTCAGCCGCGAGAAGCGCGGCCGCTGGGTGCACTGGACCGTGCAGCCGGAGGCGTTGACTGCCGTGCGGGCGTACCTCGACCTGCCGGTCATCGACGCATCGCCGTGCTGCTGAACGCCGGCGCCCCGACCGTGACGGCGACCGCCACTCGACTCCGGCGTCTCGGAGCCGAGTTCATTGGCACCGGCGGACTCGTCGCCGCCGTCGTCGGCTCGGGCATCATGGCCACCCGCCTGACCCCCGATGTGGGCGTGCAGCTCCTCATCAACGCCCTCGCCACCGTGGCCGCCCTCGCGGTGCTCATCTGGTCGCTCGGTCCGATCTCCGGCGCGCACTTCAACCCGTGCGTCACGGTCGTCGCCGCCGGTCGCCGCGAACTGCCGTGGGCCGAGGCCGGCCTGTTCGTCGCCGGTCAGATCGTCGGCGGGCTGCTCGGAGCCGTGCTCGCCCACCTGATGTTCGGTCTGCCGGCCGTGACCGCCTCGACGCGCGACCGCGTCGGCAGCGGCCTGTGGCTCGGCGAGGTCGTCGCCACCGCGGGGCTCATCGCGCTCATCGGCGCACTGACCCGCAGCGGCCAGGGGCACCTCGGCCCCGCCCTGGTGCCGACGTGGATCGGCGCGGCCTACTTCTTCACGTCCTCGACGTCGTTCGCGAATCCCGCCGTGACGATCGGCCGGTCGATCACCGATTCGTTCTCCGGCATCGCCCCGGCCAGCGTGGCCGCCTTCATTGTCGCCCAGTTCGTCGGCGCCGGGATCGGAGCGCTGCTCATCGCGGCCTTCTATCCGGTCACCGCGAGCAGGGCAGCAGCCCCATCCGATCCTTCAGCGTGAGGACGCGGCGCACCGACGTGTTGGCGCGCTTTCGGAACGTCGTGTTGGTGCGGTAGCGCGCGACGATGGCCCGCTGCATCGTGCCGGTCGTGGTGAGATCAGCGGTGAGCACGATGTCTCCGCCGGCGTCGATGAAGCGCGTCGCCCGCGCGCCCACCGGCACGTTCTGCACCGACGCCGCGGCGCCGACGTCGTCGGTGATGACCACGCCGCGCCACCCCAGATTGCCGCGCAACAGGTCGGTGACGATCGGGCGCGAGAACGCCGCCGCATGTCTGCGATCGATCTTCGTGTACGTCGCGGTCGAGACCATGACCATCCCGGTTCCGGCCTTCATCCCGGCGCGGAAAGGCGCGAGGTACGGGTCGGTGCGCGTGGTGGTCGTGTCGACGATCCCGGAGGCGGTGTGGTCGGTGTTGCCGATGATCCGCCCGATGCCGGGGAAGTGCTTGATCGACGTGGTCACCCCGGCGTCGCGCATGCCGTGGATGAAGGCGCCGGTCTTCTGGCCGACGACGGTCGGGTTGGACGAGTACTGCCGGTCCCACCGCCCGATCGGCCCGTTGCGTGTGCCGAGCGAGGCCGGCACGGTGTCGCTGACCGGCGCGAGGTTGGTGTTGACCCCGGCGGCGCGCAGCTGCGATCCCCACGTATGGGCGGAGCGGCGCAGGGTCGCGTCACTCAGACGCCCCTGCTGGAGCGCGGTGGGCATGGTCGAGAACCCGCTGCCCTTGAGTTGCTGGACCGCGCCGCCCTCTTGATCGGCGGCGACGATGAGCTTGACGTTGCGGGTGGCGTTCGGGCCGGCCTGGGCCTGCAACCCGGTGGCGACGGCCTTGATCGGTGCCCGGTCGCGCCAGCCGCCGAGGAAGATGACGTTGCCGACGTGGTACTGGCCGATCTGCTGCTTCGCGCTCGACTGGGTCGTCGTCTGGACGGCGATCATGAGCAACTGGCCGGCGCGCTGGTCGGCGCTCAGGCCCGAGAGCGTCTTCGACACGCACGTCACGGGAGTCGTCGCCTCGATCTCGGAGGACGCGCTCGTGGCAGTCGGGGAGGTCGTCACCGAACCCGCGCTCGAACTCGAGGGGAGCGTCGTCGGCGCCGGTGAGACACCGGGCTCCGCCACCGAACCGCCCACGCCACACCCGGCCAGGGTGATCGAAAGTGCGGCGCCCACGGCCACCACCCGGGCCGTGCCCGATGCGCGAAACTGCATTACTCGAGCCTAACCCCGTTCGGTCCGCCCGATCCGGATTGCGACCGGTCGATCGGGTCAGCCGGCGCGTTCGACGATGATGGCCATCGGTTCTCCGGCGACTCGGGTGAGCAGCACGGTCGCCGATTCACCGTCGCCGGCGGTGCGACCCACGCGCAACTGGCGGCGCAACTGCTCCTCGTCCAGGCGCAGGCCGCGCTTCTTGATCGTCAGGTCGGTGATGTGACGCTCGCGCAGCCACCCGCGCAGCACCTTGACGTTGTACGGCATCGCCTCGAGTACGCGGAACCGTCGGGCGAACGGCACGTCGACCTCACGTTCGGCCGTGACGTACCCCAGCCCTGCCTCGATCTCCGTGCCCCCGGTCGCGGCGGTGAGCGCCCCCAGCAGCCCGGCGCGCGTGACGGCCCGATCGGACTCGTACAACCAGGGGCCCAGCGCCGTGTGCGACCGGGTGGTCGGTGGGTCGTCCTCGGCCATGGTTTCGTCGACCACGACGGGAGAGCGGTCTGGGCTGAGCAGTTGCGCGGTGCGCCCGGCGCGGTGCACCAACGGCCCCCACCAGACGACGCATTCGAGCACCTCGCCGCGCCATGAGGTCCACTGCGCCTCGGTGCCCAGCGGCGGAGCGTCGTGCGGCAGGGACGGGCTGAGCTTGGCGCCGGTGGCGGGCACGGCCGTCGCGGCCTCGATGACGAACTGCCAGCTCGGCATGATCTCGTCGAGCCGGAAGACCCGCCGCGTGCGGCCGCGGCTGTCGGCCACTCCGGAGATGCGGCGGGCCGGGTCGAGCCAGACTCCGGCGCGGGCGCGCAGTGGGTCGACCGGGAGGGCGACGTCCTCGGCG